>PNAZ01000124.1 GCA_003169655.1 Chloroflexota bacterium
GTGCCGATCTGGTTGAGCTTGATCAGGACGGCGTTCATCGCCCGTTCGGCGATCCCCCGGGCGATGAATCGAGGGTTCGTGACCAGGATGTCGTCGCCGACCAGCTGGACCTTTGAGCCGAGCCGAACCGACAGCTCCAGCCAGCCGGCCCAGTCGTCTTCGGCCAGGCCATCCTCGAGCGACACGATTGGATACTTCGCGATCCAGCGCTCCCACAGGTCGATCAGCTCGCCCGAGTCGAGCGTCCGGCCTTCTCGGGCGAGATGGTATTGGCCCGTGACACCCTCAACTCCGGTGCCTTCCACCAGGATTGAGCTGGTCGCCGGGTCGAGCGCGATCCCGACCTCCTCGCCGGGCCGATAGCCGGCCTTCTCGATCGCCCGCAGGACGAGCTCGACGGCCGCCTCGTTCGAGGGCAGCGACGGTGCGAAGCCGCCTTCGTCGCCCTGCCCGGTCGCGTGGCCCTCATCGTGGAGGATCCCGCGCAGGGCGTGGAAGATCTCGGCCCCGGCGCGCAACGCGGCCGAGAACGACTCGACGCCGACCGGCACGACCATGAACTCCTGGAAATCCGTCGAGTCCTGGGCGTGCTTGCCGCCGTTGAGGATATTGAACTGGGGGACAGGCAGGATCCGGGCGCCCACGCCACCGAGATAGCGGTAGAGCGGCACGCCGTAGGACTCCGCGACCGCGTGGGCGCAGGCCAGCGAGACGCCCAGGATCGCGTTGGCCCCCAGCTTCGCCTTGTTGGGCGTGCCGTCGAGTGCGATCAGGGCGGCGTCGATGGCGGCCTGGTCCTCGGCGTCGGCGCCGATCAGCTCGGGCGCGATCGTGTCGGTCACGTTGGCCACGGCCTTGAGGACGCCTTGGCCGCCGAAGCGAGCCTTGTCGCCATCGCGCAGCTCGACCGCCTCGTTGGCGCCGGTCGACGCCCCCGACGGGACCGCCGCACGGCCGCGGGCACCGTCGTCGAGGACGACGTCCACCTCGACGGTCGGATTGCCTCGCGAGTCGATGATCTGGCGGGCGTCGATCTCGACGATCGTGCTGGTCATCCGCGGGCCTCGACGCCGACGGTTCCGGCTACATCGGGCGCAGCCGGCCGGTCGAGCAGGACGGCGATCCCGGGCAGCTCGCGGCCCTCGAGGAACTCGAGCGAAGCGCCCCCGCCGGTCGAGATGTGGGTCATCCGCCCGGCCAGGCCCTGCTGGGTGACGGCCGCCACGGAATCGCCGCCACCGACCACGACGGTCGTCCCGGCGTCGGCCCGATCGGCGAGGTAGCGGGCGATCGCGTTCGTGCCGTGGGCGAACGAGGGGATCTCGAAGACGCCCAGCGGCCCGTTCCAGAAGACGGTCCGGGCGGGCTCGAGGGCCTCCTCCATCAGCGCCAGCGTCTGGCGGCCGACATCGACGATATGCCACGAGGCCGGGATCTTCTCGGCCGACAGGGTCTTGTATTCGGTGCCCTGGGTCACTTCCTTGGCCACGATCACGTCGACCGGCAGCACGATCCGGACGCCCTTCCCATCCGCCGCGGCCAGGATCCGACGGGCCTCCTCGATCCGGTCCGGCTCGGCCAGGCTCTTGCCCACGCTCTTGCCCTGGGCCAGCAGGAACGTGTTGGCCATCCCGCCGCCGATGATGAACCCGTCGACCCGGTCCATCAGGTGCTCGAGGACCGCGATCTTGCCCGACACCTTGGCCCCGCCGATCACCGCGAAGAACGGCCGGGCGGGGTCCTCCAGGAGGTTCGAGAGGGCCCTGATCTCGGCTTCCATCAGCAGGCCGGCGTAGGCCGGCAGGAACTCGGTGATGCCGACCGTCGAGGCGTGGGCCCGATGGGCGGTCCCGAACGCATCGTTGACGTACAGGTCCGCGTACGAGGCCAGGGTCCGGGCAAAGCCCGGGTCGTTGGCCTCCTCCTCAGCGTGGAAGCGGAGGTTCTCGAGGAGCAACGCCTCGCCTGGCCGGAGTCGGCGGATCGCGTCCTCGGTCCCCACGCCCAGGGCGTCACCGGTGCACGGCACGCTCATCCGCAGGAGCTGGCTGAGACGCTCGGCCACCGGCCGCAGGCGGAGGCCGTCCTGGACCTTGCCGTCCGGCCGGCCGAGGTGGCTGGCCAGGACGATTCGGGCGCCCTGGGCGAGGAGTGCCCGGATCGTCGGGACGGCAGCCCGGATTCGCGAGTCGTCGGTGACCTTGCCGTCCTGGAGCGGCACATTGAAGTCGACGCGGACGAAGACGCGCTTGCCGCTGGTGTCGACGTCCCGGATCGTGAGCTTGTCCATCTCGGCCGGCCGGTCAGGCGACGCTGACGGGCAGGCGCTCGGCGACGAAGCGGATCAGGTCGGCGACCCGGCAGCTATAGCCCCACTCGTTGTCGTACCACGAGATCACCTTGACCATCGTGCCGCCGAGGACCATCGTCGATTCGGCGTCGATGATCGACGAACGGGTGTCGCCCCGGAAGTCGGTCGACACGAGCGGCTCGTCGGAGACACCCAGGATCCCCTTGAGCGGGCCGGCGGCCGCCTCGCGGAACGCGGCGTTGACCTCCTCGACGGTCGTCGGCCGAGCCAGGTCGGCGGTGAAATCGACGACGCTGACCGTGGGCGTCGGGACCCGCAGGCTGAAGCCGTCGAATTTGCCCTTCAGGTCCGGGATCACAAGCGCCAGGGCCTTGGCCGCGCCGGTCGTGGTCGGGATGATGTTCAGCCCGGCCGCCCGTGCCCGGCGCGGATCCTTGTGGGCCACGTCGAGGATGCGCTGGTCGTTGGTGTACGAGTGGATCGTGTTCATCAGGCCGCGCTCGATCGTCCAATTGTCATGGACGACCTTGGCCGCGGGGGCCAGGCAGTTCGTGGTGCAGCTCGCATTGCTGATGATGTCGTGGGTGGCCGGGTCGTAGCGATCCTGGTTGACGCCCAGCACGATCGTGATGTCCTCGCCTTTGGCCGGCGCGCTGATGATCACTTTGCGGGCACCGGCGGTCAGGTGGGCACGGGCCTTATCGGCATCGGTGAAGATGCCCGTCGACTCGAGGACGATGTCCACGTCCAGGGCGCCCCAGGGCAGGGCGGCCGGGTCGCGTTCCTTGAGGACCTTGATCTCGCGCCCATCGATGATCAGCGAATTCTCGGTGTGGTCGACCGTGCCCGGGTAGGCGCCGTACGTCGAGTCGTGCTTGAACAGGAGCGCATTGAGCGACGTTTCGACGAGGTCGTTGATCGCCACGACCTCGACGTCGGGCGCGCGTTCGAGGAGCGCCTTGAGCGACTGGCGACCAATCCGGCCGAAGCCGTTGATCCCGACGCGAACAGTCATCGTGTGGGTCCTCCTGGAGCTCGCCTGCCGCGCGCCGCGGCGGGTCAGGGTGGGGCAATCACCAAATGGAGTCTGAAGTCCGAAGCCCGCGCCAACCTCTGCCCCCGGTCATCGGCGCACGGGACGTTCGGCCCTCCATCGTACGACGCCGCGCGGCTCACGGCCGGGCAGGCGGTCGAGCGACGTCCAGGCGGGCGCGGCCGGCGCGCCACCGGTCGTCGCTCAGGCGCGCGGCGACGAGCGGTTGGGCACCGGCAAGGCTCACGTCCGGACCGAGGACGGGCGGGACGAGCCGGACCCGGGCCGCGGGCGTGGCGAACGAGCCCCGCTTGATCTCGGCCCGGGCCGGGTCGAGCAACCGATCGCCCTGGTGCTCGGCAATCGAACCGCCGATCACGATCAGGTCGGGGTTGAACGTGTTCACGAATCCCGCGCAGGCCATGGCGAACGCGCGCCGGGCGTGGTCCATCAGGCGCATGCACACGCCGTCGCCGGCATCTTCACCCTCAGCCACGTCGCGGGCATCGAGTCCGTGCGGGCCGTCGGGGCTGGCCGCGGCGCGAGCGACCAGGAACGGCGAGGTACCGCGCGCCACGGCATCGCGGGCATCGCGGGCGAGCGCGACCCCCGACGAGATTGCCTCAAGGTGGCCCCGACCACCGCACCCGCACGGCGGTCCGTCGAGCTCGATCGAGACGTGACCGAGCTCGCCGGCGGTGGCATCGGGACCGAGGATGAGGTGGCCATCGGACACGATCGCTCCGCCGATCCCGGTCGACACGGTCACATACAGGAAGTCATCGACACCGCGGGCGGCGCCGAAGGCCTGCTCGCCCAGTGCGGCGACGTTCGTGTCGCGCTCGAGGTAGACCGGCAACCCGAGGGCCGCCTCGAGGCGGGAGGCAATCGGGATGTCGTGGAAGTCGCTGCCCAGGTTCGGCGGGCTGACGATCACGCCGGTCCAGGGATTGACCGGTCCGGGCGATGAGACGCCGATCCCGGCGAGGTCCGCGTCGAGCCCCCCGGGCGCGTCGGTTCGAGCCGCAGCGAGGGTGTCGATGCAGGCCTGGATGACGGCATCAGGTCCCTGCTCACTGGGCGTCGCGGTGGCATGGCGAGCGACCCGGCTGCCATCGGCCTGGATCACCGCCGCTCGAACCTGGGTGCCGCCCAGGTCAAGCGCGAGAACCGGTCGGTTCATCGGTAGGAAGTTCCTCGCTCGCAGGGGGCCCGCCAGCGCCACTCTAGCAAAGCAGCAGAAAGCCCCCGCCGGTTCTCGGCGGGGGCTCCCTGAACTGGTGCTCGGGCGGTCAGCCCCCGATCTTGAAGACCTTGCCGCCGCAGACCGGGCAGGTGCCCGAGATCGCCGGCTTGCCATTCTTCATCGTGATCTTCTGCGGATTCACGACTTCGACCTTCTTCTTGTCCTTGACGCAATAGGCCTCGGCCATTCCGGGTCTCCTCTCCACGAGTTCCTCGGCGTTACGACGCGATTGCCCCGTATCCGCCCCTACGTTCCGTTCCAGAGTGACGGCCGCCAGCGGTCCGTCCCAGCGCTGCGCTTCTGGCGTTCCATCGCGGCGAGGTTCCAGAGTCCTTCGAGTCCGGTCTCGACGCAGGCCGCCTCCGCGCGGCTCCTGGCTTCGCCGGTTGCAAAGTCGCCCGAGGGCCGATGCGCGTAGACCGCGCACACGACACCAGCTCGACAGCCAGCCAACCCGGCCAGGACCAGTAGTGCCGATGCCTCCATCTCGAAGTTGAGGACGCGCTGGCGCGCCATCTCTTCAGCGAGGTCAGGGTAGCGGATGGGCAGCTGCGGTATCGGACGCCCTTGCGCACCGAAGAAGCCAGGAGCCGTGGCCGTTATCCCGACATGCGCCCGGTGTCCAAGCTTCGCCGCCGCCTCGACGAGTGCCGCGACCGCCTCATAGTCGGCAACCGCGGGATACCCCTCGTGAACGAAGAAGCTTGTCGTCGCCTCGAGCCGGACGGATCCGGACGAGATGATCAGGTCGCCCACCGCGATCTCCGGTTGGAGCGCGCCGCACGACCCGACCCGGATGAAGGTCGGACGTTTCGTGATCGCCAGGATCTCCGCTACGACGATCTCGACGTTGTCGGTGCCGATCCCGGTCGAGACGACCGAGACCCGCTCGCCGCGGTACGAGCCGGTGACCGAGGCGAACTCCCGGTGCCGCCACTCGCCTTCGATGTTCTCGAGGCGCGTGGCGATCCGTTGGGTTCGATCGGGGTCGCCGGGGAGGAGGATGTACTCGGCCAGGTCACCCGGGCCAAGTCCGATGTGGTACTGCCGTTCTCCGGCTGGGAGTGCGACGCGGTGATCCGCGTTCGGCAAGACCTGATCCTCGCTCGCGTAGCGCTTCGCTGGCGCGAAACTCGGCCGAGGATAGACCCGCGCTCGAACGAGCGTCAACCCGGACCGAGCGTGGACCGTGCGTGGGGAGCCTCCTGGGGACCCGCCGGACGGGGCTGGCGGGCCCTGCGCCGGACAAGCGGGACCGCGATCGAGAGGGCCAGGATGGCGCCCAGGAGGGCCATCGCCAACGCCTCGAGGAGGACGGCGAGGCCCGGATTGGCCGAGCCGGACGTCCCGTTCTCGGCCAATCCGGGCTCGATCTGGCGGGTGTCAGGGGTCTCCAGGCCGCTGGCCAGGACGCCTGATGCGGCGGGCGCCTGAGGCGACGCTGCCCCGGGACCGGGATCGCCTCCGGGATCACCGGCCTGGCGCACGCCCATCGGATCGGTCACCAGCAGGAACGGGCCAGTGCCATCCGCGCTGACCCGCCCGTCCACCTCGAGCGGATCGGCGACCTCGACCAGGTCGAGGAACGCGGCAGCCTCGCCCGTCAGCATGAGCCGGCCGATGGCCGTGCCGTCGTCAAGCGAAACGATCGAGCCATCGACCCTCGTCACGATCCCGCTCACCTGGACCAGGCGGCCGGTCAGCGAGCCGAGGTCGCGCAGGTCAACGGTGGGCTCGACCGCTGCCACCGGTGCCGTGCTGCTCGAGGCAGCGCCGGCCCCCAGGACGGTACCCGACGAGCCGCCGCCGGTTGCGCCGCCCGTGGCCTTCGCCGGGGCGGGATCGGCCGGGCCGAAGGTGACATCCCCGAACGACCGCGGCTCGAGCGCATAGCGCCGGTCAATCGCCGTTGGGTAGGCACGCCGGACAATCCCGACGATCGTGACCCGGCGATCCGGGATCAGCCGCCCTACGCCGATCCCGGCGCCGGTCAGGCCGACGATCGGGATCCTCGTGCCGCCGATGATCAGCTCCGCGCGCCAGCGCAGGCCGAGCCGATGGATCGAGTCGAGCCGCCCGCTGGCGATGACCAGCCGCCATTCCAGGCCGGCACCCGGCGCGGCCGTGATCCGGAGGGGCACCGGCTGAGCGACCTGGCCCAGCCAGGTGACCGTGCTGGCCGTGATCCGTGGAGCCCCGTAGGCCCGGCCAACCGAGCCCTTGATCCGCAGGGACATGCCGGGTCCGACCCGCCGGCCAGCCAGGCCGTCCAGGCCGTTCGCGTTGGCCGCCGGGAGGCGCACTTCGACGGCGGCCGACTGGTCCTGGATCACCACCAGCCGCCCGCTCGTGTCGATCAGGGACGGGCCCGCGGTGACCACGCCCGCGACCGACACCGTTCCGCCCCTGGCGAGTGCGTCCGAGATCGAGATCGTCGAGGGCGCGGGCGTTGGGCTGGCGGTCGGGAGCGGCGCCGGCATCACCGACGGGCTGGGGCTGGGTCGGGGACTTGGGCTGGCTGTCGGCGACGGAACCGGGCTGGGGCTCCGCGTCGGGACCGGGGTCGGCGAGGGCGAAGGCTTGGGTGTCGGCGTTGCGCTCGGAATTGGCGTCGGAACCGGGGTCGGGGTCGGCGAGGGCTTGGCCGTGGGCGTCGGGGCAGGCGTCGGCGGTGGAGCACTCGACGGTGCGGCCGACGGCCGCGGGCTCGGCGTCGGGCCGCTGCCGGAAGCGGGTCGTGCCGAGGCTGCCAGGTTCTCCGGCGTGGGCCCGGCATTGAGCGCGAAGTCCGTGGCGTTGTCGTTCGAGTCCGAGACGTTGCCGCCCGCCCCACCGGGCTTGCGCTCGATGCTCGATCCGGCCGGGGGCGCTGCCGCCGGGGCCGTCTCGAGGAAGGCATTGGTCGCGTCGCCCCAGCCAACGGCATCGATCGGCGTGCCGCCGCTCGGGCGGAGCACGAGCGACCCGCCAGTCGCGGCAATGCCCGCCGTGTAGGTGGCATCGGCCTGGGCGGCGTAGATACCGGCGGAGTTGGCGACCAGGATATGCCGTCCCGGAGCGAGCAGGAGGGCCGCAGCCCAGCCGACGCGCCGGGTGGCGGTCGTGCCGGCCGACGAAGCGTAGGCGACTTCGAGCCCGTTGAGGTCGGCGGCGGCCGGTCCGGCGTTGGTCAGCTCGAAGTACTCGTCCGACGCAGATGCTCCGCCGGTGACAACCTCCGCGATCAGCAGGCCGCTCGAGATCGGCCAGGCGACCGATGGACCGACGATGCCGGCCGCTGGCGCCCCGAAGGCGACCGGGACGGGTGGATCGGCCAGCGTGAACGCGGCAATTGACCAGGACAGGACGAACGCGACCAGGGCCGCGCGCCGGGCTCGATGCATCGACGACCTCCCGGCGGGGATCTGGAGAGCGGGTCTCCCTTGTAGCGGACAACCGTTATCGGCCGCTCACCTGTTCATCACCTCGTGCTTGCCAACGGGGCAACCGCAGTTCAGCGATCCCGTCCACTGCGCTACGATGGCGCCCGACCTGCGCCTGCCGACATCGCCGCCAGGTCCGTCGAGTTCGAGATCACCCAACCAGGAGGGATCGTGGCCCGCGCCAAGAGCACCGCACGCGCCGAAGCCCGGCGTCGCCATCGCGCCGCAACGGCTGCCGCGACGGCCGAGGACCCGGCCCTCGAAGCGGAGATGACCAGCAAGGGCTCGCAGGCGAAGGCAGCGGGACCGACGAGCCGTCCGCCGCGACCGGGGATGTTCGGCTCGTTCCGGGGCGCGATCCGGCCGGTCCATTTCCGGGAAGACCTGGCCGACCTGCCCCGCCTGGCCACCAGGACGTTCGCGATCTGGGTCCCCTGCCTGCTCATCCTGGTCGTCGCGATCGTGTTCGAGGCAACCGGCGGGAACATCACGAGCGCGGGCATCCCGGCCCTTGCCTTCAACCTGTTCGTCTTCCCGCCGCCACTCGCGGCGGCCTTCCTGGCCGGGATCCTGACCCAGCGCTCGAGCTATCTCGCCGGCGCGATCGCGGGCATCCTGGGCGGGATCCTGTTCTCGGTCTACGTCCTGACCGCGAGCTTCCCAGCGAACGCCACCGGGGCCGTCATCACCAACGACGTCCGGATCCAGAACGCGCTGTACGCCCTGGTCGTGTCGCCCGTCGCGGGCGTCGCAGTGGGTGGCTTCGCCGGCTTCTACCGGCGCTTCCTGCGGATGGCCAACCCGAATGCCGGGGCTCGTTCGGCGGCCCGCGGCTCGAAGCCGGCCCCCCGCCGGCGCTAGGCAAGCGGCCGCAATCCGACCGGCCAATCGCGACGAACAAAGGGTAGGACGCGCCTCGAGGATCGGCGACCGGGGTAACGAATCTTCGAACGGAGGCTCGGACCGAACGTGGTTCGTCGCTTCGGGCGACAGATGTCGGGGCGCGTCCAACTTCCTGGGCACTCAACCGACCCGGCGCATGCCGGCATAGCCGAGCTGGCGAACCCCGGGCGGCCGGCGCGGACCACCGACCTCGGCGGCAATCTCGGGCAGCGGCTGGATCTGCCGGGCGATCACGTTGACCACGTCGCCTTCCCGCTGGAGCTGGCCGTCGACGAGCAGCAGGGCGTGCCGGCGAACCACCCCCCGCAGCCGCGCCCAGGTGTCCGGCCAGAGGGTGACGTTGACCATCCCGGTCTCGTCCTCGAGGGCCAGGAAGACCGTGCCCTTGGCTGTCATCGGATGCTGGCGGGTGACCACGAGGCCACCGATCCGGATCTTGCCCGGTGGATGCTCGTTGAGGGCCGAGTTGGGAATCGCGCCGAGCCGGTCGAGGGCTCCCCGGAACAGCTCGACCACCTGCTGACGCGGATCGAGCGACAGGACGGCATAGGAATCACCGAGCTTCTCGGTCTGTCCGATCGGTGGCAGGGCCGGGGCGGTGGTGGCCGGCAGGCGCAGGTCGATTGGCCGTCCCGCCGCCCGGCCGGCCAGGCCACCGGTCCGACGCGAGGCTACCTCGCGCAGCTGCCAGAGCAGCTCCCGGCGCGGCCGCCCGATCGAATCGAGGGCGCCGGCCCGGATCAGCTGCTCGATCGTCTCCTCGGGCAGGCCGGTCCGCTCGACCACATCGCCCAGGCTCGTGTACGGGCCGCGGGCGAGCTCGGCGTCGAGCAGCTCGGCGTGCTCTTCGCCGATCCCCTTGACCAGCCCGAGGCCGAGGCGGACGCCCCAGCCGATCGCGCTCTCGGCCGACCAGCGCTCACGGGCCGCCGGGCTGGGCAGGACGCAGGCCGGTGAGCGGATCGGCTCGGGCCGGCGCTCGATGCCCGCGCCCTCCGGCAGCGGCTCGCCCGGCCGGCCGACCCATTCGGTCGTGGTCTTGAAGCTCGAGGCGTTGACATCGACCGGCAGGACCGCGACGCCGTGGCGCTTGGTGTCGTTGACCAGGACCTCCACCGGATAGAAGCCCATCGGCTGGGCGTTGATCAGGCCGACCAGGAACTGGGCGGGATAGAAGAGCTTCAGGAACGACGACTCGTAGGCGGTCCGGGCGAAGGCGGCGGCGTGGCTCTTGGCGAAACCGAACGAGGCGAAGCCGGCCACCCGTCGAAAGAGCTCCTCGGCGTCCTCGAGGGGCAGGCCCTGGATCGCCACGCAACCGTCAACGAAGCGGGCGTGGAGCTTCTCCATCTCGCGGCTCGAGCGCCAGGTGCCCATCGCCCGACGGAATCCGTCCGAATCGGCGGCGCTGAAGCCAGCCACTTCGATCGCGATCCGCATCACCTGCTCCTGGTACAGGATCACGCCCAGGCTGTCGGCCAGGATCGGGGCCAGGCTGGGGTGGAGGTAGGTGACCGGCTCGAGGCCCTGCTTGCGACGCAGGTAGGGATGGACCGCGTTGCCCTGGATCGGGCCGGGCCGGATGATCGCGACCTCGACCACCAGGTCGTCGAGGCAGTTCGGCCGCGACTTGGGCAGGGTCTGCATCTGGGCCCGGCTCTCGACCTGGAAGACGCCCACA
The DNA here is from genome assembly GCA_003169655.1 of Chloroflexota bacterium. Taxonomy (GTDB): domain Bacteria; phylum Chloroflexota; class Limnocylindria; order Limnocylindrales; family CSP1-4; genus Palsa-1033. The sequence goes on from PNAZ01000124.1 coordinate 10,597, forward strand.
GTATCGGCCGCCTGGAGCATCCCGAAGACCTCGTCGATCTCCTCGGGCAGGTGGTCGAGGTCGAGGCAGACCGCGCAATCGTGCTCGACCAGCTGGACCGTCTCGTCGATGGCGGCGAGCATCCCCAGGCCGAGCAGGTCGAGCTTGATCAGCTTGATCGTCTCGACGTCGCGCTTGTCGTACTGGACCACGACCCGATTGGGCATCGTGGCCCGTTCGAGCGGGGCGATGTCGATCAGCGGCGCGGCGGTGATCAGCATCCCGCCGCTGTGGATGCTCAGGTGGCGCGGGAAGCCGTCCATCCGGGCACAGAACTCCAGCCAGCGCTCCCAATCCGACAGGCCGACCGTGCTGCCGGCATGGGCGCTCGGAACGGCCGGCTGGCCGCCGTCCCAGTGGTTCGGCCGGCCGAGCTTGTCCGTCCGCCGTTCTGCCGGCAGGAGGACACCGCTCTCCGGGTCGATCGTCCGGCCGTCGATCATGCCCGGCGGCAGCTGGGCCGCGTCCTGCGACGCCTGGGCAGAGTTGGGCGCTCCGGCTCGGGCTCCAGCTCCGGCTCCGGCTCCGGCTCCGGCTCCGGCGGCGTAGCCGGTCCCCCGCCCCGATTCGAGCCAAGCCATGCTGGCCGGCGAATCACCCGGGCCGCCCTTGTCGTCGCCCGTCCCGCCGCC
>PNAZ01000066.1 GCA_003169655.1 Chloroflexota bacterium
GCGGCGTCAGGCCGGCGGTCGCGGCGGCCGCCGCGATCCGATCGCGCTGGTCGAGGAGCTGGTCGAGGCCGGTCATCAGGTCGGTCGCGCTGCCGTATTGCCAGGCGTTCAGGGCGTTGAGGACGGCCTGCGGGACGGACCAGCTCGCGGACCTGGCCAGGAGCGCCGAGTACTGGCTCCGGGCTGCCGTTCGCGTCGCGAGGAGCGTCTGCTCGGTCGGCGTGACGACCAGGCTCGCCCACAGCGAGGTCGCGTCGACGCCGGTCCGTTCGGTGATCAGGTCCAGCAGGCCGCGCCAGTCCGGTGGTCCATCGCTGACCAGCGTGGGCAGCACCTGGCCGGCCGGCTGATAGGCCGCTTCGCGTCCGGACGCGGCCCGCCACACGGTCTGCAGGCCGCCGGCGCCAACCAGGCTGTACAGGCGGCTGGCGATCGTGACCGCCGCGGCTCGACCGTAGCGGTCGGCCAGGGCGGAAGCCGCAGTCTCGCTCGTCGCTCCCGCCGTTGCATCGGCGCCCGACCACGTGTTGAGCGGCGCCGCGGCGGTGGCCAGGGCGGGCGTGATCGATTCGTCGGCGGGTTTGAGCTTGAGCTGCTGGGCCACCCGGTTGCCGTAGAAGATCGCGAAGCCGTCGTCGATCCAGCGGTCGGCGAACAGCGAGCCATCGAACCACAGGTGGGCCAGCTCGTGGATGGCGATCGTGTCGTCGGCCGTGTAGGCGATCTGGATCGTGCCCTCGACGGGCAGGTAGGTGGCCGCATAGCCGTCGATCGAGCGAGGCAATGCTTCCTCGACGGCCACCACCGGGGCACTGGGCTGGTACGGCAGGCCGATCTCGCCGGCCAGCAGCGGCAGGCTGGACTTGAGCAGCTTGGTCATCCTCGTTCCCCAGGCGGCATCGTCGGGCCACGCCCGGACCACGAGGCTGACCGGCTCGTTGCCGATCTCGAGGTCGACCTTGGTCTCGACGAACGAGCTCGGCCGGTCGGCTGCCACCACGGCACTGAAGGCGAGCGGATCGGCGATCGCCCCCGCCGTCAACGAGATCGTGCCGTCGGTGGCGACGACCGGGGCGCCCAGCGCGCCGGCCACGACCCGAACGTCGAAGCCGACAGGGAAGCGGACGACGACCCTGGCGCCGGCCAGCCCGCTCGAGCCGAAGGCCCACACCGGGAAGGTGATCAGCGATGGTCCGACCCGGATCGGCCGGTCGGCCTTGCCACCCGGGTCGGGCAGGTCGAAGGCCAGGGCGACCGATGTCGTATGTCCGGAGCCGAGGGACCCACCCAGGCCCACCGACAGGACGGCCTGCCTCGAATTCCGGCTGACCTGGCTGACGCTCACCTTCCGGGTCCCGGCCGTCGCGGTCGCATGGGCGGCGGTCGGCGGCACCGCGACGTCGATCCGGCTGAAGGTGTAGCGCTGGATCACCGTGTCGGTCAGGTGGTTCGTGACCGACATCTGGACCGTGACGTGAACGAGATGGCTGGTCGGGCGGACGTCGTAGGTGGCTGCCCCGATCATCGTCAGGCCGGGACCGGCCGCCTGGACGACCGGGGCCAGGTCCCCGGTGGCCGGCAGGGCGAGCAGGCCGGCCGTCCCGGCCACTACGCCGACCGCGACCAGCGCGGCGGACCGGAGGCGTTGGCGCGCCCCGATCACGACCCGAGCAGCTCCGGGAGCCGCGCCGCGTAGCGCTCGAAGAGCTCTGGGTTACGCCCGATCCGCCCCGACTGGTCGGGAATCCGGCCGCCGATCCAGAGCCAGCCGGCCGACTCCTCGAGCAGCGCGTCGCAGATCGCCAGCGATCGCGCGAGGGCCACCCCCAGCTCGTCCAGGTCCAGGATCCGGGACGGGATCTCGGTGCTCAGGGTGGGCCGGCCGTCCTCGGCCAGCGAGAACTTCACGAACGGGAACTCGTCATTCCAGCGCAGCAGGCGGTGATACGACTTGCGCAGGCCGTCGCCGATCGGCGGCGCGAAGTGGACCCAGGTGATCAGGCCCAGGGCCGGATCGAGGATCACCGTGAAGCGGACGTCGAACCGGCGGCGTCCGTCGAGCTGGACGTCCCAGGCCACCACGCCGTCGCGGTCGACCCGGGTCGTGGGCGCGATGCCAAGCTCGCCGAACCAGCCTTCGACGGCGGCCGGCGTCCCGTTCGATTCGGACATGGGGCGGAGTCTAGCCCACGCCTCCTGGATGGTCGGGTGTGGCGACCGGTGGCGGAGGGGCCCAAGCCGTTTGGCCCGCAGCGCTGGCTCGCAGCGCTAGCTCGCGGCGCCCTCTGCGCTCGAGCGTCCCGGCCGGACGACGACCGGATTGCTGGCCGGCTTGGCCGGCGTACGTGGGATGACCGCATCCTCGGGCCGCATGACCGAGTCGCCGCTGCGGGTGACCCGGCCGGTGAAATCGGCGGCTCGGACGCTGCCCCCGATCTTCACGTTGCGTCCGATCCGCTGGCCACGGGGAATCATCGCCCGCTTGCCGACGACCGTGATACCGGTGTTCAGGCGACCCGGCTCCTGGCGGTTCGGCGGCCCGTCCGGCCCGTCACCGACAACTGCCCCCGGACCGACCATGACCTCCTTGTCGAGGATCGCGTGGTCGATGATCGCGCCCTGCCGGATCACCGAGTCGAACATCACGATCGAGTCGCGGACCACCGCCCCGACTTCGACCCGGACGCCGGGCGACAGGACGCTGTTGACCACTGTGCCGTTCACGACGCAGCCGTGGCTGATCAGGCTCCGGTGGACCTGGGCCGTCTCGCCGATCTTGGCCGGGGCGCGCTCTTCGGACCGGGTGTGGATCAGCCAGCTCCGGTCGTAGAGGTCCAGCTCGGGGCGCTCCTCGACAAGGGCCATGTTCGCCTCCCAGTAGGACTGGATCGTGCCCACGTCCTGCCAGTAGCCGTCGAAGCGATAGCCGAACACCCGCCCGCCGCCCTCGATCATGGCCGGCACGACGTTACCGCCGAAGTCGGGCCGATCGTCGGTCAGCCACTTCTTCAGGGCGCGCTTGCTGAAGACGTAGACGCCCATGCTGGCGAGGTCGCTGCGGGGTGCCTTGGGCTTCTCCTGGAACTCGGTGATCCGCATCGTTTCGTCCATAGCCAGGATGCCCATCCTTGTGGCATCGGCCAGCGGCACCCGACGGACGGCGATCGTGACGTCGGCCCGCTTGCGCCGGTGGGCGGCAATGAACGGGGTGTAGTCCATCTTGTAGATGTGGTCGCCGGCCAGGACCAGGACCGTGTCGCACGGATCGTGCTCGATCACGTTCCAGTTCTGGAGGACCGCGTCGGCCGTGCCCCGATACCACTCGGCCACCCGACCGCGGGAGATGTACGGCTGGAGCATCTTGACCCCGCCGGTGTTGCGGTCCAGGTCCCACGGCCGGCCCAGGCCGATGTGGTCGTTCAGCGAACGCGGATTGTACTGGGTCAGGACGACGACGTTGTCGATGCCCGAGTTGACGCAGTTGCTCAGGGTGAAGTCGATGATTCGGTACTTGCCGCCAAAGGGCACCGCCGGCTTGGCCCGGACCGACGACAGGATCGACAGGCGCTCGCCTTCGCCCCCAGCCAGGATCACCGCCATCATTGGCTTCACGGCGTCCTCCGTCGGATCGCGGACCCCGGTCGCGAGCGCGGCCGCAGGCTGATTCTAGCTCTCCCGCGAGCTCACAGGAAGAGGCGCGGGTTGACGTAGTTCCCGTCGAGCTCGGTCATCCAGTGAAGGTGCGGCCCGGTCGTATTACCGGTCATCCCGACGTAGGCGATCACCTGGCCGGCCGTCACCCACTGGCCGACGCGGACCGGGATGGGGTGCTTCCGATCGTCGACGTGGGCGTACCAGGTGACCAGGTGGGTGGAGTGGGCGATCATCACCACCCACGCGCCGTCGGACAGCGGTCCGGCGAAGACCACCCGGCCATCGCCCGCCGCGTGGATCGGGGTGTACATCGGATCGGCGATGTCGATCCCATTGTGGAAGTGGGCGCACGAGCCGAGGGGCGGTTCGGACGGGAAGCCGGTGCAGCCGAACTCCTGGGTGACGGTGCCCGAGATCGGCCAGTTCAGGGTGCCGTTGTACTGGGAGGGGATGCTTCCGCTCTGGCCGCCGGCGTTGAGGATCTGCTGGATCTTGCGCGAAACGGTGGCCTCGGCGGCCGCCTCGGCATTGATCGCCTTGCGCAGCGCCGCCGCATTGCTCGACAGCTTCTTGTAGGTCGTCAGCTGCAGTGCGAGCGCCTTCGAGGTGGCCTGCTGGAGCAGCGCCAGCTGGGCCTTTGCCGCGTTCAGGGCAGCCAGGCTGGCATCCAGCTGGACCTTCTGGGCGGCGGTCTGCTCGGCCAGGTCCTGGGTCTGCTGGCGGGTCGAGGTGACCGTCGCATTGAGCGCCAGCAGGGTTGCCTGGTCGGACGCGATCTGGCTGGCCAGGACGTGGTCCTGGTTGCCGAAGTCGATCAGGCTGCCAATGTCGCCGAGGGCGTCGGTGAACGAGGCCGCCGAGAGCAGCGTCTCGAGGATCGAGGTCCGGTCCTGGTCATAGGCGGCCCGGATGTGGTCGGCCAGGAGCGCCTTCGTCGCGGCCAGGTCGGCGGCCTTCTGCTGCTCCTCGCGGTTGAGGCCGATCAGGGCCAGGTCAAGGTTGTTGAGGTCCTCGACCTGCTGGTTGTACTGGGCCTGGACGACATTGACCTTGGCCTGCGTCGCGGCAACGTTGGCCTTGACGTCGACCAGGTCCGAGTTGATCCCCTGTAGCTTCGTCCGGGTCGTGACCAGGGTTGCGGCGAGATCGGCCTGCAACGAGGCAAGCTCGGCCATGTGGGCCTTCTGGGCCGCGATCTGGGCGGCGATCGCCCTCTGCTGGGCCTGTGCCTGGGAGAGGTCGTCGCCCCGGGCGAGGTTGGGCGTGAAGGACCCGCCGAGGAGCGCCACCACGAAGGTGGCGGCAAGGATCGATCGAACCAGTCGAGCGGTCGTCATCGAGCGAGTGATCTCCGTTGACGCGTCCCGGGCGCGGGCGGCGGACGTCCTCGCCGGTTGAACGCCGTCCGAACGGGCTCCGTCCGGGACGACTCCGGCACCGGGGCATGATACCCCGCTCATCCACCCTACCCCGATTCGGGGTGGTGCGCCACCCGGACCGATTTCCTAGGACTGGAGGAGCACCGCCCAGAACGCGCCCACGATCAGGAACGGGCCGTAGGGAATGAAGCTCTTCAGGCCGATCCGGCGGCTGGCGAGCAGGGCGATGATGACCACGCCCGAGATCAGGACGCCGACGATCACCCCGAACGCGGTCCGCTCGAGGCCGGCCAGCAGGCCGACCCCGAACAGGAGCTTGACGTCGCCCAGGCCCAGGGCGCCCGGCCCGAATGGGATCGACAGGATGAAGAAGACCGCCGGGATCACGATCGCCCCGATCAGGGCCGGCAGCATCGCTCCCGGGACGGCATGGCCGATCAGCGGATTCAAGCCGGTCAGACCGTAGACGCCGGCCAGCACGGCCAGGGGCAGGGTCAGCTCGTCGGGCAGGGTGCGCTGGTCCAGGTCGGTCGCCAGGAGCAGGATCAGGACGACGAAGACCAGGCTGTAGATCAGGGTGCTGCCGGCGTCCGGGAATCGACGGCCAAGGTCGCCCAGGGCAACCGCCCCGACGAGCGGCACGAGGACCATCCGCCAGCCCAGGCCGCGGATCGAGCCGTCTTCGTGCGCCGGCCAGCGCGCCGCGATCCGATCTGCGACGACGCCCCAGACCAGGCCAAGGCAGGCCAGGCCGGCGATCAGCGCGGTCACCTCGGCCGGTCCCCGATCCCTGTCAGGAGATCCGCTGAACCGAGGCGATCAGCGCGCGCCGGCGAGAGCCAGCTCGACCAGCGTTGCATGGCTGACCCCGTTCGAGCCCCGGGCGGCGAACGGCAGGGGCTTGCGGAAGTAGCCCGTGCCGCCGATGTCGAGATGGACCCACGGCTTCGTCCGGAACTCGCGCAGGAAGAGACCGCTCTTGACCAGCGAGCCCTCGGCCGAGCCCGAGTTCTGGAGGTCGCCGTACCAGCTGTCCATCTCCGGGACGTAGTCGTCGACGAGCGGGATCTGCCAGTAGCGCTCGCCGGCCAGGTCGCCGGCGGCCATCACCGCGTCGTACCACGGCTGGGGCGTGCCGAAGGCGCCGGTGACCAGGTGGCCCAGGGCGCGCGACACCGCCCCGGTCAGGGTGGCCACGTCGACCAGGTGGGTGGCGCCGAGCTGCTCGGCGTAGGTCAGGGCGTCACCCAGGATCAGGCGGCCCTCGGCGTCGGTGTTGGTGATGTCGACCTGCTTGCCGTTCAACGCCCGGACGATGTCACCGGGCCGGGTCGAATGCGGGCCGGGCATGTTCTCGACGGCCGGGGCGATCGCCAGGAGCGGCGTGCCGGGGGCCAGCCGGGCAACCGTCTCGATCGCGGCGATCACCGTGGCCGCGCCGGTCTTGTCCATCTTCATCTCTTCCATCCGGTCGGCCGGCTTGATCGAGATGCCACCGGAGTCGAAGCAGACGCCCTTGCCCACGATCGCCAGGTGGCGGCCGAGCCCATCGAGCTCGCCGGCCCCGCCCGAGCGGAGGACGATCATCCGGGGCGGATTGTCGCTGCCCCGGCCGACGGCCAGGAACATGCCCATGCCCAGCTCCGCGGCCCGCTTCGGCTCGATCACGTCGACCGACAGGCCGTTCCGGGCGGCAATGTCCTGGGCGGCTTCGGCCAGGACGATCGGGCTGACGTCGTTGCTGGCCCGGTTGGCCAGCGTGCGGGCCAGGTTGGCGCCCTCGCCGATGATCCGGCCCCGTTCGGCGGCCCGGCCCAGGGCGGCGGCATCGCCGCCGGGCGCAATCAGGATCAGCTCGTCGAGCGCGGGCGGGGCCGACTCGACGCTGGCCAGGTAGATCGCCTTCGGCTCGTAGCTGCCCTCGATCACGCCGCGCACGAGCAGCTCGACGACGGTCGCCACGCCGCCTTCCACGTGCTCGGCCAGGTCGCCCAGCCAGATCGCCAGGGAATGGACCGTCCGGCCAGCCAGGCGCCGTTCGATCGCAGCCCCGAGGTGGTGGACGATCTCACGGCTGATCGTCTCGGCCTCGCCGGCGCCGATCGCCAGCAGCCGGCCGGCGGACAGGTCGCCTGCTGCCCCCAGGGCCGCCTGGTAGCGCTCGCCGCTCAGCTCGCCGAACGCGGCGAGGGCCGCCAGCTCACCTCCGGCGCGCCGATTCAGCTCGCCCAGGGGCCCGTCGAAGTCCGGCTTGCCGATGATCGGAAGGGCCAGCACGTCGGCCGTCGCCTGCCAGGGCTGTCCGGTGATGATCGAAAGCTGCATGCGCGCGCGAACCTCCCGGGTCGGACGCCCGACCTGCGAGTCGGGAATTGAGGTGACGTCGGGCAGTGTAGCGAACGGTCAGGGTCCGGGCGGAGGGTTCGCCGCCGCGATCAGGGCAACGGCCGAGGCCAGGCTGCCCTTGGCGTCCTCGATCGCGATCACCGCCTGGTTCAGCCCGCCTCGGGCCAGGTCGTCCAGGATCACCTCCAGGCCGCGCGTGTCGGACGGCAGGTTCTGCTGGGCCGTAGACAGGTTGGCAAAGGCGGTTCGGATGGCCGGCGTCACCTTGCGCGGCGACGCCTGGAGCAGCTTGTAGAGCTCGGCCGCGGCGCTGTCGAAGGCACTGTTGCGATCGATCCACTCGGTCAGGATCGAGACGTCGACCGTGTTCGCCAACGCGTCCCGGCGGTTGCTGGCCGAGGCGAGGGCGGCCTGGGCCTTGACCAAAGCCGCTCGAGCCTTGGCGTACTGGGCGGTGCTGCCGAGCTTGACCGCCTGGCCGGCGTACGTGTCGTGGTCGGCCAGGTCCTTGGTCAGGGCGGTCGCCACGGCGCTGCCGGTGGTCAGCTGGACCCACGATGTCTGCAGGTCGGCGGTGATCGAGAGGGCCACCGTGATCGCGTCGTAGCGCTGGCGCTGGGCGGCTCCGACCGCCGTCTCATCGGCCGTCGCAATCCCGGGCAGGGTCGCCAGCTTGACCCGGATCGCGGCGGTGTCGGTCGCGATCCGGGCGGCCAGGGTGGTCCCGCTGCTGATCGTCGCGTCAAGGTGGGTGGTGTCCCGGTTGACGAGGTCGGCGATCGCGTCGCGGCCCGCCTGGCCAAGCTGGTCGACCTCGCCGGTCAGGTTGGTCAGGTCGGTGGAGGCCGCCGCCAGCCCGGGATCGACGGCCTGGTCGGCGGCCCAGGTCAGCTCCGGACGCCCGCCGTCGACGGGTGATCGGCTCATGCCCGAGACGATCCCGGCCGCGCCCAGGCTGACCACGATCGCGGCTGCGACCCAACCGATCCTCGCGGCGCGCTGGACCGCGCTCGATGGCCGAGCGTTGGGCCGGCTGTCGACGGCCGGCGAATCGATCACGGGCCGGTCGGTGATCCGGGGCTCGACGCCGGGCTCAACAGCAGGCATGCCCTGAGCGTAGCATCGCCCGATGATCCCAACGAATGGGCTCAGCCGGCCGGAACCCGCCGCACTCCGGCGGTTGGCGNNCACCTCCACCTCGATGGCTCGCTCCGGGTCGAAACGGCGCTCGAGCTCGCCCGCAGCCGGGGTGTCGACGCCCCGACCAGCTATGCGGCGATGTTCAAGGCCCTCGTGGCACCGGCGCGGCTGGCCTCCCAGGCCGAGCTGCTGACCCGCTTCGAGCTGCCGATCGCGCTCCTCCAGGACGCAGAGGCGCTCGAGCGNNTTCGCTGGGGTCCGGCCCTCCACCTCGACCGGGGCATGGGGCTGGCGGACGGCATCGCCGCCGTCTGTCGAGGCGCCCGGGACGCGGCGCAACGGTCCGGGATCACGGTTCGGCTGATCTGCACGGCGCTTCGCAGCCACGACCCGCTGGCAACCGTCAAGCTGGCCGAGACGGCCGCCGGCTTCCGCGATGAGGGCCTGACCGGCTGGGACCTCGCCGGCCCGGAGGCCGCCTGGCCTGATCCGCTGCGCTTCGCGACGGCCTTCGAGGCGGCCCGTGCCGGCGGGCTGCGGATCACCCTCCATGCGGGCGAATGGGGCGGGGCGACCCAGGTCCGAAGGGCCCTCCAGCTCGATCCGGAGCGGATCGCCCATGGCCCAGGGACGATCGACGACCCCGGGCTGATGGCCGAGTTGATCCAGCGCCGGGTGACGCTCGACCTGTGCCCGACGAGCAACCTCCAGGCCGGACTGGTGCCCTCGATCGGGGCGCATCCGCTGGCCCGGCTCAAGCGCGCCGGCGTCCCGGTGACCCTCTCGACGGACGACAGTACGGTCTCCGACATCCTCCTGTCCGAGGAGTACGTGCGAGCCATGGAGGAGATCGGCCTGAGCCTGCCCGAGCTGTGGGCGATCAACCTCCATGCGCTCGACGTCGCCTTCGCCGACCCGTCGGCGATCGCGCCGCTGCGGGCGTCATTCGAGCGCTGGGCGTCGATCGTGCCCGAGCTGAGCGGCTCGGCCTAGGCGCTCCCAGCCGCGCGCAGCATCGACAGGGCGGCCTCAAGCTCAGGCGCATCGGCGGCGATCGCGTCGGGAGCCTCGTCGCCGCGCAGCGCCTCAGCCTCGAGCCGGGACGAGACGCCGGTCAGCATCAGGATGCAGCGCGCTCCGACCGCGCGGGCCGCGGGCAGGTCGGTCAGGATCCCGTCGCCGATCATCACCGCGTCGGCAGGCCGCGCCCCCACGGCCCGGGCGGCCTCTTCGAGGAGGAACGGGGCCGGCTTGCCGATCGACACCGGCCGAACCCCGCTGGCGGTCTCGACCGCCGCGACCACGGCGCCGGAACCGGGCATCAGGCCCCGCTCGGTCGGATAGATCGGATCGCGGTTCGTGGCCACGAAGCGGGCGCCGGCCCGGATCGAAGCCGAGGCCACGGCCAGGCGCTCCCAGCTGAGGTCGGGGTCGAGGCCCACCACCACCGCGCCAGGCCGGCCGCTCGCCTCGAAACGGTCGATCCCCTCGCGCGCCACCCGGTCGGCGGCCGCGCCGGCCATCACCACCGTGAAGCCGACGTCCGCCAGCTCCCGGCCGAGGCCGGCCGCGCCGAGGGCGAGGACCCGCTCGAGGCCGGGCTCGACCTCGCGCAGGTAGAGTGCCGTGGCCCGCGGCGAGCTGACCACCCGATCGGCCGATACCGGCGCACCCATCGAGGCGAGGCGCTCGACGTAGTCGGCCCGGTACCACATCGAGTTGTTGGTCACGTAGACGACATCGTCGCCGGCCGCGGCCCGCCGGCTGAGCAGCTCGGCCATCCCGGGAATCGGCTCGCTGCCGCGATAGACGACGCCGTCGAGATCGACCAGTAGGAGCACGACCGAAGCCTACAGGGCCCGGTCGCCGGCCTGGGTCGCGACCGGGATCGCTTTGCTGGCCCCGACGGCCGGAACAGCGCCGGGCGACGATCCCGCCGGGGCGTGTCACGATGCCGGCTGTGAACCGGACGACCGATAAGGGATCGCGCGACCCGCTGCCGGGCGTCGAGCGGCTGCTGATCGACGGGACGAACCTGCTCTACCGGATGACCCGCGGTGGGCAGGCGCCCCAGCCCCCGGCTGCCCTGATCGGGCGGCTGCGGGCGGTGATCCCGGCCTCGACCCGGATCGAGCTCGTCCTGGACGGTGCGCCCGAGCATGGCCTGGCCGGCGTCCGGCTGGCCCACGGGCTCACGGTCCGGCACAGCGGCCGCTACTCGGCCGACTCCCTCCTCGATCGCCTGGTCGCCGATGCGATCGGCTCGGGCGGGAGCCCGGAATCGGCGGCCTTGCTGGCGGATGTCCTCCTGGTGGTGACCGACGATCGGGAGCTCGCCGGCCGGATCCAGCGGCGAGGGGCGCGGGTGGCGAGCGCGGATTGGCTGATCGGCCGCCTGGCCCGAACTCGACTGAGCGCCCCATCGGTCGGCGTCAGACGGGCTCCTGGGGAGCCCGGCAGGGATCGTCCGGAAGGCGGGCCAGGTGACCCGGCGACGGGCTCGGACGACACCGCCGAGCGGCCTGGTTGGCGACCCGGCCGGGGCGCCACGACCAAGACCGGCAATCCGCGGCGACGGGCTAGAATGCGCCGGTGAGCCTCGTTGACGAGATCAGTCACCTGTGGACGCAGGCGCTTGGCCTGATCGCCAAAGTGGTCAGTCCCGACTGGGGCTCGCTCGTCGGGCTGCTGCCCCTCTTCCTGCTGATCGGAGTGATCGGCCCCCTGGTCTCGATCCTGGCCGTCGTGTGGCTGTACTACTTCGTGCGCCGCCCGCGGACGAAGGTCCGCTTCGTCGAGGGACCACGACTGGCACTCCTGGCGGCCGACGGCCTGCCGATGTTCCCCGTCGGCGAGCCGTACGACGTCCGGACCGGCCTGATCTATCCACCGGGAACGAGCCAGAACGACGCTGGCGAGCTCCTGTCCGTCACGTGTCCGATGTGTGGCATCGCCCGCTTCGCCGACGTGACCACCTGCCACAACTGCGGATTGGTGCTCAAGGTCGATCGTCGAATCGCAGTACGTACCCTGCAACCGGCCGGGCCACCGCCCGGTGGGGCTGCCGCCGCCTGAGCCCGGCAGGCGACCCGGTTCATTTGGACGTCCAGCAACAGGAGTAGGACCGTGGCGAGTGGCTCACTGATCTTCTACACGGCGGCGGGGATCATGCTCGTGCTGAGCTTTGGGGCGCACGTGGTCCATGCGGTCCTGCTCGCCCACGGCCGGCGCCTGGCGGCGGCCTTCAGCCCCAGCCGCCAGCCGGCCTTCGCCGGAGCCGTGAGCGGATCGTTCGTCGAGGGTGGTGACGCGGCGCTCGCGGCTGGGCTCGAACCCCGCTCGGCTGCAGCGCCGTTTGCCTTCGGCCTGACCCTGATCACGGCGATCCTGCTGGGCACCTCGATGCTGATGCGGGCGGTCGTCGTCGGCCGCGGCCCGTGGGGCAACATGGAGGAGTTCACGGTCGCCTTCACGTTCACGATCCTGGTCGGCTACCTGGTCCTCAGCCGGCGCTACCCGATCCGCTCGATCGGGTTCATCCCGACCGGCGTTGCCCTCGCCCTCTTCCTGTACAGCACGACCCTGCCCAACGAGATCATCCCGCTCGTCCCGGCCCTCGACAACGCGCCGCTGCTGACGATCCATGTCGGGATGGCCACGATCGCTTACGGCATCTTCGCGACGAGCTTCGCGGCCGGGGTGGGCTACCTGATCCAGGGCAACCGCGACCGGTTCGCCTGGCTGCCTTCGCACAAGGTCCTCGACGAGGTCGCCTACCGGTCGGTGATCGTCGGCTTCCCGATCTTCGCCACGATGATCATCCTGGGCAGCTTCTGGGCCTCGATCGCCTGGTCGCGCTACTGGGGCTGGGATCCCAAGGAGACCTCGGCGCTCGTGACCTGGCTGACCTACGCGGTCTACCTCCACGCTCGCAACCAGCGCTCGTGGGCTGGCCGGCCGGCCGCCCTGCTCCTGGTGGTCGGCTTCGGAATGGTCCTGGTGACCTATTCGGGCAGCCTGTGGTTCTCCGGCCTGCATGCCTACAGCGGTCTGAACTGACCGCGGCGGCGCCGGCATGACGGGCTTGCCGGCCCGGCCGACGCCGGTCGCTGCGCCGGCTCGCCGCTCGCGCACCCTTCGAGAGCGCCTGGGCCCCGCCTATCGCCGGTCCCGGGACCTGGCGCTCGCCCCGGTCTACGCCTTCTATCTCCGGCGCCTGCGGGTGCGGGTACTGTCGGAGCCGCGGCCGGAGCACATCGCCGTGATCATGGACGGCAACCGCCGCTGGGCGACCGCCGAAGGGTTCGCCGACCCGGCCGCGGGCCATCGAGCCGGGGCCGAGAAAGCGCTCGAACTAATCGACTGGTGCGCTGAGATGGGCATCCACGAGATCACCCTGTGGGCGCTTTCCCTTGAGAACCTGGGCCGGCCGGCCGACGAGGTGGGCACGATCACCGACGTGGCCGAAGAGGCGATCCGGGCGATGGCCGACGGCCGGCGCAGGACCCGGCTGCCGATCCACCTGCGGGTGATCGGCCGGCGCGACCTGCTGCCCGACGGCCTCCGCTCGGTGGTCGAGTCCTCGGCTGATCTGTCGCACGAGGACGGCACGATGGACGTGACCGTCGCTCTCGCCTATTCCGGGCGGGACGAGCTGCTCGAGGCCTTCCGATCGACCGTCCGGGCGGCGGTGGCCTCGGGCGTGCCCGCCGAGCGGCTGGCCGACGAGCTGACCGCCGAGTCCGTGGCCGACCACCTCTACACCCGCGGCTCGTCGGAGCCCGACCTGATCATCCGGACCTCAGGCGAGGTCCGCCTGTCGGGCTTCCTGCCCTGGCAGTCGGTCTACTCCGAGCTCCAGTTCTGCGAAGCCTATTGGCCGGCCTTCCGGGAGATCGACTTCCTGCGCGCACTGCGCACCTACCAGCTCCGGGCTCGCCGCTTCGGCCGCTAGCCAGACCTCGTCTTGTGCCGGGCGCGGGCCTTGGTCGCCCAAGGTTCGAGCCGACTCGGCCGCCCACCCGGCCTTCGCCGCTCACGGTTCGAGCCGACTCGGCCCTTGACGTTCTGGATGCTCGCTGCATGGTCATTCCAAGGGGAACGCGTGCCCTGGCGCCACTGGTCAGGGGTGACCGGCGAAGGATCCACGCTCGAACTTGCGGCGGCGGAGGCTGGAATGGCTCGAAAGACGCCCGGTCGGCGACCTAGTGGGCCCGCTTGTGCAGGGAATGACCATGCAGCGAGCGCCGCGCGGTTCAAGGCCACGTCCGAGCTGGCGCATCACCACCATACCGCACATCTGTACTAATATGCCGGCACCTGGACGGGATCCTGTCGTTGGCGATTGCACGGCAAAGGGCTTTGAGCTCGGGCCCCGACGCTGCTTCCCATCCACACGTTGTCCACGCCGCCAGGGCACCTCTCCACAGCCACGGAGAGGCTATCCACGCGGTGCCCCCGAATTGCCCACAGGCACACGATGTAGCGGTGCGGTGGCGCAAGGCACCACTAGATCTAGTGTTTTGGGGTTGACGGCGCGTCGCTCGAAGCGTAACGTGAGCGGGTCACTCGCGACGCCCCGGAGGATCGCTCGGGAGGCCGCCGACCGTGAGGTCGGACCCCCGCGGAAGACGATTATCGGGACCGGATCGAGCGACTTGAACGGATCGTTGTCGCAGCTACCGGACCGAGGACCGGCATCGCCCAACACTGGCTCCCGTTTCTGCAGCGTCCGTGGCCGCAGCGCCGTCGCAACAGCGTTCTCGGGTCGGACGTTCGGGCCCGGAGCCGTCCAACCAGCCCCCGCCCGGACCCGGCCGTCGGCCTACCCGTCGCACGAGCCGGATCCGGATCTATCGGTCCATCGCCTTGCCGCCAGACCAGGCCGCAGATGGACCCCGAGCACACCAGCCGCCCCATCGATCAGACGATGTGCGGATTGGAGGAGAGGAGCAACCAGTGGCCCGTGTCGCCCCGGAATCGATCTCGATGGTGGATGACGGCGCACGCCTCGATGTGAGCCAGAACAAGCGGCGCTCAGGTCGCCCGGAACGGACCGGCAAGACCGGCGGCAAGGCGTCCGACAAGGCCGCGGGCAAGGTCCTGCTCAAGACGCAGGCCCGCCACGCCGGCCGGTACGGTGCCAGCTTCGACGGTCGCCGGCCTGATGGCCGGCCGGCCAAGGGCCTGACCTTCGAGCGGCGCTGGACCCGGCCGGGCGTCCATCCCTACGACGAGATCGCCTGGGAGACGCGGACCGCCGCGATCGGCAACGAGTCGGGCAAGCTTGTCTTCGAGCAGAAGGACGTCGAGGTCCCGAGCTTCTGGAGCCAGCTGGCCACCAACGTCGTCGTGAGCAAGTACTTCCGCGGCCACGTCGGCACGCCCGAACGCGAGACCAGCGTCCGGCAGCTGATCGACCGGGTGGTCAACACGATCGCCGCGTGGGCCGAGACCCAGCGCTACTTTGCCTCCGACGAGGACCTGGCCACGTTCAAGGCCGAGCTGGCCCACCTGCTCGTCCACCAGAAGATGAGCTTCAACTCGCCGGTCTGGTTCAACGTNNTGCTCGGCCTGCTTCATCAACTCGGTCCAGGACTCGATGAGCAGCATCATGGACCTGGCCAAGACCGAGGCGATGCTCTTCAAGTTCGGTTCGGGAGCGGGCTCCAACCTGAGCCCCATCCGGTCCTCGCGCGAGCGGATGTCCGGCGGCGGGACGGCCTCCGGCCCGGTCAGCTTCATGCGCGGCTACGACGCCTTCGCGGGCGTGGTCAAGTCAGGCGGCAAGACCCGCCGGGCGGCCAAGATGGTGATCCTCGACGCCGACCACCCGGACGTCCTCGACTTCATCGATTCGAAGATGCTCGAGGAGAAGAAGGCCTGGGCCTTGATCGAGCAGGGCTACGACCCGTCGTTCACCGGCGAGGCCTATGGCTCGGTCTCCTTCCAGAACGCCAATCACTCGGTCCGGGTGACCGACGAGTTCATGCGCGCGGTCGAAGCCGATGACGAGTGGACCACCCATGCCGTCGTCGACGGCGCGCCGATGGGCACCTACAAGGCCCGCGACATCTTCAAGCGGATGGCCGACGCGGCCCATCTGTGCGGCGACCCCGGGATCCAGTACGACACGACGATCAACGACTGGCACACCTCCGCCAACTCGGATCGGATCTACGCCTCCAATCCGTGCTCCGAGTACATGTTCCTGAACGATACGGCCTGCAACCTGGCCAGCCTCAACCTGATGCAGTTCGTCCGCGAGGACGGCGAGTTCGACGTCGAGTCGTACCGCTACGCCGCCCGGCTGACGATCACCGCCCAGGAGATCCTGGTCGACAACGCCAGCTATCCCACGCCGCGGATCGAGGAGAACTCGCACCGCTTCCGGCCGCTCGGACTGGGCTACGCCAACCTGGGCGCCCTGCTGATGAGCCGCGGCCTGGCCTACGACAGCGACGAGGGTCGCAACTATGCGGCGGCCCTGACCGCGATCATGCACGGCGAGGCCTACCGCCAGAGTGCCGTGATCGCCCGCGACCATGGTGGTCCATTCCACGACTATTCGATCAATGAAGACCCGTTCCTGCGGGTAATCGGCAAGCACCGCGACGCCGCCTACCAGATCCCGGCCGACCAGGCCGTGCCGGCGGACATGATCGCTGCCGCCCGGTCCGTCTTCGACGAGGCCCTCGAGCTCGGCCAGGAATACGGCTACCGCAACGCCCAGGTCACCGTCCTGGCCCCGACCGGCACGATCGCCTTCATGATGGATTGCGATACGACCGGGGTCGAACCGGACATCGCCCTGATCAAGTACAAGAAGCTCGTCGGCGAGGGCTTCCTCAAGATCGTCAACCAGACGGTCCCGGCGGCGCTGCGCAAGCTCGACTACGCGCCCGAGGAGGTCGAGGACATCCTCGCGTACATCAACGAGCGTGAGACGATCGAGGGTGCGCCCCACCTCAAGGCAGAGCACCTGTCGGTCTTCGATTGCGCCTTCAAGCCGGTCAACGGCGAGCGCTCGATCGCCTACATGGGCCACGTCCGGATGATGGGCGCGATCCAGCCGTTCATCTCGGGCGCGATCAGCAAGACGGTCAACATGCCCGAAGCGGCCACCCCGGAGCAGATCGAAGAGGTCTACCTCCAGGGTTGGAAGCTCGGCCTCAAGGCGATCGCCATCTATCGCGACGGCAGCAAGCGCAGCCAGCCGCTCAGCACCGGCAAGAAGAAGGACCTCGGCGAGGAGGTCGACACCGGCGTCGTCGCCGAGCTCCGGGCCCAGCTCGCAGTAGCCCAGGCCGAGGCCAAGATGCCCCATCGCCGGCGCCTGCCGGTCGAGCGGGCGGCCGTGACCCACAAGTTCGATGTCGCCGGCCACGAGGGCTACATCACCGTCGGCCTGTACCCCGACGGCCAGCCGGGCGAGATCTTCCTGAAGATGGCCAAGGAAGGCTCGACGGTCTCCGGCCTGATGGACTCGCTGGCCACCTCGGTCAGCCTGGCCCTCCAGTACGGCGTGCCGTTGCGCGACCTGGTCAACAAGTTCGCCCACGTCCGGTTCGAGCCGAGCGGCTTCACCGGCAACCAGGAGATCCCGATTGCCAAGTCGATCGTCGACTACGTCTTCCGCTGGATGGGCAGCCGGTTCCTGCCGGCCGACGAGAAGGCCCAGATCGGCCTGATCGATCGGGGCGCGGTCGTCGACTCGGCACCGGTCTCGTTCGGTGCCGTGTCCCTCGCTGTCGCACCCGAATCGGACACCCCGGCCGCGGCCGAGGAGCCGGACGAGTCGGAGGGCAATCGTCCGACGGCCGTCGCGCTCGACGTCCCGCCGGCCACCTCGATCAACCTGCCGGTGGTCGAGTCGATCGCCCACACCGCCGCGGGCAACGGCCATTCGAACGGCAATGGCAATGGTCATTCGACCGTCGCCGGCGGCTCACTGGGCACCACCCGGGTCGCGTTCAAGGTCCAGGAAGACTCGCCTTCCTGCGCCGAGTGCGGTTCGATCATGGTTCGCAACGGCAGCTGCTACAAGTGCCTCAATTGCGGCTCGACCTCGGGCTGCAGCTGATCTCCCGGCACGCTCCGGCGTGCCTATTCGAGCGCGACGAGGGGCCCGGGTCGATCGACCGGGCCCCTCGGCATGTCCAGGCCGGGCGCGGCCGGTGACGTGGCCTATCCTGTGGCGATGGCGCTCTATCGACTGACCGAACCGAAGGACCTCGTCGCGCCGACGATGATTGCGGCCTTCGACGGCTGGGTCGATGCGGGCACGGCGGCGACCACCGCGGCGGCCCAGGTGGCCGAAGGCGGCGACCTGGTCGCCACCTTCGAGGGTGACCTCCTGTTCGACTACCGCGCTCGGCGCCCGATCCTGGAGATCCGCGATGGCCGGATGTCGTCGATCACCTGGCGCGAGCTGACGATTCGCCACCGTCGGATCGGCGAGCGCGACCTGCTCGTGCTGACCGGGGTCGAGCCGGACTTCCGCTGGCGCGAGTTCTGCGATGCGGTCCTCGATATCGCCAGCCGCCTCGGCGTCGCCCAGTGGATCAGCCTGGGGGCGATCCCGGCCGCCGTGCCCCACACCCGCGCTGTGCCGATCATCGGCACTGAATCGGAGACCGGCCTCCTGCGCGGGAACATCCAGCCCGGGCCCGAAGGCCTCCTCCGGGTGCCGGCCGCCGCGATCTCTGTCCTCGAGATGATGATGGCTCGCTCCGGGACGACGGCAGTCGGCTATTTCGCCCAGGTCCCCCACTACGTCTCGGGGCCCTACCCGGTTGCTGCCATGGCGCTCCTCCGCTCGCTCGAGCGCCATGTTGGAGTGACCATCCCCGCGGGCACGCTCGAGGACGAGGCGCGCCAGCTCGGGACGCACCTCGACGCCCTGGCCAAGGGTGACGAGACGACCCGCGCCTATGTCGAACGGCTCGAAGCGATGGTTGACGAGGAACGCCTGCCGGCGGGCGGCGAGCTCATCTCGGAGATCGAGCGCTTCCTGCGCGAGGGCGGTAGCGGCGGCGGCCAGCGGCCCTGACGGCGGTCTGGCACGCCGGCCCTACGGCCGTGCCGCCAGGCGGGGCAGGACGAGCAGGGCGACCTGCTTGGCGATCGCCAGGGTCGGAGCCTCGATCCACAGGGCAGGCTCGCTGCCCCACATCCCGAGCTTCACGCTCAGGACGGCGTTGTCGACCGCAGGGTCGGTCTCGGCATCGGCCCCGATGGCCTCGAAACCGCCGACGCGCAGGGTGTGCGCGCCGCGGTGGAGGTTGACCATGGTCGCCTCGCCGGCAAAACCAAGCGTGTTGAAGCCGACCTCCAGGTACGTCCCGGCAAGCGGCGCGCCGGCATCCTGGTAGACGCACTGGGCATGGTCATCGGGCTGCGCGTCGCCCAGCGGCTGGACCATCAGCGGGTAGCCCAGTGCGGTCGTGGCTTCGGCCTCGGTCAGCAGGGCGCAGACCTGGCTGGCGGTCAGGGAGGGCAGGCCCGCACTGTCGATGACCGGATCGTCGAGGCTGTTGCTCGGCTCGGGGGATCCAGTCGGAGCGGCGGGACTCAGCCCGGCGGATCCACTCGGAGCGGCGGGACTCGGCTCGGCGGTCGTCGCCACGGTGCAACCAGCAAGGGCACCCAGGACCAGCGCGATCAGGACGAGGCCGACCAGTGCCAACCGCCCGAGCTGCATGAGCGAGACTCTACTCGGCTACGCTCATCTCCATGGCTGCTCCGCCGATCACGCTGGAACCAGGCACCACGTCCACTCTTCCGCTTCGGACCGTCACCGCAACCCGCTACGTCACCGCCTTGCGCGAGGGCGGCTCGATGCCCGGCCTGCTGGAAGCCGACGACGACGGGCTGTACGTCGTGAAGTTCCACGGCGCTGGCCAGGGCCCCCGGGTGCTCGTGGCCGAGCTGATCGCGGGCGAGCTGGGCCGGGCCATCGGCCTCCTCGTGCCCGAGATCGTCCTGGTCGAGCTCGACCCGGCGCTCGCGCCGGCGGAGCCGGATTCGGAGATTCAGGAGCTGCTGGCCCGCAGCCCGGGCCTCAACCTGGGGCTCGACTTCCTGCCCGGCGCGCTCGCCTACCGGCCGACGACCGAGGTCGACCCGGATCTGGCTGCGAACATCATCTGGTTCGACGGCCTGATCACGAACGTCGATCGGACCGCTCGCAATGTGAACCTCCTGATGTGGGGCAAGCGGCTGTGGCTGATCGACCACGGCGCTGCCCTGTACATCCACTTCACCTGGCGGGACCCCGCCCGGCACGCCCGTCGCCCGTTCCCGAGGATTGCCGATCACGTCCTCCTGCCCTACGCCTCGTCGATCGCGGCGGCCGACGACCGCCTCGCCCCGCTCGTCACCCGGGAGCTGCTCG
Organism: Chloroflexota bacterium; assembly: GCA_003169655.1. GTDB lineage: Bacteria > Chloroflexota > Limnocylindria > Limnocylindrales > CSP1-4 > Palsa-1033. The sequence continues at coordinate 19,915 of PNAZ01000066.1, forward strand.
AGTGGATCACCAGCGCCGTTCCGGATGCGTGGCTGCGCGATGGAGCAGGCACGCTGGCCAGCCCGGAAGAGCATCGGCGGGCGTACGTCGACTACCTGCTCACCCGGGTCGAGTCGCCGCGACCGTTTGTCGAAGAGGCCGACCGTGCGCGCCGGCCGTAGCCCGTTCGAGTACGCGATCCTCCGCGTCGTCCCGCGTGAGGATCGGGGCGAGGCGCTGAACGCGGGGATCGTCCTCCACTCGCGCCCGCGGCGCTTCCTCGCGGCGCGGGTCGAGCTCGACGTTGACCTCCTGCGGGCGCTTGCCCCGGGCTGTGATCCGGCAGTGGTCGGGGCCCAGCTCGACACGTTCCCGCGGATCTGTGCCGGCGACCCGGCGGCCGGCCCGATTGCCCGCCTCAGCCGGCCCGAACGGTTCCACTGGCTCGTATCGCCGAGCAGCACGATGGTCCAGCCCTCGGCCGTCCACACCGGCCTGACCGACGACCCGGCGGCCACCCTGGAGCACCTCTTCGTGACGCTCGTGCGCGGGCGCGGCTAGCCGCGCACCACCCCTCTCAGGTTGGATACCCCTCGATCGAGATCTCGATCAGGGGGCTGTGCTCGAGCATCATGTTCACGTCGCGCCGGTTCCAGACCCGGGCCACCTGCTCGAGGATCGCCTTGCGCTCGGCCGGATCACGGATCACCCGGGCCGTGGCCGGCAGGTCGGCCTGGACGGGATGCGTGAGATGGACAGTCAGGGCCGGATTCGCCTCGAGGTTGGCCAGCCAGCCGCGCTTGCGGGCCGGGTTGGGAATGCCGCTGACGTAGAGGTGCCGTCCGAAGTTGTGGAGGACGATCTCCAGCCGCCGCTGGCGCCCGGTCTTCGCCCCGGTCGTGGTGATATCGATCGCCTGGGAATGATCGAGCGAGGCCCGGACGGTGTCATCCACGCGACGAGGTCAGCCCCCGGCGCGCTTGTCGAGGAGGGCGCGATAGACCGCCCAACCGCCAACCGCCCCGACGAGCGGGCCCACGATGTAGACCCAGATCGAGGTCAGGTCGCCGCCGATCAGGGCCGAGGCAAGCGAGCGCGCCGGATTGACCGACGAGCCGGTGATCGGCACGAGGGCCAGGTGGATCACGACGAGGGTCAGGGGGATCACGAACCCGGCCTTGCCCGGATCGAGCTTGGTCACGGTCAGGATGACCGCGATGAAGATGGCCGTGAAGACCGCCTCGATCGCGACCGCCTGGAGGTCGCTGACCGAGGCCGGGTGGCCGGTGACCGTGCCCGCGACGGCGGCCTGATTGGACATGACCAGGACGAACGCCGCGGCGGCGATGCCGCCGATCAGCTGGGCGGCGACGTAGCCGACCCCAGTGATCGGATCGAGACGCTTGTCGAGGACGGCGGCGAGGGTGACGGCCGGGTTGAAATGACCGCCCGACACTGCGCCCGCGATCTGGATCGCGGCGAACAGGCCGAGGCCGAACCCGAAGGCGATCACGACGAGGTCGGGACCACCCGGAAACGCCTTCGTCGAGAGGATCGACATCAGCCCGATCAGGAAGAAGACGAACGTCCCGACGAGCTCAGCGAGCAGCTTCCGGGTATCCATCCGGGTATCCAACGAACGCCTCCAATCGCGTCCCCGAATCGTTGTCCAGGGCTGGGCGCCGACGTCGGGTGGCCCCCAGTCTAACCCGGGTTCGGGCCCGTAACCGGGCGGCCGCTAGGGCCGTAGGTGAGCGTGACGAGGGCTGCCCCGGGTCCGCCGCTGGCGGGTCGAATGGGCACGGCAGTGCTGGTCAGGTGTCACGCCCAGTCAATCGGAAGTAGGTACGGCTCCCGATGTCCTCGCCCGTCCACCTGATACTTGCCCGAGCCCCAACGCTCCAGCCGGCCCATGACGGTGTACCAGACGAGCTGCCCGAAGAACATCGCCGACCGACCGAAGTCCTCACGAGCGGCCTTTGTGTAGATGGGCTGGAAGGGAGTCCCGGTCCAGTCGCTCCCGGGAAGCCAGCCCGCCGTTGCAATCTCGGCACCGGCCTCGTCGATTAGCTCGTTGACGCGCGCGACCATCGCCTCGAACTCGGCGTCAGACAGCCGACTGCGCAGCAAGTCGAACTCCCGACGCCCCGGCACTCGGTCGATGACCTTGCCCGAGTCGATGTCGATAAGCATTGGCTCATCTTGCCGGATACAGCGCCTATCGGTTATCGGCGGTCGGCTCAGGTTTTATGGCCCCGGATGTCAGTCCACGTACTGAAGCGCTGTCACCTTGAAGTCGGCCGGGAGGGTCACGCCGGTCGAGTGGTTCGGGCAATAGCCGTTGGGAACCTTGGCCAGGTCCGTGTACTGCCTCTCAGTCCACGTATTGAAGCGGCGTGACCACGAAGTCATCCGGCAGCTTCACGCCGGTCCGGTGGTCTGGGCAGTACGCGCCCGGCCCGGTGTTCTCGGCCAGGTCGGCCTACTGCCGGCAGTCATGGGCACGAAGGTCTGGAAGCGTCAGGCCCGGAGTAGGCTGTCCGTGACTGACGTCGGCACGGGCGCCGGCGATCGCCGGGGTCGCATCCGAATTGTAGGGAGGGTCCGGTGGGATCAGGATCTGACCATGTCGCGGTCGTGCATCGCTATCACATGGTGTGGACTGAGGTCGACGTCGAGACTCGTCTGGGGACGCTCGGCGAGATCTGGGCCGATGACGGCGTCTACCTCGACCCCGACGTGCCCGATGGCGTCGTCGGGCGGAAGGCGCTCTCGGACCTGATCGATGCGTCGGTCGCGCAGTTCCCCGGCCTTGACATCACGGCCACCAGCGACGTCGCGGTGCTTGGCGATCGCGCCTGGTATCGATGGCGGGCGACGACACGAGACGGAGAGACCTTCGAGGGCACCGATTTCTTCGAGTTCGACGCCGAGGGTCGCATCCAGCGCCTGACCGACTTCTTCGACCCGTAGGCCGGCTCAGGCCGGGGTGGGCCCACGCGAGAGCCGGACGGCGGCGAGCACACATGGCGCCGAGCACCATGCGCACGGCAGCTGCTCGATGCCGGTCACCGGATGGACGGCGAGCTAGTCCACGTACTGCAACGGCGTGACTACGAAGTCGGCCGGCAGCTTCACGCCGGTCGAGTGGTTCGGGCAGTAGCCGTTCGGGACCTTGGCCAGGTATTGCTGGTGGTAGTCCTCGGCGAAGTAGAACTCGCTGAGGGGCACGATCGCCGTGGTGATGTGGCCGTAGCCGGCTTTCGCCAGACGCGGCTCGAAGGCTTCGCACGACGCCTCTGCGATCTGCTGCTGGGTGGCATTCGAGGTGAAGATCGCCGAGCGGTACTGGGTGCCCGAGTCGTTGCCCTGGCGCATGCCCTGGGTCGGATCGTGGTTCTCCCAGAACGTCGCCAGGAGCTGCTCGTAGGTGACGACCCTGGGGTCGAAGACGACGCGCACAACTTCGGCATGGCCGGTCTTGCCCGTGCAGACCTCGCGGTAGGTCGGGTTCGGGGTGAAGCCCCCGGCGTAGCCGACGGCCGTGACGATCACCCCCGGCGTCTGCCAGAAGAGCTTCTCGGCGCCCCAGAAGCAGCCCATCGCGAACGTCGCCACCTCGCTGCCGTCCGGATAGGGCGCTGTGAGCTTGGCGCCATTGACGAAGTGACGCTCTGGAACCTCGACTGCCTCTGTGCGCCCGGGCAGGGCCTTGGGTGGATCGGGAAGGGATTGCTTGTTCGAGTCGGTGAACCACATGCCCGGATTCTACTCGTGGAATGTGAAGGCTCGATGACCTTGAATCAGAGACGGGAGATCGTCGGCCCCCGGCGGCCGAGGGCCGCGTGACCCGCGCCGCGCGCGCCAGTGCCGCGCTCAGC
>PNAZ01000010.1:0-9733 GCA_003169655.1 Chloroflexota bacterium
TGGGCGATCGCGATCGTGATCCCCCGCTCGCGCTCCTCGGGGGCGTTGTCGATCGTGTCGAAGGCGCGATACTCCGCCCCGCCTTTTAGGGCGAGGTACTTGGTGATCGCCGCGGTCAGGCTGGTCTTGCCGTGGTCGATGTGACCGATCGTGCCGATATTGACGTGCGGCTTGGTCCGCTCGAACTTCTTCTTCGCCACGTGAGCGCTTTCACTCCATCTGTTGTTGCGGTGTCGGCCGGGCGTGATTGCCAGGTCGGTCCATCACCTGCGGGTGTTGTCGGGTTCATGCCTGATTGCAGGGGCATCCTGCGGCCGAGCCGCGGTAAGTGGAGCCCACAATCGGACTCGAACCGATGACCTCTTCCTTACCAAGGAAGTGCTCTGCCAGCTGAGCTATGTGGGCCAGGGATCCTTCCGATATCAGGACTCAGGAAATGGTGGGCAGGAAGGGAATCGAACCCCCACAGTCGAAGACGGCTGATCTACAGTCAGCGGAGCTCACCACCTGCTCAACCTACCCATGGAACCGTCCTCGACCGGGCTGCGGCCCGCGGTGGATCGGGAACGAGCGTTATTCGCGTTGGAGCCGACGACGGGACTCGAACCCGGAACCGGCGGTTTACAAAACCGCTGCTCTACCAATTGAGCTACGTCGGCGCGCAGAACCATACCGCAGGAAGGTCCCGTGGCGCCCGGGAATGATAGGGCTCTGCGCCCGAACGGGTCAAGCGGGCCACCCCGTCGTGACGCCCCGTGGTCCGCGGCCGGGTCGGCACGCCGGGCCGGCGCGGGCCGAACCGACGACGGATCGCAACGACCGACCACTGGCCCGATGGACATGTGACGCGCATAGGAGACCAGCCGGAGGCCCAGCCCCGTCGTTTCCCGGCAGGTGCTGCCGACAATCGACCAAACCTCGCTCAATCGAGCGGATTCGCGCACCTGATGCGAAGCGGTCGGGCCGACCCGGCCGCCAGGCTACGGCAGCCGGTCGGCGCCCGGGTCGAGAGTTTCGGGATCAGCTTCAGCCTTCTTCCGAGCCTTCGACCCGAGCTTGGCAGTCGTCGTGGCGGTCTTCCTGGCGGTCGCCTTGGCCGCGGCGCCGGCCGTCGTCTTGGCTGCCGTGCCTTCAGCGGTCTGCGTCGTGGCCCTGGCCACTGCCTTCACAGGCTTGGGTGGAGCTGCCTTCAGCTTCGCCTCGGCCTTGCGGGCCTTCGTTCGCCTGCCGTCCGCAACCTTGGGCGCCGGCTCAGCTTCGAGCTCTGCCACGTTGGACGTCGGGGCGTCCTGACCCGGCGCCTCGAGCGGGGCCTCGACCGGATGAGCTGCCTCGACCGCCCCGACCTCGGCTCCGGCGTCCCTGGGAACCGACGCGGGGCGAGGTGCCGTCGGCAGGCCGGCCCGGGTCTTCAGCACCGGTGGGGCGTCGCCACGCTGGGTGGTGGCCTCGAAGAGCAGGATCGAGCCGGCGACCGAGGCGTTGAGCGAGCCGATCACGCCGCGCATCGGGATCCGGACCGTCAGGTCGCAGCGCCGACGGACGGCCGGCCCGAGGCCCTGGCCCTCGCTTCCGACAACGAGGGCGATCGGCCCCCGCAGGTCGGCCTCGCGGACCGTCAATGGCGCGTCAGCCTCGGCGCCGACGACCCGCAGTCCGGCGATGTGGAGGTCGGCCAGGGCACCGGCGAGGTCGTCGACCGGTGCCAGGAGGAGGTGCTCGACCGCGCCCGCCGAGGCCTTGACGGCGGCCGGGCTGAGCGGCGCCTGGTGGCGGGTCGGGAAGATCACCCCATGGGCGCCGGCCGCTTCGGCACTGCGCAGGAGGGTGCCCACGTTCTGGGGATCCTCGAGCGAGTCGAGGACCAGGACGAAGGGCGCCTCGTCGCGCTCGATGGCCCGGGCCAGGATGTCGGTCACGCTGGCGTAGCGGCGGGGCGCCACGACGAGGGCGATCCCCTGATGGCCGTCGAAGCCGGTCAGCGCGGTCATCGAGCCGCCTTCGACCTCGACGATCGGGATCCGCAGGCTGGTGGCGTGCAGGACGAGCTTCTCCAGCGCGCCCCGGCGCTGGGGCACGACGAGCAGCCGGCGGGCCTCGCGACGGGCGACGAATGCCTCTTCCACCGGTCGGCGGCCGGCGACGATCTCATCTCCGGCTTCGACCAGGCCGGCTTCCGCCGGTTCGAGGCCTGGCCGGTTGAACCCACCGGGAGGGGCGAAATCGGACCGGCCGAAGTCGGGCCGGGCGCGGTCGGCAAACGGTCGTTCGGAACGCGAACCGAATGGGCGTGGGCCCGCGGGCCGGCCTCGATCGGGTCGCTCCCGGTCGAGCCGCCTCGGATCCGCGCCGTAGGGCCGGCCGCCGGGCGACCGGACCGGCCGCTCGAAGGCGGGTCGCTCGAAACCCGGTCCGTCCGGGCGAGGTCGTTCCGGCGGAGCGGAGTCAGGCTGGAAGCGGGGCGGTCGGGCGAAGCTCTCCGAGCGGTTCGAGGCGGGACGCTCGAAACCCCGGCCCGGGCGCTCGAAGCGTGGCCGCGGGGCCTGGTCGCGAAAGGGACGATCCGGCGGCCGGCGATCGCCATCCCCGCCACGAGGGTCCGCCCCACGACGGGCGTCATCACGGCCCGGGCGCGGACCTGGTCCGCTGGCGCCCTCCTGCCAGCGGGGCGGGCCCTCGGGTCGAGCCCGGAAGCCAAAGCCGGAGCGTTGCTGACGGGGACCATCGAAGCGGGGGCGGTCGCCCTGCGGCCGGCCGGGCCATGGGCGGCCGGCGGCGGGCCGGTCACCGGCGGGGCGATCGTCAAGCGGGCGCTCGTCGGGGCCGCGCGGGATCCGCGTGTCCGGCCGGAACCCTGAGCCTGGACGCGAGCCGCCGCCGCTCGAACGGGGACCCCCTGGATGTGAGCCGCCGGGACGCGGCGATCCGCCACCGGTCGGCCGGAACGAGCTCGTGGTCGGCCGCGGTCGATCCGGCTTGACCCGCTTCGGGCGGCCCTTGGGGCTCTCGCCGTCAGCCATGGGAATCCTCCAGTCGGCGCCAACGCTGGCCGTCGCGCGTGTCCTCGACGACGATCCCCTGCCGGGCAAGCTCATCGCGGAGGCGGTCCGATTCCGCCCAGTTCCGCGCGGTGCGGGCAGCGGCGCGTGCCTCGAGGAGTGCCTCCTGGTCGGGCGCGAGGCCCTCGTCGAGGACATCCGGCCCGATCCCGAGGACACGGTCGAGGTCGTGCAGGAAGGATGTCACGATTCCGGCATCGGCGGTCGATAGTGCCCGGGCATCGATCCGGCGGTTCACCTCGCGCACGAAATCGAAGAGCACGGCCAGGGCCGGTGCGATGTTCAGGTCGTCGTCGAGCGCCCGCTCGAAGCCGGCCCGCGTCGTAGCCAGCAGATCGTCGAGGCCGGGATCGGCAGGACGATCCTGGCGATAGGCACCAAGGGCGGCGAACAGGGCGTCGAGGCGTTCGAGCGCCGAGCCGGCGGCCGTCAGCGTCGCGTCGGTGTAGTTCAGGGCGGCCCGATAGTGGACCGCGATCAGGACGTAGCGCAGGGCGCGGGCNNCAGTGGAGCCAGGTCTGGACGAACGGCTGCCCGGTGGCCGCCTCGCTCTGGGCCAGCTCATCCTCGTGGTGGGGGAAGATCAGGTCGACCGCCCCACTGTGGATGTCGAACGACGGCCCGAGGTGCTTCATGCTCATCGCCGAGCACTCGATGTGCCAGCCCGGCCGGCCGCTGCCGACCGACGTGTCGAAGCTTGGCTCGCCGGGCTTGGGGCTCTTCCACAGGGCGAAGTCTCGGACGTCGTCCTTGGCGTATTCGTCGGCTTCGACCCGTTCACCGACCCGGAGCTGATCCGGATCGAGCCGGGCAAGCCGCCCGTAGGCCGGCCAGGAGGAGATCCGGAAGAAGATCGAGCCGTCGTCGGTCCGATAGGCATGGCCGCCGGCGAGGAGCTTCTCGATCAGGCCGGTGATCTCGGGGATGTGCTCCGTCGCCCGGGGCAGCACGTCGGGCGGCGACATCCGGAGGGCGGCCGCGTCGAGCAGGAAGCGCTCGGTCCAGCGCTGGCTGAGCTCGCCGATCGAGATCCCCTGGGCGGCGGCGCCCTTGATGATCTTGTCGTCGATGTCGGTGATGTTCATCACCCAGGTGACGCGCAGGCCCTGGTAGCGCAGGTAGCGGACGAGCAGGTCGGCGAACAGGAACGAGCGGAAGTTGCCGATGTGGGCCGGACCGTAGACGGTCGGGCCACAGGAGTACATCCGGACATGGCCGGGCTCGAGCGGGACCAGCTCGCGCTGGATGCCGCTGAGCGTGTCGAGCAGGCGCATCGTCATTGGCCGCTGGATGGGCGAGCCGAGGGTGGCGGGCCCCCACGTTCGACCACGGCGACCGCCGAGGCGCTGATCCCCCGGCCGGCGCCTTCCCAGCCTTCGAGGTTGCCGGTCGACGCCTTGAGGTTGACCCGGGCCGGATCGAGGCCGAGCAGGCGGGCGATCGCCGCCCGCATCTCGTCGAGCCGGCCACCCAGCTGGGGCCGGCCGGCGACGATCGTCAGGTCGATCGACGTTGGCCGATAGCCGGCGGCCTCGGCGCGCTTGACCACCGCCCCGAGCAGCTCGCCGCTGGCGATCCCGGCACGGGTCGCCGGGCCGGCCGGGAACTGGCCGCCCAGGTCGCCCAGGCCGCAGGCGCCCAGCAATGCATCGGCGACCGCGTGCAGGGCGACGTCGCCGTCGGAGTGACCGTGGAGTCGCGGCGCGCCGTCGATCAGGATCCCGCCCAGCGCCAGCGGCTCACCGGGTCCGAAGGGATGCCCGTCCGTCCCGAACCCGACCCGGATCCCGCCCGACCCGAGATCGCCCGATCCGACCAGGGCGGCCGCGGCCCGGCCGAGATCCTCGGGCAGGGTGACCTTGAGATTCATCGGGTCGCCCGGGACAGCATGGACCGGGATTCTACAGGCCTCCAGGAGGGCCGCTTCATCGGTGAACGTCGGCGGTCCGCCGGGTGGAAAGGTCGCGTAGGCCTGCTCGAGCAGCCCGCGCCGGATGCCCTGCGGGGTCTGGGCGGTGCCCAGCCCGCTCCGATCGAGGGTCTCGACGACCTGGCCAGCGGCGATCCGCTTGACCGTCTCGGCCAGGGCCAGAACCGGAATTGCCGCTCCGTGGGCCAGGGTGGCCGAGGCGACCGCGGCGACAAGCTCGGCGCTGACCAGCGGCCGGGCGCCATCCTGGACAAGGATCAGCCGCCCGGGCTGGTCGGCGCCTGGCTCCCGGCCGAGCCGGGCCACCCCGGCCGCGACCGATTCCTGGCGTCGTGACCCGCCGGCGATCACGTCCGCGACGGAGGCGGGCAGCCAGTCCGCGACGCGGATCGCGGCGACCCGATCGGCCGCGCTGACAACCACGATCCGGGCGATCTCGGGGGCAGCCGCCAGGCGCTCGAGCGTCCAGGCCAGCAGCGGCCGCCCGCCGATCGGCACGGCGAGCTTGTCGCGGCCGGCCATCCGCCGGCTGGCTCCGGCTGCGACGACGACCGCGTCGACGGATCCGTGTGCGGCGGCGGCGGTCACTCCGTCCGGGGCTGGGCGAAGATCATCCGCCCCGCGACGGTCTGCAGGACCCGGGTGACCGAGACCTCGAGCTCGCGATCGATGAACCTCGCCCCGCCCTCGACCACGATCATCGTGCCGTCGTCCAGGAAGCCGACCCCCTGGCCGGCCTCCTTGCCATCCTGGATGACCTTGACCCGGAGCTCCTCGCCGGGTAGCACGGCCGGCTTGACCGCGTTGGCCAGCGAGTTGATGTTGAGGACCCGCAGGCCCTGCAGCTCGGCGACCCGGTTGAGATTGAAGTCATTGGTCAGGATCGCCCCGCTGTAGCGCTTGGCGAGGGCCACCAGCTTGGCATCGACCTCGGTCACGTCGCGGACCTCGTCCTCGACGATCTCGACCGGGGTCGGCGATTCCTTCTGCATCTTGGCCAGGATCTCGAGGCCCCGCCGGCCGCGGTTGCGGCGCAGGGCGTCCGAGCTGTCGGCGATGTGCTGGAGCTCCTCGAGGACGAAGCGCGGGATGACCAGGGTGCCGTAGATGAAGCCCGACTCGACGATCTCGGCGATCCGGCCGTCGATGATCGCGCTCGTGTCGACGACGATGTGCGGGTCGCCCTTGCGAGCGGTCGTGTCCTCGCTCATCTCCGGCCGCCGGAAGATGCCAATCGCCTCGGCCGCCACGATCAGGTCCTGACGCTTGGCCACGGTCAGCCCGACCATCCCGAGGCCGAACCCGATCGAGGTGGCCAGCGGCAGCCAGCGGCCGAGCGGATCCGGAAAGTTGGAGAGCGGCGCTCCGAGCAGCAGGCCCATCAGCAGGCCGATGATCAGCCCGCCGACAGCCGTCACGAACTCGGCCGTCGAAAGCGCCTGGACGCTGCGCACGATCCAGGTCGCGGGCACGATCGTCAGGTAGGGCAGGATGGCGAAGCCGACGATCAGCCAGGCGACGGTCCAGCCAGCCAGGATCAGGCCGTAGGAGGTCCCCGTTTCCTGGAAGAGACCGCTCGCGGTCGCGAGGCCGAGACCGATGAACGCCCCGAGCGCGGCGCCCAGCAGGCGGATGATGCGGATCACGGTCCCTCGAATGATGTGCCCGGAACGGTCGAACCACGCCCGACCCCGGATGGGAGCCAGATGATTGATCGAATGATGGATCAGCCTAGCATCGCCACTGGACGGTCGTCACGCTTGGACCTTCAGCTGAGGGCTCGCTCCAGCGCCTCGCGCAGTGTGCCGACGGCGACGATCTCCAGGCCCTCGATCTCCGGTGCGGGGCCGCCCCGCCCGGCGCGGGGCACGATCGCCCGGCTGAATCCCAGCCGGGCGGCCTCGCGCAGCCGGCGCTCGAGGCCGCTGACCGAGCGGAGCTCGCCCAGCAGGCCGACCTCGCCGATGGCCACCGTTCCGGGCTGGACCGGGCGATCGCGGAATGAGCTGGCGAGGGCAATCGCGAGGGGCAGGTCGAGGGCCGGCTCGTCGAGGACCAGGCCGCCGGCCAGGTTGGCATACACGTCGTGGCTCCCCAGGGCGATCCCTGCCCGCCGGCCAAGGACGGCAACGAGGAGGGCCAGCCGATTCTGGTCGAGGCCGCTGGCCGTCCGGCGCGGTGTGCCGTAGGCCGTCGAGGCGGTCAGCGCCTGGACCTCGACCAGGAGCGGTCGGGAGCCCTCAAGAGTCGGAGCCACGACACTGCCCGACGCCGGGCCCTCGTGCTCGGCCAGGAATGCCCGGGCCGGGTCGCTGAGCGCTGACAGGCCGCGCTCGCCCATCTCGAGGACGCCGACCTCCTCGGTTGACCCGAAACGGTTCTTCGTCGAGCGCAGCAGGCGGAGGGTGGCGTAACGCTCGCCCTCGAGCCCGATCACCGCGTCGACGAGATGCTCGAGGGTCTTGGGCCCAGCCAGCGAGCCGTCCTTCGTGACATGGCCGACGATGACCACCGCGATCGCTCCGGATCGCCCACTGCCCCCGGCGCCCCCAGCGCGGCTGCCGCCGCCCGTCCCGCTGCCCTTGGCCAGCTCCATCAGCCGGAGGGCAGATTCGCGGACCTGGCCAACGCTGCCAGCGGCCCCGTCGAGGTCGTCGACGGTAGCGGTCTGGATCGAGTCGACGATCAACAGGTTCGGCTGCTCGCTCGTGGCCAGGTCGACGATCCGATCGATCGACGACTCGGCGACGACCCGCACCGCCGTGCCGGCCAGGCCGTCGGTCAGGCCGAGGCGGGTGGCCCGCAGGCGCACCTGGACGGCCGATTCCTCGCCGCTCGCGTAGAGCACGGTCCCCCGCTCGGCGACGCCGGCAGCCACCTGGAGCAAGAGGGTGGACTTGCCGATCCCCGGCTCGCCGCCGACGAGGACCACCGACCCGGGCACCAGTCCCCCGCCGAGGACCCGGTCGAGCTCGGGCAGGCCGACGCTCAGGCGGGGCAGCTCGAGGTCGGCGACGCGAGCCAGGGCCTGGGGTTGATCGCCGGTTCGGGCGGCGGCCGCGCGGGCGACCGTGCGAGGGCCCTTGGCGGGCTCACGGACGAGGGTCTCGACGAGGCTGTTCCAGCCCCCGCAGTTGCGGCACTGGCCCTCCCAGCGGAGGAATGCCTCACCGCACGATTGACAGACGTAGCGACTCTGGACCCGGGCCATGAGGGCCGGCCGCTAGACGGCTTCGACGGGCGTCTTCTCGTCGGCCGCGTGGATCTCGAGGCCGGCCTCGGCACCCTTGTCGACCACGATCGTCGTGCCGGGCTCGTACTTGCCGAGCAGGAGGTGCTCGGCCAGGACGTCCTCGACCATGTTCTGGATCACCCGCCGGAGCGGTCGCGCGCCGTAGGCGATGTCGTAGCCGATCTTGATGATGTGGGCCTTGGCCGCCTCGGTCACCTCGAGCTTCATCTCCTGGGCTCGAAGCTGGTCGCGAACCCGGGCCAGCAGGATGTCCACCACCTCGCCGATCTCCTCGACCGTCAGGCTGCGGAAGACGACGGTAGCGTCGATCCGGTTGAGGAACTCGGGCCGGAAGGTCTGCTTGAGCTCCGCGGCGACCTTCTCGCGCATCAGCTCGTAGGACGCCTCGGCCCGGGTGATATCCGTGTCGCCCGACTTGCGGAAGCCCAGCGAGGAGTTCACCTGGAGCTGCTTGGCGCCGAGGTTGCTGGTCATGATGATGATGCAGTTGCGGAAGTCGACCCGGCGGCCCTTGGCATCCGACAGGTGGCCGTCCTCGAGGATCTGCAACAGGATGTTGAAGACCTCCGGGTGGGCCTTCTCAACCTCGTCGAGGAGGATCACCGCGTAGCTCTTGCGGCGGACTGCCTCGGTCAGCTGGCCACCTTCGTCGAAGCCGACGTAGCCGGGGGGCGCCCCCACCAGGCGACTCACGTTATGGCGCTCCATGAACTCGCTCATGTCGATCTTGATCAGCGCGTCCTCGCTGCCGAACATGAACTCGGCGAGGGCCTTGGCCAGCTCGGTCTTGCCCACGCCGGTGGGGCCCAGGAAGATGAATGAGCCGATCGGGCGCTTGGGATCCTTGAGGCCGGCCCGGGCCCGGCGGACGGCCTTCGAGACGATGTCGATCGCCTCCTGCTGGCCGATCACCCGCTTGTGGAGGGCCTCCTCCATGTGCAGCAGCCGCTCGGACTCCTCCTGGGCGATCCGGGTCACCGGGATGCCGGTCCACATCGCAACGACCTGGGCGATCTCTTCCTCGCCCACCGTCGGCTGCTCGGCGGTGACCTTGGACTGCCACTCGGCGCGCAGGCCATCGACCAGGTCCTTCTGGGTCGCCTCGGCCTCGCGCAGCTTGGCGGCCTCCTCGTATTCCTGGGCGTTGATCGCCGCGTCCTTCTCCTTGGTCACCTTGTCCAGCTCGCGCTGGGCCTCGCGCAGGGCGGGCGGCGCCGAGGCGTAGCGCAGCCGGACCCGGCTGGCGGCCTCGTCGATCAGGTCGATCGCCTTGTCCGGCAGGTGGCGGTCGGTGATGTAGCGGACCGACAGGTCGGCAGCGGCTTTGACCGCCTCGTCGGTGATCGTGACCTTGTGGTGCTGCTCGTAGCGCTCGCGGATCCCCTTCAGGATCTCGACCGTCTGCTCAAGGGTCGGCTCCTCGACCATCACCGGCTGGAAGCGCCGTTCCAGGGCGGCGTCCCGCTCGATGTACTTGCGGTACTCGTCGAG
>PNAZ01000010.1:9743-15359 GCA_003169655.1 Chloroflexota bacterium
CCGACCAGGGTGTGGAGCTCGTCGATGAACAGGATCGCGTCGTTCGTGTTGCGGAGCTCCTCAATGATCTTCTTGAGCCGCTCCTCGAACTCGCCCCGGTACTTCGTGCCGGCCACGAGCGAGCCGATGTCGAGGGTCAGGACGCGCTTGTTGAGGAGCGTCTCGGGCACGTCACCGGCCACGATCCGATGGGCGAGGCCCTCGGCGATCGCGGTCTTGCCGACGCCCGGCTCACCGATCAGGGCAGGGTTGTTCTTCGTCCGCCGGGAGAGGATCTGGATGACCCGCTCGATCTCCTTCTCGCGGCCGATCACCGGGTCGAGCTTGCCGGCCCGGGCCGCCTCGGTCAGGTTGATCCCGAGCTGGTCCACCGTGGGGGTCTTGCTGGCCCGCTTGGTCTCCTGGGCCGACGGCCCGGCCGACGACGACTGGGACAGGACCCGGATCACCTCGTGGCGGACCTTGTCCAGGTTCACCCCAAGCGACTCCAGCACGCCGGCGGCGATTCCTTCGCCCTCGCGCACGAGTCCGAGCAGGAGGTGCTCCGTGCCGATGTAGTTGTGACCCAGGCGGCGGGCCTCGTCGATCGCCAGCTCGATCACCCGCTTGGCTCGCGGGGTGAGCCCGACCTCACCGACGACCGGCCGATCACCGCGGCCGATGATGAACTCGACGGCGGTCCGGACCTTGGCCAGCTCGACGTTCATGTTCTCGAGAACGCGCGCGGCCACGCCTTCGCCCTCGCGCACGAGGCCGAGCAGGAGGTGCTCCGTGCCGATGTAGTTGTGGTTGAACCGCTGCGCCTCGTCCTGGGCGAGCGTCAGTACCTTTCGAGCACGGTCCGTGAACTTGTCAAAACGATCCATCGAGTCGAACGCCTGTTCCCTCTACCAGCGTCCGGGGGGACGCTCCAGCCATGCTAGCACCTTGACCCTGCTGCGCAACCACGCCGCCGGTGGGCGTCTGCGTGCCCGCAGCTGCTGATTCGCGCTCCGGCTCCGCCCGGATTGTGCAAACACCGCCCGGAATCGCACGACCCACCGGGCGATCCGGTGGGTCGTCGGGCGGGCCTTGACGGGCGCTGCGCCCGGGTCGGTCAGCCCTTCGTGTTCTCCTCCATCGTCTCCCGGGCGATCTCGTGGATCGCCTCGGAGCCGGCAGCTTCCTCGGTTGCCTCGTCGGCGGCCACCGTCTCGACGATCTCGGCGATCCCCTCCGCGGCGACGGCCTCTTCGGCCGTCTCGGCTTCGGTCACGCTCTCGACGACGTCCGCGGCGGCGGCTTCGGCCGGCGCCTCGTTCGCCTCGTTGGCGGCGGCCGCATCGTCGATCTTCTCGAGCTCCTCGGTGGCGGCCGACTCGAGATCGGCCTCGTCGGCTGCCACGGCCGCGGAGATCTCGACGATCGCTTCGCCGGCGGCTGCCTCCTCCTGGGACTCTTCGGCAGCGACCGTCTCGGTCACGTCCTCGGCCTCGGCGGCCGCCATCTGCTGGCGGACCTGGGCGAAGGCCGCGGCGAGCGTGTTGTCGATGCCACCCTCTGGCTCCTGGACGGCATCGGCCATCGAGTAGCCGCGTTCGCCACGCTCCGGCCGGGGCCGGCGCTCGGGCCGGGCCTCCCGGCTGGCGGGAGCGGACGACGGCGTCGCCGTGCTGGGCGTCGTCTCGGTCGGAGCCGGACGCGGCGCGCTGGCTTCCTCGGCCTGCTTGAGGCTGAGGCCCAGGCGATGGCGCTCGGAGTCGAGGCTGATGATCTTGAGCTTGAGCGTCTGGCCCTCGTGGACCACGTCGCCCGGATGGGTGACCCGCTGCTGCGANNAGCTCGCTGATGTGGATCAGGCCCTCGAGGCCGTCGCGGACGCGGACAAAGGCGCCGAAGTTGACCAGCTTGGTGACCGTTCCGTCGATCACGTCGCCGACCTTGAAGTCGGCCACGGTGGAATGCCACGGGTCGGGCTGCAGGCGGCGGATCGACAGGCTGATCCGGCCGCGCTCATGGTTGATGTCGATGACCTCGGCCTCGACCTCCTCGCCGACCTTGTAGCCCGACTCGGGGTTGTTGACCTTGTTCCACGACAGCTCGCTCTTGTGGACGAGGCCATCGATCCCACCGAGGTCGATGAACACGCCGAACGGCGCGATCGAGCGGACGGTGCCGGTGACCTTCTGGCCGACCTGCAGGCTGCTGAACAGCTCGTCGCGCTTCTCGCGGCGCTCCTCGTAGAGGGCGACCTTCTCGGACAGGATCAGGCGGTTGGCCTTGCGATTGACCTCGAGGATCTTGAGCCGGAGCTTGCGCCCGACGAAGGGCTGGAGCTTCTCGGCGATCTCCTGGGCCGCGTCGCGCGGCTGGTCGTTCTGGGGCCGGCGCGGGAAGTCGACGATCTGGCTGATCGGCACGAAGCCGCGGATCCCGCAGTCGACGATCAGGCCACCCTTGTTGTGGTCGATGACCGGTGCCTCGATGATCACGCCCGACTCGAATTGCTCCTGCATCGAGCGCCACTTGCGCTCGAGGCCGGCCCGGCGCAGGGACAGGACCACGTGGCCCTCCTGCGACTCCGGCTGGAGGACGTAGACGAGGACCGTGTCGCCGATGGCCAGCTGCGGCGCGCTCTCGGCGTTCCGTCCGTACAGCTCGCGGTTCGAGACGACGCCTTCGCTCTTGGCCCCGATGTCGACCAGGATCTCGTCCTTGTCGATCCGGACCACGGTGCCTTCGACGACGTCACCGTGCTTGAAGCTCTTGATGTCCGAGTCCTGCTCGGCGAGGAGCTCCTCCATCGTCGTCGGCTCGGGGCCGAGGTCGCGGGCCGGGATGGGCTCGGGCTCTTCCTCTTCGGCCGCAGCGGGCGCGTTGACCAGCTCGGCCGCCAGCTCGGCAGCATCGGTCCCGGTGCCCAGGCCATTGGCCTCAGCCCCGGCGGACTCGACCTCGGCAGCCGGCTCGGGCTCGGGGGCCGTCACTGCGGCGGCCGGCTCGGGCTCGGGGGCCGTCACTGCGGCGGCCGGCTCGGGCTCGGCGACGGTTTCAGGTGTTGCTGTGGCTTCGGGAGCGACGGTCGCCTCTGGGGTGGCGGCTGCGCTGGTCGGCGCCTCGCTGGGGGTGGCGGGCTCGTCGGCGACGGCTACCGTCGCGACGCTCTGGTCGGGCGCCTCATGGTCGGTCGAAGCGACTGCCTCGACGTCGGGCGCCGGCCCGTCCTGCTGCTGTTCAGTCAATTTGGTGGTCTCTCCTTGTCGGGGATTACCCCTGGAAACAGGAACGGCCCGAGCGCCGCTCGAGCCGTTGAACAAACGATGTGGCGAGTCAGGTCCGGTGGGGCCTCAGTTCGCTCCTTCGTGATCGATGGCCGCAGGCGACGATCTTCTGCTGTCCTGCCTCGTGGGGCCGGGAGAGTCTAGCACACGGTTTTCGCGTCCTACAATCGCGCAACTGTGCCCGAGCTGCCCGATCTGACTGTTGTCGCCGAAGCGTTCCATGCGACGCTGACCGGGCGCTCGATCCGGTCCGCGGCCGCGCCTGCCCCGCTCGCCGTGCGGGGTACGCCGGCCGAGCTCGCCGGCCTCGTCGGCCGCCGGGTCGTCAGCGTGCGCCAGCGCGGCAAGTTCATGCTGCTCGACCTCGATTCAGGGCAGGTCGTGTTCAATCCGATGCTCACCGGCCGGTTCCAGCTGGCCCTCCCCGGGGCGAAGTTGCCGGCCAAGACGGCGTTCATCCTGGGCTTTGGGCCACGGGCCGGATCGCCGCCGCGGGACGCCGCCCGCTGGACCCGCAACGGCGCCTGGCGGCCACCCGACGATGGCCCGGTCGAGGTCCGCTACCGCGACCCGACCCAGATGGGCAAGGTCTACCTGGCCCCGGCCGGGGTCGAGCGGCCGATCCCGGGCCTCGATGCGCAGCTCGGGCCCGACGCCGACGATCCGGGGCTGACCCTGGCTGTCTGGCAGGAGCGGATCAAGCGCCACCCGGGCGAGCTCAAGAACCTGCTCAAGAACCAGGCGTTCATCGCCGGGGTTGGCAATGCCTACAGCGACGAGATCCTCCACGCGGCCCGCCTGCTCCCCTTCCGGAAGCGCTCGACCCTGGCGCCGGAAGAGGTGGCGGCGCTCCATGCCGCAACGGGCACGACCCTGACCAACGCGATTGGCATCCTGCGGGAGCGCGTCCCGCCCACCTTCGAGACCCAGGTCCGCGACTTCCTGGCGGTCCACAACAAGGGCGGCCAGCCCTGCCCACGCTGCGGCACCCGGATCACCGAGGTGAGCCCCGGCGGCTTCGTCACCTCCTTCTGCCGCGGCTGCCAGCGCTAGTGGCGCTGGCGGCTGCTGCTGGCGGCGCCGGCTGCTGCTGCTGGCGGCTCACGGCACAGGGGTTCGCGACCCTGGGGCGCCCCCCGGCGTCCTCAATATGCCTCGGGTGATTAGCCGACTCGTACGGCGTGGCCGAGACACGGATTGGACCCCTCGCGGCCAGCCCCAGGCCGCCCCGCCACGCACGAATTACCTCAGGTGACTGCCCACCGAACCGCCGGAGCGTGCCTTCGAAGGCCGTTAGCCCGGTCCTTAAGCATGGGGTGACTATCAAGGGCGTTACGCGCTTAAGCCTGCTCGTCTCCGAGCAGGTCGGTGACCACCATGGCGGCGTCATGAATCAATCGCGCGCTACGGCAGCTTCAACACCTCGCCGGGGTGGATCACGAACGGGCTCTTGATGTCGTTGAGCTGCTCGATGATCTTGGCCGTGGTGTGGAACCTGGCGGCGATCGACGACAGGGTGTCGCCCGACTTCACCTTGTAGGTCTGGGGCTTGCTGGTCGGGGACGCTGCGGGGCTCTTGGCAGGCGAGCTCGCGCTGGGCCCGGGGCTGGTCGACGGCGGCGGGGTCGGGCTCGGGGTCGGCTGGGGAGATGCAGCGAGCGACCCATTGGGGCTCGGCGAGCCACCCGCGGCCAGGCCGGGTGTTCCGGGCTGGCCGAGCCTCGCCAGGAGGATCGCGCCGAGGGCGGCAACCATCAGGACCACCAGTCCGATCTGGCCCAGCTGGCGTCGATCACCGAACGAAGGCAGGCCGAAGCTCGCCCGGCCGCGGTCGACCACGACCGGCGTCGTTCGGGCGAACTGCCGCCGGCCGGCAAGCATTGGGATCGGCCGCCTCGGTGCGGGAGTTGCGGCGCCCGAGGCGGTTGCGACCACAGCGGCTCGGGGCAGGCCAGTCGCCGGGACGGTCAGGTCGACGGGATCGTCGACGGGCGCTTGCGGATCGTGGTGCGATGACCCGGCGGCGGCATCGCCAGGCGTAGCACTGGGGGCGTCGCTCGGCTCGTTCGGCTCACTCGGCTCGGTCATCGAGGCAAGGATAGCCGGGTGATCGAGCGATTCCGCGGGTCGTGCTCCGGTGCCCTGCTGATTCGGGCGGGGCCGTTAAGGTGATCGCCGCGAAACTTGGGACGAATGTCGCCACAGGGCCGTGCTACGCCAGCGAGGCGCTCGCCGGGCCCGGGGCCGCCGAAGACGCCCTGAAAACGCAAAAAATCCTGGCGACGACCTATGTTCCCGAAAGGCTGCCCTCTCAGTATCTTGGGCGCTGGAGAGCTTAACTTCCGTGTTCGGGATG
>PNAZ01000002.1 GCA_003169655.1 Chloroflexota bacterium
TGGAATGCCGATGGCGGCGTGCCGCTCTACCTGGGTGAGCCGGCCGGCTTCATCGTCGAGCTCGAGAACGGCTTCCGGATCTACCACGCCGGCGACACTGACGTCTTCGGAGACATGGCCCTCATTCGCGACATCCACCGGCCGGACCTGGCGATGCTGCCGATCGGCGGTCACTTCACGATGGGGCCGAGCCAGGCCGCCGTGGCCGTTGGCCTGCTCGGCGTCCAGCACGTCCTGCCGATCCACTACGGCACGTTCCCGGCCCTGTCCGGCACGCCGGCCCAGCTCCGGGAGGCCCTGGCCGAGCGCGGCCTGGGCTCGGTCACCGTCTACGACCCTGCTCCCGGCGAGACGATCTCCTAGGTCGCTCCCCGAAAAAGCGAGGCACGTCCCCGGCAGGCGTGCCTCGCTTTTGTTCGGTCTCGGGGACCGCGACCGGATCGGCTAGCGGCGACGCCGTCGGACGCTGGGATTGGCCGGTCGTCGCTTGTTCGGCAGCGGGGCGAACCCGACGACCAGGACGACGACTGCGAAGAGGATCAGCAGGAAGCCGATGCTCGAGTTCGGGCTGGACGGCGGCGCCTGGTCGACCGTGCCCGTTGCCGGGACGGTCGGACGCGGCCGGCTGGTCGCGGCTTGGACACCACCGCTCGGGGAGCTGCTTGGTGCGGTGCTGGGTGCGGTGCTGGGTGCTGTGGTCGGCGGCGTCGGCGTGGCCTCCTGGCAGGCGGCGACGCTCAGGTTGAAGGTCCTGCTGTAGCCCAGGCTGCCAGTCGGGTCATCGCCGGCGAGGACGGTCACGACGGCCGTATGGGCGGCCGTGGGACCGCCGCCCGGGAAGGTGTTGCTGTAGTCGGTCGTGAAGGTGGTCGTCGGGAGAACGACCGAGCCATCGATCGTGATCATGATGCTGTTCGTGACGCCGGTACTGAAGTCGGCCATGTCGACGCTCAGGACGGGGACCGATGGGTTGGCGTCGCTGCAGGAGAACGATGCTGCGAGTTCATGGGCCTGCACGATCCCCGCGGAAAGCGGGAGCAGTCCGCCCACGGCCAGGAAGAGGGCCGCAACCGAGCCCGCGACGCGGCGGCTCCGTGTTGCACCCTGGAACGGCCTGCTGAAGGTGGCCAATTGAGCCTCCGAGAAGAACCGGCTGGATGAAGGACGATGACTGGGGTCGAGTCGGCGGGCGACCTCTCGTACTAGTACTTTAGCGCCAGCGGCGCGCCCGTCAACGAATCAATCTCCACCGGACCGCCCAGGTCGATCGGGCGTCGGTGCGATCGCGCACCGGACTATCGGGGGATCTGGCCCCCATCGAGGACGACCAGGCCGTCAACGGCGATCGCCGAGTGCTCGCTGGCGATGACGGGATTCAGGTCCACTTCGCGCAGGTCCGGCCGCGCCCAGGCGAGGTCGCCGAGGGCCACGATCAGGCCCGTGATCGCCGCCCGATCAGCGGCCGGCCGGCCGCGCAGCCCGGCCAGGATCGTCGATCCTCGAAGCCGGTCGAGCATCGCGTCCGCGACACGCGCCGTCAGGGGCGCCAGCTCAAGCGCGACGTCGTCGAGGGCCTCGGCCAGGATGCCACCCAGGCCCACGATCACGATCGGCCCGAATTGCGGATCGCGCCGCAGCCCCACGATCAGCTCCAGGCCGGACGCGACCTGGGCTTCGACGAGCAATCCACGCAGGTCGATCGGCAGTCCTCGGCCGAGCGCCAGGAGCTCCCTGGCCGCGGCACGCACATCGTCCGGGCCGCTCACGCCCAGGCGAACGCCACCGATCTCGGTCTTGTGGGCGAGCGCTGTGGCATCGAGCTTGAGGACGACCGGATAGCCGATCGCCTCGGCGGCCTCAACGGCCCCGTCGGGATCTGCGACCGCCCGGACATCGACCACCGACAGGCCGGCGGCGGCCAGCAGGGCCAGGCTCTCCAGCTCGGGCAGGATCGTTGCTGCTCGTTCGGGGGCTGATCCGAACCGGCCCACTGGCTCGCGGCTGGGATCGTGGGCCTCGAACGCCGGATCGTGGCCAAGTGGCGTCCGGTCGCGGGCAAGCTCGGGCCAGGCGGGACGCCGCGGGCCGTGCGCCAGCCGCTCGATCCGGGCCGCCTCCCAGGCGGTCCGACCGGCGATCGCGGCAAGCGCCTCAGTGGTCCCCCGCAGGCAGGGGATCCCTCCGGCAGCATCGAGCATCGCCAGGATCTCGGGGGTTGGTTCGCCCGAGGTGAGCGAGATGTAGACCGGCAGCACCTCGGGTCGGTCCGCGGTCGCGTCAATCAGGGCCTTGGTCACCCCCTCGGCCACGGCCACTTCGCTGGGCAGCGAGCGATACGGGAAGTCGTGCACGATCGCCACGACGTCATAGCCGCCCGAGGCCGCGAATGCCTCGATCACGGCCGGGTAGGCGACCCGTTCGTCGACGGCGCCCCACGGGTCGATCGGATTGCCGATGTAGCCCAGGGTCGGCAGTTCGCTCATGATCGCCGCCCGGGCTGCCTCGGGGACCGCTGGCAGGCTCGTCCCGACCCGCTCGGCGAGATCGGCGATCAGCGACGCCTCGCCGGTCGAGACGGTCACGATCCCGGTCCGGCCGAGCCCCACGCCGCGACGCGTCCGGCGGCAACCGGCATGCAGCTCGGCCGCTTCGAAGAGGGCGTCGAGATCGGTGCAGCGGACGACGCCGGCCGCGGCGAGGGCGGCATCGGTGGCTCGCGTCTCGCCGGCGAGCGAACCCGAGTGGGCGACCGCCGCGGCCTGGGCCTGCGGGCTCCGGCCGACCTTCAGGGCGATGATCGGCTTGCCCAGCTCGAGCGCCCGGTCGGCGAGGGCCAGGAACCGCTCCGGTCGCTTGAAGCCCTCGACGAACAGGATGATCGCGTCCGTCTCGGGATCGTCGAGGCAGTAGGCCAGGTAGTCGCACACGTCGAGGACCACCTCGCTGCCGGCGCCGATGATCCGGCTGAAGCCGATCCGGGTCCCGAAATGGATGAAGGCGTCGGTGACCGAGCCACTCTGGGCGATCCCGGCCACGTGGCCGCGGGGCGCCCAGGGGTTGATGTCGCCGATGTAGACCGCGCTGTTCGAGGTCCGGTCGATCATCCCCATGCAGTTCGGGCCGAGGATCGCCAGGCCATGGCGGAGGGCGACCTCGCGCACCTCACGCTGCATCCGGGCGGCCGCTTGCCCGCCCTCGACGACGCCGCCACCAGGGATCAGCACGCTCCGAGCCCCGACCCGGGCGGCGTCCTCGGTGACGCTTGCCGCCCGCAGCGGGTTGAGGGCGACGAGGACGCTATCGGGCACTTCAGGCAGCGAGGCCAGGTCGGGGTAGCAGGGCGAGCCCCAGGCTTCCTCGTACTTCGGGTTCACGAAGTAGCAGGTCGTCGAGCTGCCCATCGTCAGCAGGTTGTCGCGGACCGTCTGGGCGATGTCCGAGCGGGGCGACGCCCCGACCACCGCCACCGAGCGCGGCGCGAAGAGGGCGTGGAGGTCGATCGCGGGCAGCGCGCCCGACGGCGACTCGGCCGTCATGCCTCCCCGACCACCCGGCCGACGCCACGCTTCTCCAGCGACCGGGCGATGATCAGCCGCTGGATCTCCGACGTGCCCTCCCAGATCCGGTCGACCCGCAGCTCACGGAAGAAGCGCTCGGCGGGGTTCTCGCGCATGTATCCCCGGCCGCCGAAGACCTGGACCACCCGATCCGCGCAGCGGAAGGCGGCCTCGGAGGCGAACAGCTTGGCGATCGACGCCCGGGCGTGGACCACCTTGGGGTCTGCGCCACTGTCCGCCAGCCAGGCGCACTCCCGGGTCAGCAGCCGGGCCGCAGCGGCGTCGGCGGCCGAGTCGGCCAGCGGGAAGCTGACCCCCTGGAAGTCGTAGATCCGCTGGCCGAACTGGATCCGGCTTGTCGACCACTCGACGGCCAGGGCCAGCAGGCGCTCCATCGCCCCGCCGCAGCGAGCCCCGATGTGGATCCGCTCCTCGACGAACCACTCGTTGGTCAGCTGATCTGCCTCGCCGATTCCGCCCAGGATCGCCCCGGCCGGCACGCGCACGTCCTCGAGGATGAACTGGGGATGCCGGTCGGCGAACGTGTGCATGTAGTCCGGGTCGTGACTGAGGCGCAGGCCGGGGGTGTCGTAGTCGACCAGGAAGAGGGTCGGCAGGCGCCGGTCGCCGTCCGTGACGATCGCGTGGAAGATCATGAAGTCGGTGTCGTCGGGGCCGGTCACGAACCACTTCTCGCCGTTCAGGACGTACTCGCCGCTGGCCGGGTCCCGTTTGGCCGTCGCGGCCATCGTCCGGGCGTCCGAGCCGGCGTCCTTCTCGGTGATCGCGTAGCTCCCGTTTCGCTCGCCCCGGATCGAGGGGTCGAGATAGCGCGCGCGCTGGGCTGGGTCGCAGTGGAGCAGGACGTTGTAGGCGCCCGGGATGTACGACCACAGGCCGCCGGTCACCTGGCCGAGCTGTTCGTGGACGATCACCTGCTCCAGCACCGACCAGCCCTGGCCGCCGACGCTCCTGGGCAGCGAGCCGGCGTGCAGGTTCGCCTCGATCGCGGCCCGCCGGAACTCGTCTGCAGCGGCCTTCGGCAGGACGCCGTGATCGCGCTCGAACTGCGCTTCGTGGGGCTGGAGGACCTCCACGGTGTAGCGCCGGGCACGCTCGCGCAGGGCGCTCTGCTCGGGCGTCAGGGCAAAGTCCATGGCCTAATGGTGGCCCGCTCGCTGGGACGCGGCGCGGCCCGTCGCGGGCGGTGGAACGGTCTACGTGCGGCGGAACGGCCTCTTCTGACCGCGGGCGCGGGTTCCGGCGGGGACCTGCGGCTCACGAACGTCCGGCGGCCGGCCCGCGGTGGGCCGCCGTGTGCGGTGGCGCAGGCTCGGGCGGCGGGTTGGGCCAAACCTTGGGCCCGCGAATATCACGCACATTCTTAGTCGACGCTCGACCCGACTGGATGCG
Source organism: Chloroflexota bacterium (assembly GCA_003169655.1). Lineage (GTDB taxonomy): Bacteria > Chloroflexota > Limnocylindria > Limnocylindrales > CSP1-4 > Palsa-1033. The sequence continues at coordinate 4,971 of PNAZ01000002.1, forward strand.
CCGATTCAGGGCTCTCCGACGCGATCAGAGCGCCTTCGTAGCAATGCTGCCGATATTCCGGCCTGCGAGAGGGGCGGAAACCGGCTCGGCCTGTCAAGAAGCGCGTCGACTAAGAATGGGCGTCATATCGGGACCCGCAGGCCGGGGCCAGCGCCACCAAGCCTTCGCGGCATGGCCCCGCGGACCGGGCCACCTCCGCGCCGGACGCGCCACTCCCGGGAACTACCCCGCCGGGGCGATGACCATGATCCGGATCTCGGTCATGTCCTCGATCGCCCAGCGCAGGCCCTCGCGGCCGAGACCCGAGTCCTTGACCCCGCCGTAGGGCATGTGGTCGATCCGGTAGGTCGGCACGTCGTTGACGATCACGCCGCCGACTTCGAGCTCGTTGAACGCCGTCCAGCTGTTGGCCAGGTCGTTCGTGAAGACGCCCGTCTGCAGCCCGAACGAGCTGTCGTTGACCTGCCGGATCGCGTCGGAAAAGTCCCTGAACGGGAAGGCCACGACGAGCGGGGCAAATGCCTCGTTCGAGCAGACCGCGGCGGTCACCGGCGTATCGGTCAGGATCGTCGGCGGGAAGAAAGTCCCGTTGGCGTGGCCGCCCAGGCGCAGCTTGCCGCCGAGGGCCACCGCCTCGTCCACCCAGCGCTGGGTCCGCCCCGCAGCTGTGGCGTCGACCATCGGCCCAAGATCGGTCTGCGGATCGAGCGGATCGCCGAGCTTGAGCTGCTCCGCGCCGGCCACGAAGCGGGTCATGAACTCGTCCCAGATCGCCTCGTGGATCACCATCCGCTGGACGCTGATGCAGACCTGGCCGGCATAGGTGAACGCCCCGACCAGGCAGCGCTTGACCGCCCAGTCGAGGTCTGCGGTCTTGTCAATGATCACCCCGGCATTGCCGCCCAGCTCGAGGACCACCTTCTTCTTGCCGGCCCGCTCCTTCATCCGCCAGCCCACCGACGGGCTGCCGGTGAAGGTCAGCAGCTTGAAGCGCTCGTCGGCCACCATCCGGTCGCCCAGCTCGCGACTCATCGGCAGGATGCTGACGGCGCCCTCGGGCAGGCCGGCCTCGGCGATGATCTCGCCCACGGTCAGCATCGTCAGGGGGTCCTTGCTCGGCGGCTTGAGCACGACCGAGCAGCCCGCCGCGATCGCCGGGGAAAGCTTGTGGGCGGCCAGGTTGAGCGGGAAGTTGAATGGGCTGATCGCCGCGACCGGCCCGATCGGGAAGCGCCGGGTAATCCCGAGGCGGCCGCGCGAGGAGGCCATCAGGTCGAGCGGGATCACCTCGCCCACCATCCGCTCCGCCTCCTCGGCACCAAGCCGGAAGGTGAGCGTAGCCCGGTCCACTTCGACCAGCGCGTCGCGGATCGGCTTGCCCGCTTCGAGGGCCATCAGCCGCCCGAGCTCCTCGCGCCGAGCCTTGATCCCGGCGCTGATCGAGCGGAGGATCGCGCCGCGCTCGTAGGCGGGCAACCGCTTCGTCTGCTCGAAGGCCGCCACCGCGGCCGTCACGGCCGCCTCGTACTGCTCGGGCGTGGCGTGGTACGTGGAGCCAGCCGGCGTGCCGGCGTCGGCGGGATTGCTGACCGTCAGCACGTCGGGCGAGTCGACCCACCGGCCGGCGAGCAGGATCGGATGGGGCTGGGCGCCGATCGAGGTTGTCATGGGGGCTCCTGTCGAGTTCAGACCGTCATTCTAGCCGAGCCCATGTACGATCCCGGCAACGTAGCCCGAGGAAGTGCCGATGTCCGAACGCCGCCTGTGCGACCTGCTCCGGGTGGAGCCCGGGACGAAGGTCCGGCTGGACCGGATCGACGCGTCCGAGACCCACGGCCACGCCAAGTCCGACTCGGAGAAGGAGCTGGCGGACGGCCTCGTCCGCCTGGCCGGGCTCCAGGACCGGCTGTGGGCGGAGGCGAAGCATCCCGTCCTGGTCGTCCTCCAGGGGATCGACGCGGCAGGCAAGGACGGCACCGTCCACCACGTCATGTCGGCGTTCAGCCCGCAGGGCTGCCCGGTCACCGACTTCAAGGAGCCCAGCCCCCTGGAGATCAGCCACGACTACCTGTGGCGGGTCCACCAGCACGTCCCGGCCAAGGGTGAGATCGGGATCTTCAACCGCTCCCACTACGAGGACGTCCTCGTGGTCCGGGTCCACGACCTCGTCCCGAAGATGGTCTGGAAGAAGCGCTACGACCAGATCAACGATTGGGAGCGGATGCTGGTCGATGAGGGCACGACGATCGTCAAGTTCTTCCTGCTGATCGACCGCGACGAGCAGAAGCGCCGCTTCCAGGAGCGTTACGACGACCCGACCAAGCGCTGGAAGTTCAAGATGAGCGACCTCGCCGAGCGGGCACTCTGGGAGGACTACGCGGCGGCCTTCGAGGATGCCCTGAGCCGCTGCTCAAGCGCCGCCGCACCGTGGTACGTGATCCCGGCCAACCGGAACTGGTTCCGCAACCTGGCCGTGGCCGAGATCCTGGGCGACGTTCTCGACGAGCTCAAGCCGGCCTACCCGCCGATCGACCCGAAGGTGCCGGCCAACCTCGTCATCGAGTAGGGCTCAGGCAGTCGCCGCCCGCTCATAGGCGCCCAGGACCCGGACCATCGTGGTCAGCGGCCGGATCTCGTCGAGGGCGGCGGCGGCGGCTCCCTCGCTCAGCAGGTCGGCGTCGACATCGGCCCAGAAGACGTACTCCCAGGCCACCCGCCGGCTGGGGCGCGATTCGAGGGTGCTCAGGTTGAGCCCGTGGTCGGCCAGCACGCGGAGCACGGCGAGGAGCGTCCCGGGCTCGTTGCGGACCGCGAAGGCTAGCGTCGTGCGCGGCGCCGCCGGGCCCTCGAGCGGCCGACGCCAGGCGGCCGGGAACGGGGCGTCGGGCCGCCCCACGAGCAGGAACCGGGTCCGGTTGGCGGGGTCGTTCTCGATCCCGTGGGCCAGGATCGCCAGCCCGAAAAAAGCCGCCGCGCGGGGCGACAGGACGGCCGCCGAGCCGGCCTCCGCCCGCTCCCGGATCAGCCGCCCGGCACCGGCGGTGTTGTAGGTCGTGAGCAAGGCCCAAGGCCTGCGGCCCAGGAACTCGTCGGCCTGGCCAAGAGCCTGGATGTGCGAGTAGACCCGTTCGATCTCCTCGAGGCGAGTGCCGGGCAGGGCCGCCAGGCACAGCCGGACAGGCACCACCACCTCGCCCCGGATCAGCAGGTCATGCTCGAGCAGGAGGTCGTAGCTCTCACGGACCGTGCCGTTGACCACGTTCTCGATCGGCACGACGCCGACGTCGGCGAGACCGTCGCGAACCGCTTCGAAGACCTCCCGAAAGCCGGCCACCGGCAACGACTGGGGCGATTCAAGGGCCGCCAGCAGGGCGTCCTCGGCAAACGCCCCGGGCTCACCCGAGAAGGCGGCGCGCGGCCCAGCCGAAGGTCCCGGAACCCCGGCGGGCATCCTCAGCGCTCGAACCAGGCGGTCGTGTCGTGGTGGGCGGCGTCCTCGTCGAGCTCAGTCCGGGCGGCCCGGGCGGCGGATTCGGGTCGGACCCGCTTGCGGTTGCCGGCGGCCTCCGTGGCACCCGCCCAATGGGCCTCGTCGAGGAGCAGGTTGAGCGCATCGATGTAGGCCTCGATCGAGGCCGCGATGATGTTCACGTTGCTACTGGTGCCGGTGTAGTGGCCGCTCGCCCGACGGCCGGCAGCCGACGACGGCGGGGCGATCCGGATCGTGACCAGGCCCTCCGACTCGGGCCCCTCGGAGACCGCGTGGACGTCGTAGGCGATCAGTCGCGGATGCCCGGTCAGGACGTCATCGAGAGCGCGATCGACGGCCCGCAGGAGGGCATCGACTGGGCCGTTGCCCTCGGCCGCGGCCTCCCACTGGTGATCGCCCGAGGCGATGACCACCGCGCCCCGGCTCTGGACCTGGCTGCCCGAGGAGACCGTCCAGCGGGCGAGATGGAGGGCCTGCGCCCGCTCCTCAGTGCTCATGAGACCACCTCCCGGCCCGAAGCCGTTGGGCTGGGCGTTGGACTNNTGACCGTTGGATTGACGGTTGGACCGGCTGCCGCACCGGCGCTGGCGGCGGCGGGCACCTGGGTCGTGAAATGGCGCTCGTCACGCCGGCGGAGCGCCGCGCCGGACTTCCAGATCAGGTACTCGAGCGAGTCGGCCAGGGCCACCGCCGAGGCCGCGATGATGTTCGTGTCGCTGCCCATCGTCGACCACCTCCGGCTGCCGTCCGAGGAGTCGATGACCACCCGGGTGCGCGCCCCGGTGGCCGCGGTGCCGTCGATGATCCGGACCTTGTAGTCGATCAGGTGGACGGCGTCGAGCTCGGGATAGAAGGCGCCCAGCGCCTTGCGCAGCGCGCTGTCGAGGGCGTTGACCGGGCCATTGCCGTCGGCGGCCGTGTGGAGGACCTCGCCGGCGACCTCGACCTTGACCGTGGCCTCGGCCAGCAGCTCCCGGCCGGCCCGCTGCTCGACGAGCACGGTGAAGTCGACGATCCGGAAGGGGGCGCTGTAGCCCGTCGCGTGGCGCCGGATCAGCAGCTCGAACGATGCCTCGGCGCCCTCGAAGGCGAGGCCGTCGGCCTCGAGCTGCTTGATCAGCACGGACAGCTCGCGCGCGTCGATCGAGCCGTCGAGGCGATGGCCGAGCTGCTCGGCCCGGAGCTGGGTGTTGGCCCGCCCGCCGAGCTCGCTGACCACGAGCCGGCCCTCGTTGCCGACGCTGACCGGGTCGACGTGCTGGTAGCTCCGCTCCACCTTGGCGACCGCCGCGCCGTGGACCCCGCCCTTGTGGGCGAACGCCGACCGGCCGACGTAGGGCTGGTAGTCGTTCGGGGCGACATTGGCGATCTCGGCCACGCCCCGCGACAGCTCGGTCAGGTCGGCCAGCCGGCCGCCGCCGGGCGGCAGGAGGCCGAGATCGGTCTTGAGCGCCAGGTTGGCCAGGATGCTGACCATGTTGGCATTGCCGCAGCGCTCGCCGTAGCCATTGATCGTGGCCTGCACGTGGCGGACGCCGGCCTCCACGGCGGCGATCGAGTTGGCGACGGCCAGCTCGGCGTCGTTGTGGGTGTGGATCCCCCAGCTCACGGCGGGCGCGTCTCGATCGGCGCCGAGCGAGTCGATCGTGTCCCGGACGACCCGCACGAGCTCGCCGGTCAGGGTTCCGCCGTTCGTGTCGCACAGGACGATCGAGCGGGCGCCGGCCTGCCGGGCGGCACGCAGGGTGGCCAGGGCGTAGTCACGGTCGGCGGCGTAGCCGTCGAAGAAGTGCTCGGCGTCGTAGACCACCTCGCGGCCACGGTCCGCCACGAACCCGACCGACTCGGCGACCATGTCCAGGTTCTCGGCCGGGGTGGCGCCCAGGACCTCGATCACGTGGAGCAGCCAGCTCTTGCCGAAGATCGTGACGACCGGCGTCTCGGCCGCGACCAGCTCGTGCAGGTTGGGGTCCTTCTCCGGCCGGTTCGAGCGGTGCCGGGTTGAGCCGAAGGCGGCCAGCCGGGCCGTGCTCCAGGTCATCGTCCGGGCCGCGGCGAAGAACTCGATGTCCTTGGGGTTGGAGCCTGGCCAGCCACCCTCGATGTACGGCAGCCCGTACTCGTCGAGCATCCGCGCAACGCGCAGCTTGTCGGCCAGCGACAGGGTGATGTTCTCGCCCTGGGTGCCGTCGCGCAGGGTGGTGTCGTACAGGACGACCGGTGGGGCCATCAGGCCACCGCCTCGGGCGCCGGCCGGCGGATCGCGATCCGGTCGACGATCGCCTGGGTCATCGCGGCCGTCCCGACCCGGGTCAGGCCGGCGGTCGCCCCGCCCGCGGCCGGCCACAGGTCGGCCGTCCGGAAGCCGTCGTCGATCACCTGGCTGACCGCCGCCTCGATCGCCACGGCCGCATCGGACTGCCCGAGCGACCAGCGCAGGAGCATTGCCCCGGACAGGATCGTGCCGATCGGGTTGGCCAGGTCGCGCCCGGCGATGTCGGGCGCCGAGCCGTGGATCGGCTCGTACAGCCCGTGCAGCCCGTGGGCCGTCCGGCGGCTGCCGACCGATGCCGAGGGCAGCATCCCGAGCGAGCCGGCCAGGACCGAGGCCTCGTCCGACAGGATGTCGCCGAACAGGTTCTCGGTCACCAGCACGTCGAAGGCGGCTGGCCACTTGACCAGCTGCATCGCGCACGAGTCGACGAGCTGGTGGTTGAGCTGGACATCCGGGAAGCCGGCCCCGACCTCGACCGCCACCCGACGCCACAGACGGGAGGTGGCCAGGACATTGGCCTTGTCGACGCTGGTCACCTTCGATCGGCGGCCGCGGGCAAGCTCGAAGGCGAGCCGGACGACCCGCTCGATCTCGGTATCGCTGTAGGGCAGCGTGTCGCTGGCCTGCCGCGAGCCGGGAGGGCTGCTGGGGCTGCTGCTCGCTTCGGTCCGTGAGCCGAAATAGAGCCCGCCGGTCAGCTCGCGGATGATCAGCAGGTCGACGCCCTCGAGCAGCTCCGGGCGAAGCGGCGAGGCCGCGACCAGGCCGGGATGGATCGTGACCGGGCGCAGGTTGGCGAACAGGCCCAGGCCGCCACGCAGGGCGAAGAGGGCCTGCTCGGGCCGCACCGCCGAGCTCGGATCGTCCCACTTCGGCCCGCCGACGGCACCCAGGTAGACGGCGTCGGCCGCCGCGCAGGCGGCAACGTCCTCGGGTCGAATCGCAACGCCGTGGACGTCGATCCCGGCGCCCCCGACGACCAGCTCCGTCCAATCAAGGCCGAAGCCGACCGCCGCCGCGGTCGCTTCAAGCACCAGGCGCCCGGCCGCCAGGACGTCCGGGCCCACGCCGTCGCCGGGAATGGCCGCCAGGCGATAGGTTCGCCAGGAGGTCAGGGCATCCCCGGCGGGCTCGGCGCGCAATTCCGTCACGGGAGCTCCTCGGCCCGGCGAGGAGTGACGAACGCCGGATCGATCCCGTTGATCTCGGCCCCGTGGAGCTTGTTGATCGCGACGAGGTACGCCTCGAGGGAGGCCTCGATGATGTTCGTCGAAAGGCCATGGCCGCTGACGACGAGGGCACCCGGACCCTCGTCCGACGAGCGCCGGCAGCGGACCAGGACCTGGCCCTGGGCGTCCTCGCCGGCCGAGACCGCCTTGATCTCGTACTCGGCCAGGACCGGATGCCAGCCGAGGACCGGCTGGAGGACCTCGTCGACGGCCGAATAGAGGGCGTTGACCGGGCCGTTGCCGGTCGCCTCGACCGAGTGGACCTCGCCACCGATCGAGATCGAGACCGTGCCGGTGCCCTTGCCACCATGCGAGCTGGTCACGCTCCAGCCCTCGAGCTGGATCGAGGCCGGTACGTCGCCGGCCCGACGCTCGACGATCGCCAGCAGGTCCGCGTCGGTGACTTCCTTCTTCAGGTCGGCCAGGGCGATCGCCTGGCGATAGACGCTGTCGAGGGCCTCGCCCTCGAGCTCGTAGCCCAGCTCGTGGAGCTTGCCCTGGAGGCCCTTCCGGCCGGACAGCTTGCCGATTGTCAGCTGGCTGCCGCTCAGCCCGACCGACTGGGGGGTCATGATCTCGTAGGTCAGCGGGTTCTTGATCACGCCGTCCTGGTGGATCCCCGACTCGTGGGCGAAGGCGTTGCCGCCAACGATCGCCTTGTTGGGCTGGACCGCGAACCCGGTCAGGTAGCTGACCAGCCGGCTGGCGGCGGTGATCTGCTCGGTCTGGATTCGCGAGACGAGCTCGGGGAACTGGGTCGGCCGCGTCCGGAGGGCCATGACGACCTCTTCGAGCGAGGCGTTGCCGGCGCGCTCGCCGAGGCCATTGATGGTGACCTCCACCTGCCGGGCGCCGGCCTGCACGGCGGCCAGGGTGTTGGCCGTGGCCAGGCCCAGGTCGTTGTGGCAGTGGACCGACACCGTGGCGTCCCGGCCGACCCGGNNCGACGACCGCCTCGTAGATGTCGAGCAGGTACTCGAGGTCGGTCCGCGACGCGTCCTCGGCCGAGAACTCGATCTCGGCGTCGGCGCCCAGCTCCTGCCGGCCGTACGTGACCCAGCGGACCGCCTGGCGGAGCGCCTCGTCGCGATCGATCCGGAGCTTGTGCTTGAGATGGATGTCCGAGGTGGCGATGAACACGTGGAGGTGGGGCCGCTCGGCCTCGCGGATCGCCTCGACCGCGCGCTGCGGATCGCCATCCTTGCAGCGGGCCAGGGCAGCGACGGCCACGCCGCGGGTCTCCTGGGCGATCCTGCGGACGGCTTCGAAGTCGCCCGGCGAGGCAGCCGGGAAGCCAGCCTCGATGACGTCGACCTTGAGCCGGACGAGCTGCCGGGCGACCTCGAGCTTCTCGGCCGCGGTCAGCCCGGCGCCGGGCGCCTGCTCCCCGTCGCGCAGGGTGGNNTCGAAGATCCGGACCGAACCGGGGGCGATCGATACGCCCGGGCCGACCGCGCTCATCGGGCGCCACCACTCGGCGAGGCAACCGAGGCCTGGGTCTGGTTGTCCTTGACCTCTATCGGGTTGAGGAACGCCATCTGGCTCCGGAGCGTGGCTCCGACGCGCTCGATCAGGTGGTCGTGGTCGGCCTGCCGGAGGCGCTCGAAGTTCGGCCGGCCGGCCTCGTTCTCGGCGATCCAGCGGGCGGCGAACGAGCCGTCCTGGATCTCGGTCAGGACCTGGCGCATCGTCTCCCGGACGTGGGCATCGATGATCCGCGGGCCGCTGACGTAGTCGCCCCACTCGGCCGTTTCGCTGACCGAGAAGCGCATGAAGTTGAGGCCGCCGCGGTACATCAGGTCGACGATCAGCTTCAGTTCGTGGAGTGTCTCGAAGTAGGCCAGCTCGGGCTGGTAGCCGGCCTCGACGAGCGTCTCGAAGGCCATCTTGACCAGCGCCGCCGTCCCCCCGCAGAGGACGGACTGCTCGCCGAACAGGTCGGTCTCGGTCTCCTCGGCGAAGGTCGTCTCGAGGACGCCGGCCCGCGTCGCCCCGATCGCCCGGGCGTAGGCGAGGGTCTTGGCCCGGGCCGTGCCGGTCGCGTCGCGATAGACCGCGAACAGGGCGGGTACGCCGCCGCCGGCCTGGTAGACGCTGCGCAGGAGGTGGCCGGGGCCCTTCGGCGCGACCATCCCGACGTCGATCCCGGCCGGCGGGTCGATCCGGTTGAAGTGGATGTTGAAGCCGTGGGCGAACATCAGCAGCGCGCCGGGCTTCAGGTTCGGCCCGATCTCGGCGTCGTAAACGGCCTTCTGGGCCGTGTCCGGGACGAGGATCATCACCACGTCCGCCGAGCGGACCGCGTCGCCGACGTCGGCGACCCGGATCCCGGCGTCCTCGACCAGGGCCCTGCTCTTGGAGGTCGGGGCGAGGCCGACGACCACGTCCACCCCGGACTCGTGCAGGTTCAGGGCGTGGGCGTGGCCCTGGCTGCCGTAGCCGATGATCGCCACCGTCTTGCCCGCGAGGGCCGCCGGGTCGGCGTCGTTGTCGTAGTACATCTTCGCGGTCATCGCTTGAGCGCCTCCTCGATGGATGCCGAGCCGCGCGCCATGACCACGGTCCCGGTGCGGACGAGTTCCTTGATGCCATAGCTCCGGAGGAGGGCGACGATCGCGTCGACCTCCCCTTCCGAGCCGGCCGCCTCGACGATCACCGAGCCCTCGGTGATGTCGACCAGGCGAGCCCGGTAGAGCTCGGCCACCTTGACGATCTCGGCCCGGTTGGCGTCGGTCGCCCGGACCTTGATCAGGGCGAGCTCGTGCTCGACGGTCGGTTCGCTGGCGAAATCCTGGACCTTGAGCACGTCGATCAGCCGGTAGAGCTGCTTGCTGACCTGTTCCACGGCCACGTCATCGCCGCGCAGGGTGATTGTCATCCGGCTGACGTCGGCCTGGTCGGTGTGGCTGACGGACAGCGACTCGATGTTGAAGTTGCGCGCCCGCATCAGGCTGGCGACCCGGTTCAGGACCCCCGGCCGGTTGAGGACGATCGCGACCAGGACGTGCCGGTTGACCTCGCCCGAGCCGGGCAGGGCGCGCGCCGGCGGCGCCGAATGGGCCGGGCCGCCGACTGCCTGGGCGGCCCCGTTCGATCGGTCGTGGCCGAGGTCCTCGACGGGCTGGCTCATTCCTCGGGCCCGTCCCATTTCTCGATCAGGTCGGACAGGCCCTTGCCGGCCGGCATCATCGGGAAGATGTTCTGGGTCTCGGCGATCTCGAACCAGATCAGGGCTGGCCCATCGACCGCCTGGGCGGCCTCGATCGCCGGATCGACCTCATCCGGCGTCCGCGCCCGGAATGCGGGAATGCCGAAGGCGTCGGCGAGCTTGGCGAAGTCCGGCCCGAGCAGGTGGGCGGAGTGGTAGTTGCCGCCGTAGATGATCTCCTGCCACTGGCGGATCATGCCCAGCTTCTTGTTGTCGAAGAGGGCGATCTTGACCGGGATCCGATCCTGGACCAGGGTCATCAGCTCCTGCGACGTCATCTGGAAGCCGCCATCGCCGATGACCGCCCAGGTCTCCCGGTCGGGCCGGCCCAGGGCGGCGCCCATCGCCGCCGGCAGGGCAAAGCCCATCGTCCCCAGCCCGCCCGAGCTGACGTGGCTGTTCGGCAGCCGGAAGCCGGCATAGCGGGCCAGCCACATCTGGTTCTGGCCGACGTCGGCGACATACGTCGCCTGGTGGCTGGTCAGCTCGCCGATCCGCTCGACCACGAAGTCGGCGGTCAGGACGCCCTCGCGCCAGGCGCCCGAGCCGTGCCAGCTGCTCGCCTCCGATTCGGTCCGCCATTCGGCCAGCTCGGCGAGGTACTCGGCCCGCTCGGTGATCGGCGTCGTCTCGACCATCGGGGTGAGCGCCCGCAGGACGCGGCCGGCGTCGCCCACGATCGGCACCTCGACCGCCACGTTCTTGCCGATCTCGGCCGGGTCGATGTCGACGTGGATGATCCGGGCGTACGGCGCGTAGGTCCGGACATTGCCGGTGACCCGGTCGTCGAAGCGCATCCCGATCGCGATCAGCAGATCGGCCGACTGGATCGCCCGGTTGACGTGCTTCCAGCCGTGCATGCCCATGAAGCCATAGGCCAGGGGATGATCCTCGGGCATGGCCCCGATCCCAAGCAGCGTCCAGGCGACCGGGATGCTCGTCTTTTCGGCGAAGGCCAGCAGATCAGCCCACGCCTCGGCGTGGAGGACCCCGTGGCCGGCCAGGATGACCGGCCGCTTCGCCCGGGCGATCTCGGCGGCGGCCACTTTCAGCTGGCGCGGATGGCCGTCGAAGTTCGGCCGGAAGCCGGGCAGGCCGGCGATCACCTCGGCCTCGGTCGGGTGCTGGGCCGAGGTCTCCTGCTGNNAGGTAGTTGTGCTTGGTCATCGGCAGGGTGATGCCGTTGATGTCGATCTCCTGGAAGGCGTCCTTGCCGATCAGTGCGCCGGGCACGTTGCCGGTGATCGCGACCATCGGGATCGAATCGAGGAGGGCCGTGCCGATCCCGGTGACCAGGTTGGTCGCCCCCGGCCCGGAGGTGCCCAGGCAGACGCCGACCCGACCGGTGACCCGGGCGTAGCCGTCGGCCGCGTGCGCCCCGCCCTGCTCGTGGCGGACGAGGACGTGGCGCAATTCCGGATAGTCGCCCAGGACGTCGTAGAGGGGCAGGACCACGCCGCCCGGGTAGCCGAAGAAGACGTCGACGCCCTGCCGGAGGAGCGCCTCGCAGACCACGTCGGCGCCGATCCGGCTGCGCTTGAGGGGCTTCGCGTCGCGGAGCATCGCGCTGCGGGCCTGCTCGATGGCGGCGGCCCCTGCTGTCCCGTCGTTGGGCACGTGCCCATGCCGCTGCTGGGCCGGGGCGGCCGTCGTCGGTGCGGCCGTGGTCGGAGCAGCCGCTCGTGCGGCGGGCTGAGCCGGGTCGCCTTTCGTGATCGTCATCGGCTTGGTCTCCGTGGTCGGTGGGTCGCTGGTCTGCCTGGTTGCGGTCCACTGCACTTGGTGGTGGTCTGGTTCAGAGTCCGTGGGTGCCTGGGCCGGGCGTCCGGCCATCAAAAAACCCCCGCCTCCCGGCGAGGGTCCCGTTGGTTCTCGGTGGTGCCTGTGCTACCTCCGCGATCCTCCGTTCTCCTGCCGGGAGCCGGTAATCAGGCCAAGAAGGCCGTCCAGCCCAAGAAGAAGCGAGCGAAGAATAGGAAGCAATACGACGTCGACGATGCCGGTCTCGGGCAGAGGCACATTGATCCGGCGACCATCGCTGGTGACGACGATGGCGACGTGGCGACGGTTCTGCCGGTTGATCAAGCCCACGTTCGACTCCGCGGCGATCCACGACGGCAGGTGCCGTCTGGTTCGGGCGAGTGTACGAGGCGACGATCGATTGCGCAACCGTGCTTTCCCCACCGAAGGTACCCCCGGCAGTGGCCGATCTTCGCCGGTACAGCGCAGCCGGTCAGTCGTGCTCGAGACGTCGGACGGCGCCGAGTGTCGCTCGTGCGCGACGCGGGCCGCCCGAAGCCCAGGTTGGGACGAATGTCGCTGGTTGACGCACTACGTCGAAACTGGCCCGATCGGCAGGCCCACTCGCCGGCGATTCGTGCGTAGGCCCTAGCGCTGGCGGGGCTGGAGCGGGTCCAATCCGGAGTTACCGCGTCTCGTGGCGACATTCGTCCCAACCTCGGCCAGAGCCCGGGCGCCCAGCGACCCGGGCCTGCGCCGAAGCGCACTGGACCGTCACGGGCGACCAAACGCGAGCCTGTGCTAGCCTCCAGCCGTGCCTGAAGCCACGATCCAGCAGCCGCGCACCCTCATCGACAAGATCTGGGACAGCCACGTCGTCCACGAGGAGCCCGGCGCGCCGAGCGTGCTGGCGATCGACCTGCACCTGGTCCACGAGGTCACCAGTCCGCAGGCGTTCACCGGGCTGCGCCAGCGCGGCCTGACGGTCCACCGGCCGGGCCAGACCGTGGCCACCGCCGACCACTCGATCCCGACCCATGATCGCTCCCTGCCGATCGCCGACTTGATCGCCGCGGCCCAGGTCCAGCAGTTGACCGACAACTGCGCCGAGTTCGGGATCCCGCTCCACGGCCTGGGTTCGCCCAACCAGGGCATCGTCCACATCATCGGGCCGGAGCTGGGCCTGACCCAGCCGGGCATGACGATCGTGTGCGGCGACTCACATACCGCCACCCATGGCGCGTTCGGGGCGCTCGCCTTCGGAATCGGCACGAGCGAGGTCGAGATGGTCCTGGCCAGCCAGTGCCTGCTCCAGCGCCGGCCGCGAACCTACGAGGTCCGGGTCGACGGCCAGCTCGCCGCCGGGGTCAGCGCCAAGGACATCATCCTGGCCCTGATCGCCCGGATCGGGGTCGGCGGCGGGACCGGCCACGTCTTCGAGTACAGCGGCTCGGCGATCCGGGGCCTGACGATGGAACAGCGGATGACCGTCTGCAACATGAGCATCGAGGGCGGTGCCCGGGCTGGCCTGATCGCGCCCGACGACACGACCTTCGAGTACGTTGCCGGTCGGCCGCACGCGCCACGCGGCGCGGCCTGGGACGCGGCCCTGGCCAGCTGGCGAGCGTTGCCCAGCGACCCGGCCGCCGGCTATGACCGCTCGATCACGATCGACGCCTCGACCCTCGAGCCGATGGTCACCTACGGCACGAACCCGGGGATGGGCCTGCCGATCGGCGCCCGGGTGCCGTCGCCCGAGGACCAGGCCGACCCGTCGGCCCGCCGGGCGCTGGAGCACGCGCTCGAGTACATGGACCTGAAACCCGGCCAGGCGATCCTGGGCCAGAAGGTAGACGTGGTCTTCATCGGCTCATGCACGAACGGCCGGATCAGCGACCTGCGCCTGGCCGCCTCCGTCCTCAAGGGCCGGCGGGTCGCCGACGGCGTGCGGGTGATGGTCGTGCCCGGCTCCCAGGAAGTGAAGAAGGAAGCCGAGAACGAGGGCCTGGCCGAGGTCTTCCGGGCCGCGGGCGCGGAATGGCGCGAGGCGGGCTGCTCGATGTGCATCGCCATGAACGGCGACCAGCTGACGCCCGGCCAGTACGCGATCAGCACCTCCAACCGCAATTTCGAAGGCCGCCAGGGCAAGGGCGGCCGGACATTCCTGGCGTCGCCCCTGACGGCGGCGGCCTCGGCCCTGGCCGGGGTGATCGCGGATCCGCGGGCACTGCCCGGGATCGAGGCGTCGAGCGGCCTGGGCGGCCGCTAGCCAGCCGATGGCCGACATCTTCACCACGTTCAGCAGCGCGGTCATCCCGCTGCCTGCGGAGAACGTGGATACGGACCAGATCGTGCCGGCCCGCTACCTGAAGATGATCGACAAGGCGGGCCTCGCCGACGCGCTCTTCCACGACTGGCGCTTCGACGCCGATGGTGGCCAGCACGAGCCGCTCTTCGTGATGGACCGCCTGGCGATGGCCGGCCGGCAGATCCTGCTGGCCGGCGACAACTTCGGGACCGGCTCGTCGCGCGAGCATGCTCCGTGGGCCCTCGTGGCCTGGGGGATCCGGGTGATCCTGTCGACCAGCTTCGCCGACATCTTCCGGGGCAACGCCCTCAAGAACGGGCTCCTGCCGATCGTGGTCGAGGCGGAGCGCCATCGCCAGCTGTTCGAGCTGGTGGCGGTCGAGCCCGACCTCGAGCTGACCGTCGACCTCGAAGCCCAGCTGATCCACCTGCCCGGCGACGAGGACCTGCCCTTCGAGGTCGATCCATTCGCCAAGTCGATGCTCCTGGCCGGCACCGACGAGATCGGCTGGCTGCTCCGCCACATGCCCGTGATCGAGGCCTACCAGGCCGGCCACGCGGCGCGGGTCGACACACGGGTCGGGGCCGACTGAGACTCGATCGGACCACCACCGCGATACTGACCCGGTGAACCTGGTCGACGTTGTCATCATCGGGGTCCTGGTCTTCGCCCTCGTCGCGGGCCTGGCCTCGGGCGCTTTTCCCCAGCTGGGTGGGCTGGCCGGTGCGATCGGCGGCGGCGCAGGTGCGCTGNNGGCGCCCTGGCGATCCTCGTCCTGCTGCCTCTCGCCCAGAACTGGCTGCAGACCCTCGATCCGCCGATCCGGGCGGTGGTCGTCCTGGTCGGCATCGTGGGCATCGTCGGCCTGGGCGAGGCGATCGGTTCGGGGCTCGGCTCCCGGATCCGGGAACGGCTGGTGGGCCACGGGATCCTGAGCAACCTCGATCGGGCGGCCGGCGGGGCGCTTGGGCTGGCCCAGGGCATCCTCGTCGTATGGCTGGTGGGCGGGGTCCTGGCCGCCGGCCCGCTGCCCCAGGTCGCGGCCGCGGTCCAGCGCTCGGCGATCGTGCGCGGCCTGGCCGGCATCCTGCCGCCACCGACCCAGATCGTCGGCGAGCTGGGCAAGTGGCTGGACGCCTCGGGCCTGCCCGACGTGTTCATCGGCTTCGAGCCGTTCCCCGGCCCACCGGTCGACCCACCGAGCGACGCCCAGGCCGACGCGATCGCGGCCAAGGCGATCGCCTCGACGCTCCTGATCCGGGCCGACGCCTGCGGCTACGTCCTGAGCGGGACGGGCTTCGTCGTCAAGCCTGGCTACATCGTCACGAACGCCCACGTCGTGGCCGGCTCAGGCTCGATCTCGGTCGGCCGCGACACCGGTCTTGGGACCCGGGCATTGCCCGTCCTGTTCGACCCCGAGCTCGACATCGCCCTCCTGTACGTGCCCAACCTGAATGCGCCCGCGCTGAGCCTGGCCGATCACCTGCCCGGTCACGGGACGCTCGGGGCGGCCCTCGGCCACCCCGGCGGCGGCAGCCTGGCGACGATCGCCGCGGCGGTCACCAGCACCTACCGCGCCGAGGGCCGCGACATCTACGGCACGAGCCAGGTCAATCGCCAGATCATCGAGCTCAGCGCGATGATCATCCAGGGCGACAGCGGGGGTCCGTTCGTGCTCGAGGACGGTACCGTCGGCGGGGTCGTCTTCGCTCAGGCCCAGACCGACCCGAACGTCGGCTATGCCCTGTCGCCGATCGACGTGGAGACCCGGATCCAGCCCGCGCTCGAGCTCAAGGCCCCGATCAGCACCGGTCCCTGCACACGCTGACCCGGTTGGTGATCGCCGTTGCCGGGGCGCCGCCCACGGGCCGCTTCTACACTTTGGCCTGAACCTTGAGCCTGAGCCCCTGAGACGCGCCTCCATGAGGGACCCCGCGATGACCGCCCACCCCTACGACCGACCCAGCGATCCGGCCAAGCGCCATTCGGCGGCCCTGACCGACGGCCCCGATCGCGCCGCAGCGCGGGCGATGCTCAAGGCGATCGGCTTCACCGACGAGGACCTGGCCAAGCCCCTGGTCGGGGTGGCAACGACCTGGATCGAGACGATGCCCTGCAACATCAACCAGCGCCGGCTGGCCGAGTTCGTCAAGGACGGGATCCGGGCCTCCGGCGGGACGCCGATGGAGTTCAACACNNCTGGTCAGCCGCGAGGTGATCGCCGATTCGATCGAGCTCGTCGTGCGCGGCCACCTGCTCGACGGCCTGGTCTGCCTGGTCGGCTGCGACAAGACGATCCCGGCGGCGGCCATGGCCGTCGGCCGGCTCGACGTCCCGGCCGTGATCCTCTACAACGGCACGATCTATCCCGGGACGTACAAGGGCAAGCGCAACGCGACGGTAGTTACCGTCTTCGAGGCGATCGGCGCCTATCGGGCGGGCAAGATCAGCCTNNGGCGTCCTGGAGTTCATCGGCCTGTCGCCCGCCGGGCTGAACGGCATCCCGGCCGAGGATCCGGCCAAGGATGCCGCGGCGCGGACGACCGGCGAGCTGGTGATGGACCTGGTCCGGCGCGACGTGCGGCCGTCGGCGATCGTCAGCCGGGCCTCGCTCGAGAACGGGATCGCCTCGGTGGCCGCCACGGGCGGCTCCACGAACGGCGTGCTCCACCTCCTGGCGATCGCCCACGAGTTCGGGATCGTCCTCGAGATCGACGAGCTCGGCACGATCGCCGATCGCACCCCGATCGTGGCTGACATGCAGCCCGGCGGCCGGTTCACCGCGTCGGACATGTACGACGCGGGCGGCATCGCCCTGGTCATGCGCGAGCTGCTCAAGCGCGACCTGCTCCACGGCGACGCGCCGACGGTCGACGGCCGGACCATTGCCCAGGTGGCGGCCGGCGTGGCCGAGACGCCCGGCCAGACCGTCGTCGTCCCGATCGAGCGGCCGCTCAAGGCGACCGGCGGCCTGGCGATCCTGCGGGGCAGCCTCGCCCCTGACGGTTGCGTGGTCAAGCTGGCCGGCCACGAACGGCGCCTGCACCGTGGCCCGGCCCGGGTCTTCGACTCCGAGACGGCCTGCTACGACGCGGTCCGCCGCCAGCAGATCAAGCCGGGCGACGTGGTCGTGATCCGCTACGAGGGGCCGGTCGGCGGCCCGGGGATGCAGGAGATGTTGAGCGTCACCGGCGCTCTCGTTGGCGAAGGCCTGGGCGACACCGTCGCGCTGCTGACCGACGGCCGCTTCTCGGGCGGCACCCATGGGCTGATGATCGGCCACGTGGCCCCCGAGGCCGCACTCGGCGGCCCGATCGCCCTCGTCGCGGAGGGCGACACGGTGGTGATCGACGTCGATCGGAAGGCGCTCGACCTTGATGTCCCGGCCGACGAGCTGGCCCGGCGTCGAGCCGCCTGGTCGCCGTCCGCGCCCAACTACCCGGGCGGGGTGATGGCCAAATACGCCGCGCTGGTCGGCTCGGCGTCGGAGGGGGCGGTCACCACCGGCGCCCGGATGGCAGCGGCTCTCGATCGCCGTTGATCGGCACCGCCGGCCGGATCTCGATCGGGATCAAGACATCGCCCCAGGCGGTCGACTGGCCAACCCTTGACGCGGCGTGGGCGGAGATCGGCGCGCACGACGTCTTCGAAGCGGCCTGGATGAACGACCACCTGACCGACATCAACACCCCCCGGGCGGGCCCGTCCTGGGAAGCGCTAACCGCGATGGCCGCCCTCGTTCATCATGTGCCGGGCAAGTGGGTCGGCCATGCGGTCCTGTCGATGACCTTCCGCCACCCGTCGGTCGTGGCCAAGTCGGCCGCGATCCTGGACCACGCCACGGGCGGGCGGTTCATCCTGGGCCTTGGCGCCGGTTGGTTCGAGCCCGAGCACACGCCATTCGGGATCCCCTTTCCGCCGATGCCCGAGCGTTTCGATCGCTTCGAGTCGGGTGTGCGGGTGATCCTGGCCCTCGGCTCGCCGGCCGCCGCGACGGAGGCCGGCGTGACCCGGCCCGACCGGTTCTATCCGCTACTCGGGGCGACGAACGACCCGCCGCCGCTGACGCCGGGCGGGCCGCCGATCTGGCTGGGCGGCCAGAAGCCGCGGGGAATCGCGCTCGCCGCCGAGGTCGCCCAGGGCTGGCTCCTGCCGGCGGTCAGGGCCGACAACTCGCCGACCGACCTGCCCTACTTCGCCGGCCGGCGGGATGCGCTCCTCGCCGCGCTCGACGCGATCGGCCGGGATCCGGCCACCTTCGAGTTCGCGGCCCAGGTCGCGACCGGCGCCAGCGCCGCCTCGCGGCGTGAAGCGGTCGGCGCCGGGATCGAGGCAGCCCGGCTGGGAGCGACGCACATCATCCTGAGCATGCCCGCCCGGCTCGGTGCGACGGGCGTCGAAGCGGTTGCCCGCGAGGTGGCCGAGCCGCTCCGGGCGGCGCTTGGCTGACGGGGCGCCTGGCTGACGGCTAATCCGACGGCCTTCCCGGCGGCTCGGCCAGGTTCGGGGCATGATGGCGACATGCCGACCAGCCCGATGCCGACCGACTTCGATCCCGAGCGGCGGGGCATCTCCGCGCCGCGCCCGGCCGGCGGCCAGGATCCCGACCCCGGGAAGACCGCCCGGGCGGAGCGCCGGACGCTGTGGCTCCTCGTCCTGATGATCGCCCTGATCGTGGGCATCACGACCGCGGTCGGCATCTTCGGGATGATCGTCGTCGCCCTTGGAGGGACGACCTAGGAATTCGGTGCCTGGCGCCCTCGGCGTTCCGCCGCCGCGGAGCTGGGCCGCGGAGCGATTCCGCGACTACTCCCCCGGCGGTCGTCGAGCGCGGATCAGGCGGCCGCGGCGGGAGATCGCGTGGGTGGCCAGGGCGGCGACGCCCATTGCGATCAAGGCCCGCTCAGCGGCGGGCAGCGGCCGGACCGCGGACAGGAACTGGTCCGCTCGGGCGCGATCGACCAGCCGGAGCAGGGCGTGGCCGCGCTGGGTCAGCTCGACGCTCCGCTGGCGACGGTCCTCGGACTCCACCCGGCGCTCCACAAGTCGCCGCCGAACGAGCCCGTCGACGAGGCGCGAGGTGGCCGACGGCGAGCGATTGATCGCGTCGGCCAGGTCTGAGACGGTGGTCGTGCCGGTGTCGGCCAGGACGTACAGGGCGGCCAGCTGGGTGAAGCCCAGGCGCAGACTGCCGAGCTGCGAGGCGAAGCCGATCACCAGCTCCCGCCACAGGGCCCGGCCCATCGCCACCCGTTCCGAGATCTCGCGTGGATTCTGGGCCCGGATGCCGGCCGCCACGACCGGCGCCGAGAGGTCCGCCTCGAAGATCCGGGCGATCGCCCGGCGTGGGGCAGTCGGGCGGGCGGAGCGCAGCGGACCCGGGCGATCAGGCATGTCACGAGCGTACGATCCCAGCTGAATCCATGCAACCTTGCACCGGCTCCGACCGTGGTCGACCGACATCGGACTACGCTCGGGCGAATGAGCGCGATCGCCTTCGTCTTCCCCGGCCAGGGGTCGCAGAGCGTCGGCATGGGCGCCGCCCTGGCCGCTTCGTCGTCGGCCGCCGCGGCCGTCTTCAAAGCCGCCGACGCCGCCCTCCACGAGCCGATCAGCCGGCTGGCCTGGGAAGGCCCGGCCGAGACGCTCAACCGGACCGAGAACGCCCAGCCGGCCCTCCTGGCAACCTCGATCGCCTATCTCGAAGCGCTCCGCGAGCGATGGGCAGCCCGCCGGGCAGGCGGCGGAGATGGAGCGCCCGAGCCGCGCTTCGCCGCCGGCCACTCGATGGGCCAGTACAGCGCCTTCGTCGCCGCGGGGGCGCTGAGCCTCGAGGATGGCCTCCGGCTCGTCCGCGAGCGGGGCCGGCTGATGCAGGCCAGCGGTTCCGGCCGCGAGGGTCGGATGGCCGCCCTGATCGGCCTCGATGACGCACGGCTACCCGAGCTCGTTGCCGGGGCAGCCGTCCATGGCGTCTTCGGCGTCGCCAACCGCAATGCGCCGGGCCAGGTCGTCGTCTCCGGTGAGCGCGCGGCGGTCGAGGCCGGGATGGAGCTGGCCAGGGCGCTCGGCGCTCGGCGGGCGATCGAGCTGCCGGTCAGCGTGGCGGCCCACTCGCCGCTGATGGCCGAAGCCGCCGACCGGATGGCCGCTGTCCTGGCCCAGGTGACCTTCCACGATCCGCGGCCCCCGGGCCTGGCCAACGCCGACGCCCGCCCGATCCGGACCGCGACCGAGGCGCGGACGGAGCTGGTCGAGCATCTCACGACCGGCGTCGACTGGGTCCGAGGCGTCGAGGCGATGGCCGCCGACGGCGTGACCACCTTTATCGAGATCGGGCCCGGCCGGGTCCTGACCGGCCTGATCAGCCGGATCGTCCCCGACGCGAGCGCGCTCGCGACCGATGCTCCCAACAGTCCCGATGGCCTGGCCGTCCCGTAGCCCCAGCCCAACCGCTCAGATCGAGGAGTTCTGAACTCGTGCGTCGACCCGATTACAACCGCCGCGTCGCAGTCACCGGCCTCGGCGTGATCAGCCCTGTCGGTAACGACAAGGCGACCGCCTGGGATTCCCTGCTCAACGGACGATCCGGCCTGGCCGAGATCACCTACTTTGACGTGAGCCGCTACGAGGCCAAGGCAGCCGGCGAGGTGAAGGGCTTCAATCCCCTCGACTGGCTCGATGCCAAGCAGACCCGGCGGACCGAGTCGAGCACCCAGTTCGGCGTGGCCGCGGCCAAGCAGGCGGTGGCCGACTCGGGCTTCGAGATCAACGACGAGAACCGTGAGGATGTCGGCGTCGTCTTCGGTTGTGGGGCCGGCGGCCAGCAGCTGATGATCGACAACCACCACCTCCTCGAGCGCAAGGGTCCCCGCTTCGTGACCCCCACGTTCATCGCCTATGGCCTGGTGGACTCGGCTTCCGGCCTGATCGCGATCGAGACCGGTGCAATCGGCCACAACGTATGCATCGCGTCGGCCTGCGCCACCGGCACCCACAACGTGGCCGAAGGGGCCGAGGCGATCCGCCGCGGAGACTGCATCGCGGTGATCAGCGGCTCGACCGAATCGCCCCTGCTCGAAGTGGCCCACGCCGGTTTCGGCAACATGCGCGGCCTGGGGATGCCCCGGCCCGGCGAGCCACTCACCACCGTTTCGCGCCCGTTCGACAAGACCCGTGACGGATTCGTCCTGGGCGAGGGCGCCGGCTCGCTCTTCCTCGAGGACCTCGAGCTGGCCAAGGCCCGCGGTGCCCACATCTACGCGGAGGTCGTGGGCTACGGCTCCGCGGCCGACGGCTGGGACATGATCCAGCCGGTCGCCCACGGCAGCGGCTCGGCCCGGGCGATGAAGATGGCCCTCGACCGGCGGGGCGTGCCGGCCGACGAGGTCGATCTGCTCAACCCCCATGGCACGTCGACGCCGATGGGCGACGTCCGTGAAGCCGAGGCAATCTGGCACGTTTTCGGCGACCACACGCCGAAGATCGCGATCAGCGCCACGAAGTCGCTGACCGGCCACATGATGGGTGCGGCCGGCTCGTTCGAGGCGTTCGCGACCGTGATGTCGGTGGCCGAGCAGACGATCACGGCGACGCTCAACTACCGCGAACCGGACCCGGAATGCGACCTGTTCGTGGCGACCGAGACCCACGACGCCCGGATCCGTTACGCCCTTTCCAACAACATCGGCCTGGGCGGCCATAACGGCGCGGTGATCTTCAAGCACTACGACGGCGACTGAGCGGTCCCGACCCCGAGCCGGTGGTCCGCGCCGCTGTGCCCGGTAGCGCTCCGCCGCCGGCCGGCCCGTACAATCGACCTGCCCGTTCGAATGCGCCCTGAGGTACGCCTTGCCGCCAAGCTCTGATCCCGCCCGCCGCGCCGTGATCACCGGCCTAGGGGCGGTGATGCCCAACGGCGGCGACTTTCCGACCTACTGGCGGAACCTGGTGGCGGGCGTGTCGGGCACCCGCCGGATCCAGTCCTTCGACCCCAGCAAGTTCGAGGTGAAGATCGCGGCCGAGGTCCTCGACTTCGACCCGACGGTCGCGATGGACGCCAAGATGGCTCGCCGGATGAGCCGCTTCATCCACTTCGCGATGGCCGCCGGCAAGGAGGCGGTGACCCACTCGGGAATCGATTTCGCGGGGATGACCGAGGAGGAGCGCGACCGGGTCGGGGTGGTGATGAACACCGGTGGCGGCGGGATCGAGCAGATCATCGACGGGACGCACGTGGCCGACACGAAGGGGCCCCGCTTCGTCAGCCCGTTCGCGGTGCCGGCCCTGTCGGGCTCGATGGGCGCCTGCATGCTGTCGATGGAGTACCACCTGACCGGCCCGGTGATGACCCAGGTCGCCGCCTGCGCCACTTCGGTGATCGCCTTCCACGACGCGCTCCGGCTGATCCGCGACGGCGAGTGCGACGTGGTGCTCACCGGCGGCGCCGAGGCCCCGGTCCTGCCGATGGCGATCGCCGCCCTGGGCAACATGGGCGCACTCAGCAAGCGCAACGACGATCCCGAGCACGCCTCCCGGCCGTTCGACGGCAGCCGGGACGGCTTCGTCCTGGGCGAGGGCGGCGGCGCCGTCATCGTCGAATCGCTCGAGCATGCCCTGGCTCGCGGCGCGACCCCGATCGCCGAGATCCTGGGCGGGGCGCTGACCGCCGACGCGTTCCACATCAGCGCCCCCGAGCCGACCGGCCGGGGCGCCACCCGGGCGATGACCAACGCCCTGCGCAACGCCGGGGTCACGACCGACGAGATCGACTACATCGTGGCCCACGGCACGGCCACCCCGCTCAACGACGTGACCGAGACCCGGGCGATCAAGGCCGCCTTCGGGGCGCAGGCCGGCCGGGTGGCGATCAGCTCGCCCAAATCGATGATCGGGCACCTCGTGGGAGCCGCCGGGATCGCCAGCGCGCTGGCCGCCTGCGGCGCGATCCTCGACCAGGTGATCCCGCCGACGGCCAACCTGCACGAGCCGGACCCTGAGTGCGACCTGGACTACGTCCCGCTCACCGCCCGGCCGGCCCGGGTCGACACGGTGATGGTCAACGGCTTCGGCTTCGGCGGCCA
>PNAZ01000025.1:0-21078 GCA_003169655.1 Chloroflexota bacterium
TGCGTGATCGGCGAGCTCGCATCAGACGTGGGCTGGTCTCGACGTAATGCTCCCAAATCGGCTCCGAGGTCGTCAACCCAATCTCTACGGGTTGGCGCCGGTGAGATGCGCGGACAGGAGCTGTCCGCCTCTGTCCAGCGCCGCGGTCCCCTCGTCGAGGATCGCGTGATAGGCCTGGAAGACGTGGGGGACCCCAGGGGTGATGTCGAGGGTGACCTCGACGTCGGCGGTCGCGGCTTGTCGCGCGAGGCGGACGGCGTCGTCGAGGAGCACTTCGTGGGATCCGGCCTGGATGATCAGCGGCGGCAGACCGGCCAGGTCGGCGAAGATCGGGCTGATGAGGCCAAGTGCGGCGTTTTGTCCCGCCGTGTAGTCGGAGACTCGGGCCTGGATGAGTTCCCGCGTGAATAGCGGGTCGACCGTGCGCTTGGAATCCATGGTTGAGCCGGACAGCGTGAGATCGACATATGGGGACATGACGAAGGCCGCGGCCGGCAAGGGCAGCCCGTGATCGCGGGCGTTGACCAGGGTGGCGACGGCGAGCCCGCCGCCAGCGGACTCGCCCGCGAAGGCGATGTCGGAAGGGGCGACGCCGCTCTGAAGGAGCGCTTCATACGCCGCCAGAGCGTCGTCAACCGCCGCCGGATACGGGTGCTCGGGGCCGAGCCGGTAGTCGACGGAGATGACCTTGGCGTGCATCCGTCGACCGATTTGCGATGCCAGGTCAGCGGCGAGGAACGCGTCCCCGATCACGTACACGCCACCGTGAAAGTACAGAACAACGTGGCGAGGTTCGATTCCGTCGACGGTGATCTCGGCAGTTGGGACGCCGCCCAGTGCGGCTGTGGTCACGGTCACATCGGCGGGCAGCGGCTGCGCCGATACCGCCTCTCGGAGAAGTCGCCGTTGCTCGCTGACACTGCTCCCGACGGGGAACGCGGACCGCCGCAGGATTGCGTCGACGATCGCCTGCTGATCGGTGCTCATGGGTGTACCTGCAAGCCGATGCCGCGGTTGAGTCGGATCGACTCCATCAGCCAGAACGCGACGTCCGGCGTGAACACGTCCGCGGCCGCGAGCACGCCCGTGTACTTCTCGATGACCGGCGCGGCCGTCGCGTCGCCGACCGCGTTCAGGTAGGCCTTGACGGCGCCCCACATGTTCCCGACCGCGCCGTATTTCTGGAAGTAGGGCGTCGGATCGACGGTGGCGAGGGCGGTCTTCGCGCTGGCCTCAAGGTCCGCCATGTATTGCTGGTGCAGGGCGACGTCTTCGCGCTTGCCCAGCCGGCCAAGGTGGCCACTGATCAGGGTGGACCACGGGTAGCTCAGGGCCGCGGCCGGCATCGACAGGTAGCCCGGGATGTCGTCGGACAGGTTGACGACGAACACCGGTACCCAGCCCACGTTCACGATGTCGGCCATCATCAGCGTGTCGTGCTCGGGAAAGTGGATGATGCTGTTGTCGGGCGTGTGGTTGGGGCCGTGCCACGCGAGCTCGATTCGCTCCCCGCCGATCTCGAGGGTTCGCCGGTCTGTGAACGTCTCCGTCGGGGCCGGTCGGGCCGGGTCGTCGTCGCGCAGCAGCAGCCGCCGGGTCTCCTCGTGCCCGATCCGCACAACGTCCTTGCCGAAGAGCGAGGACGCGCCCGCATGGTCCGCGTGATGGTGGGTGTGGACCACGTACGCGACCTTGTTGCTCGCGCCGTTGGCTCGTGCGATCTCGTCGATCGCTCGCTGGAGGTTGTGTCCGATGCTCGGCGGGGCGTCGAAGAGGACCACGCCGTCCGACGTCGTCAGGAAGGCGGCCTGGTAGACGCCATCCGTCACCCAGTAGAGGTTCCGCTCGACGCGTCCGACGTAATAGCCCTGTGCGTTCGGGGCTGGGCCGAATGCGGTCGCCGGGATCGGCGCGTAGTCGGGAAGGTTGAGGGAGGCTGGGGTTGCGTTCATAGCAGGCTCCTGGGGCTTGACGAGATGCCTGGACAGATTCGGCTGGAGGAGACCCCGGTGCGTGAAGACGTCACTTGCTCAAATCCGCTCCAGAAGAACGACCGGAATGGTTCGGGACGTCTGGCCGACGTAGTCGCGGAAGCCTGGAAACTTGGTCGCATGCTGGTCGTACAGGCGGTCGCGCTCCGACCCACTTGTAAGTGGGACGGCGCTGGCCTCGAACTTCTCGCCGCCGGTCTCGATCGTGACGATCGGGTTCGCGAGGAGGTTGGCGAACCAAGCTGGGTTCGTTGGTGCGCCGCCCTTCGAAGCCACGATCACGTACCGCTCGCCGTCGCGGCTGAAGGTCAAGGGAGAGATGCGTTCCTCGCCGGTCTTTGCGCCCTTGGTCACCAGGAGCAGGACATCGCCGCCGGCGAAATAGCCGGTCTGCGGCCTGCCGTGCGTCCGAATTTCGTCGAAGATCCGTTCCTGGGCCGCTTCCCAGTCGGCGCGGGGATCGTTGATGCTCATGCTTCCTCCTGAGGGGGGTTCCCTTCCGGAAGGGATCTGCTGCTAGACTTGCACCCGCAAATACCCTACGCCTGGTGGATTGCATATGCAAGTACTTTCGACGCCCGGCGTCGCCGGGCTCGTCGCGGAGGTCGTAGCGGAGGAGCTGCCTGGCCACCGTGGCCTGGCGGCTTGGCAGTCGCTGCTGAAGGCACACGCGAGCCTGCTGCGACAGCTCGAGACTGACCTCGAGGCGCAGACAGGCCTACAGCTGTCCGACTTCGACGTGCTCGCTCAGCTGGCATTCGCGGGCGGCGAGCTGCGCATTACGGAGCTCGCGGTCCGAGCGCTCATCTCGCGGTCGGGCATGACCCGGCGAGTTGCCCGACTGGCCGATCAAGGTCTTGTCCGCCGAATCAGCACCGGTGTCGACGGGCGGGGAGTGATCGTCGCCCTGACGGATTCCGGACTGGCGCGCCTGCTGGAGACCACCCCGGTCCATACGCGCGGGGTCCGTGAGCTCTTCGTCGCGCGACTCGACGATCAGGAGCTCGCCGCCCTGCAGAGCGCCCTCGAGAAGGTCACGGTCGACTGCACGTTTGGCTGAAGGCCTAGCTTTCGGCCGGTCGTCCCGTGGCGGGAAGGTCCGGCGCAGGTTTCGCCCGCTCGTCATCAACGGGGATTGGCTGGCGAGGAAGGATTCGAACCTTCGATCTCCTGATCCAGAGATANNGGGGAGTGTCAGGCGAACACTCCTGGGAGAGTCTTACGAACTCGCCGGATCTCAGGAGAATCAGGCGAACTCGTTCGCGCTGGATTGATTCTACGCGCCATTGTCGATGGCATGCCGCACTCGTCGCGGCGATGAACCGTTCTCTGTGTCGACATGGACTGCACCCGGGAAGCGGTACTCCACGACGGCCCGGACCGCCTTCACGCCATCGACGTCGGATTCTCGGTGGATCGCGATCCGCCCGACAACGAGGCGGACGATCTCGCATTGCGCCTCGATCGGCAAACCGGAGTCCAGACGGGCCCTGATCGTCTCGAGCTGGTCGATGGCTAGATCGGCCAACTCCGCCGCGCCTGGGGCCTCCACGGCCGCCAGACGAGCCTCGAAAATTCAGGCGATACCGAATCAGGACGATCGGCCTCATGGCCTGCGGCGGGCGATCGTCCCGGAGAGTGCAGGTCCTCACACCGCGAACCACGGCCGCGGGCAGCGTCGTCTCGGCCAGACCAAGGCCGAACGGCTCCGGGCCGCCACGATCGACTCGATCGCCGTCCCCGAGCTCGACGCCGAGGTCGCGTTCGAGGTCGGCCACCTGCTCGACCAGTACGACCTGCTCGAGCGCCAGATCGACGCCGCCGATCGTCGCGTGAATGGCCTCCTCGACGGTCATGGTTGCCGTCTGGCGTTCACCTCGAGGCCAGGTCGGGCCGCGGGCCGCCTGACCAAGCGTCTCGTGATGGAAAGAATCTGCTTGACGACCCAAACGTTTGCGCTTAGCATCTTGCCGATTCAGCAATCGTTTGCTGCGAGCGCCGGAACGTTCTATCCAGCCCGGAGAAACGAGCTTTGTCGATCACCCTGGAAGAGATCGCGAAGGTGGCCGGAGTATCGGTGTCCACGGCCTCACGAGCGCTGCACAACACGGCGTACGCGATGAACGAGACAACCCGCCAGCGGATCATCGGGTTGGCCCAGGACATGGGCTACAGCCCCAACCTGGCGGCGCGCGGCCTGCGCGGCAAGACGACCAACGTCATCGGGATCGTCGTCGAGAACGTGTCCGATCCGTTCAGCTCGCAGATCGTCCGGGGAATCATCGACCAGCTCAAGTCGACCGGCTACACCAGCATCATCGTCAACACCGACTACGACCCGCTGGCAGAGAAGCAGGCCGTCGTCACCCTGGTCAGCAACCGGACGGACGGGATCATCTTCGTCCACGCCAGTGTCCACTCCGACCAGAGCCTGCTCGACATCGCCAACAACCAACCGTACGTCAGCATCGCCCGGATCCAGCCGCCCGGCGAGAACACGATCGGCCTGGACGACTATTACGGCGCCCAGCTGGCGGTCAACCACCTCCTCAAGCTCGGACGCCGACGGATCGCCTTCATCAGTGGGCCCGAGTTCTGGTGGAGCAGCCGTGAGCGGCAGGCCGGCTACCTTGACGCCCTGAAGACCCAGAACCTGACGGCGCCTGCCGATTACATCAAGCAGGGTGACTGGGAGGCCGATTCGGGTCGTCGGGCCGCCGAGGAGTTGCTGGCGTTGCCGGACCGACCGGACGCGATCTTTGCGGCCAACGACCTCATGGCCCAGGGCGCGATCTACGCGATCCAGGACGCCGGGCTCAACGTGCCGCGGGACATCGCAATCGTGGGGCACGACGATCGGGAGTTCGCCCAGGTTGTCCGCCCCGCTCTCTCGACTGTCCGGCTGCCCACCTATGAGATGGGCCAGGCGGCCGCCCAGATGATCCGGCGTAGGCTGGAGAGCGAGCGGCCCGTGCCGGCCCAGCTTGTTCGGGGCGAGCTCATCGTGCGTGACTCGTGCGGTGGCGTGGGGCCCGGGCCAGCCGCGGGCCGCTCGGAGACGCGCGTTGGCCGTGATGCCGTGGTCCTCGGGCCAGCCGGCCGGCTCAGCTTCCGGCCGGTGCCCGTTGCCGATGTCCGCCTCGAAGACGGCTTCTGGGGACGGCGCGGCAACCTCAACCGGGAATCGATCCTGCCGGCGCTCCACCGTCAGCTGACCGATCGAGGGATCATCCAGGCGCTCCGGCTAACCTGGAAGCCGGGCATGCCTGACCAGCCACAGCTCGGAGCTGAGGCTCAGCTCGCCCGATGGATGGAAGCTGCCAGCCTGTCGTTGGCCAGCCAGCCCGACTCAGTCTTGTTCGGCCAACTCGACGAGCTCGTTGACCTGTTCGTCCAGGCCCAGCACCCGGACGGCTACGTCAATGCCTATTACACGGTCGTCGAGCCGGGCCGGCGCTTCACGAACCTGCTCGACAACGGTGAGCTGACCAGCGCCGGCCACCTGCTGCAGGCGGCAATCGCCCACCACCAGACCACCGGCGAATATCGGTTCCTGAACGTCGCGCTGCGCTTCGCGGACCTGATCGGCTCCCTGTTTGGCGCCGGTGAGCATCAGAGCCACGGCTATCCGGGCTACCCAGGGATCGAGGTCGCCCTCGTCGACCACTATCGGATGACCGGCGATCGGCGGTACCTTGAGCTGAGCCGCTACTTCGTCAACCAGCGCGGACAGCAGCCCGCCTACTTCGAACACGAGGCGCGCCTGCGTGGTGACGACCCGGCGGAGCCGGCCCAGCGAACGCTCGAGTTCGTCCAGGCCCACCGGCCCGTCCGTGAGCAGGTGGTCGCCGTCGGCCATGCCGGCAGGGCCGTGAACCTGTACGCGGCGATGGCCGACCTTGGGGTCGAACTCGAGGACGAGACCCTGATCAGGCCTGTCGAGAAGCTGTTCGAGAACGTCACCGCGCGGCGGATGTACATCACCGGCGGGATTGGATCCTCGCCGCTGACCGGCAGCTTCACCTCGGACTACGACCTGCCCAACAAGACCGCCAGTGCCTCGACGTCCGCGGCGATCGGCCTGATCGACTGGATGCAGCGGATGCTCCAGATCAAATGCGAGGGACGCTACGCCGACGTCATCGAGCGGCTCCTCTATAACGGCGTTCTGGTCGGCATATCGCTGGATGGCTCACGTTTCGCCCAGGCCAACGTGCTCAAGATGGAGCGCGGCGCGGCGGCGGGCCGGGCGGCCGTCGATCATCGCCAGGCTGGCCTTCGAGCCGATGCCCTGGACCTCAGCCGACTGCTCGCGTCGATCGGGCGCTACGTGTATGGCCAGGGCGATCGCGAGTTGATCGTCCATCACTTCCTGTCCAATAGCGCCACAGTCCAGGTGGCCGGGCTGCCTGTCTCGGTCACCCAGCAAACCGCCTATCCCTGGGAAGGGACGATCTCGATCCGGCTGGAGCCCCAGGCCCCGGTCGAGTTCGCCCTGAAACTTCGCCTGCCCGGCTGGTGCCAGGACTACACCCTCCAGGTCAATGGCGAGGACGTGTCGGGCGCCAACGAGCTGGGCTACCTGCGGATCAGCCGAACCTGGCAGGCCGGCGACGAGGTCGTCCTGGCCCTGGCCATGCCGGTCCAACGGATCTACGCCCATTCACGGGTCATCGCCGACCGGGGCCGAGTGGCTCTGCAGCGCGGTCCAATCGTGTATTGCCTCGAGGAGGCGGACAACGGACGGAACCTCGACAGCATCCTTCTGCCGCGGGACGTCGCCATCGAGGCGTCACACCAACCCGACCTGCTGGGCGGGGTCGTCGTCCTCAACGCCCGGGGTCTTCGTGAAGGCAACGAGGAGATTGAGGAGCGGGATTCCGCGTACTCGAATCGCGCCCTTCCCGTGCACGACATCAACCTGCAAGCGGTGCCCTATTTCGCCTGGGACAACCGACTGAGCGGGGACATGCTGGTCTGGATCCGGGAGACGGGCCGGTAATTCTCGCTTCCTCCAGAAGGCGCCAGGAAGGGGCACTTCAGAGGACGAATTCGTGGAAAGGAGTTCAACGATAAGCCGAGGCACGTGCGACTGCGTTCGAGCCGGGACGTAGCGATCCGGCTCCAGCCAATCCGATTGTCCAAATCCCGGGTAGAGCATGGTTGCTCACCGCAAAGGAATGGGTATGCTGAAACGAAGACTTGTTCCAAGTGCGCTTGCGCTGGCCCTGCTCGCAGGCTGTGCCAGTTCAACGTCTACACCCGCCGCGGCGACGCCCGCAAGCCAGGCTCCGGCTGCGAGTGCGACTGCGGCCGCGACGCCGGCTCCATCGACCGCCGGCGCAACGACCCTGTCCTTCGGCATGAACAGCTCGGCATCACTCCTGCCGACCGCCAAGTTGCTCGAGGACAACTTCGCCAAGACACACCCCGAGGTCAAGCTCGACATCCAGCTGATCGCAAACAACGACATCGCACCGACTTTCTACAAGGAGGCCGCCGCTGGGACCCTGCCCGATGTCGTCTTCACCGCCGACTCCTACGTCGGCCCGTTCCTGCAGAACAAGGTCGTCCAGGACATGTCCCCCCTGGCCGCCGCCGACTCTTCGTTCAACCTGAAGGACATCTACCCCAATCTGCTCGGGTTGAGCCAGGTCGGGGGCAAGGGTTTGTACATGGTCCCGTCGTCGTTTGACGTCGTGACCATGTACTACAACAAGGACCTGTTCGCCAAAGCCGGCGCACCGCTGCCGACCGCCGACTGGACGTGGGCTGACTTCACGGCCGCCTGCAAGACGGTCCTGGCCAAGACCGGCGCGTACTGCTTCGCGAACGGAGGCAACCTGCCCGGCTTCGACTGGTGGGCGTACTTCGTGCCGTTCGTCGCCGGTTATGGCGGCAAGGTCATCTCCGATGACGGCAAGACGATGCAGCTGACCACGCCTGAAGCGCTGGCCGGTGAGCAGGCCTACGTCAACATGTGGACCAAGGACAAGATCGCCCAGCCGCTGGACTTCGACTCGGGCGGGAACTGCTTCTTCGATGGCAAGTGCGCCACGATGTTCCTGATCCCTGGCCTGATGAACGCCCTGCGCGATCCAGCCAGCAAGATCACGTTCAATTGGGATGTCCAGGTCATCCCAACCCAGCCGAAGGGCAAGTTCACCGGTATGGGCACGTATGGATTTGCCGTGTCCGCCGATGCCAAGGATCCGGCCCTCGCCTGGGACTTCGTCAAGTACATGGCCTCCAAGGACGCCCAGCTGGCCCTGCTCAAGACCTACTCGGGCATGCCCCTCCTGCAATCCCTGGCCAATGACCCGACCATCACTACCCTGGCGGCACCCCCGGCGAACATCCAGGCATTCATCCAGAACGGCAAGAACGGGATCTTCCCGCCCAGCTTCCCGGCCGCCTGCGGCAGCGTGTACGCTGGCGAGGTGAGCCAAGACCTGAAGGACGCGCTCAACAAGGCGATCCTTGGCACCTCCTCGGTGCAGGACGCCTTTACCGCGGCCAACACCAAGATCCAGGCCTGCCTGGACAAGAACCAGTAAAGCCAACCTGGCCTCTCCTCTGGTCGGGTTCTCTCACCGCGCGCCGGGGCAATCATCTCGGCCGCGGTGAGAGAACCGTTCTGAATTCGAGGGCAGATGTCGTCTCCCGCCGACCTCAGGCGCCTGCCGGTCATCGGCCGCCGCCGGACGCACTTCGGGCCGCATTTCTGGCGGAACACCCTCCACGGCTACTTGTTCATCCTGCCGGTTGTCCTGGGGTTGTTGATCTGGACGATCGGGCCGATGCTCGCGTCCGCCTATTACAGCCTGACCGACTTACAACCTGCTGTCGCCCGCCAAGTTCATTGGGACCGACAATTACGTCAACCTTTTCACCAATGACGACCTGTTCTTTCAATCGGTCCTCGTAACGGTTCACTACGCCATCCTCTTCGTTCTATTCAGCCAGCTGCTGAGCCTTGGTCTGGCTTTGCTGTTGACCCAGAACGTGCGGTTCCTGAACATCTTCCGAACGCTGTACTACCTGCCGATCGTCATCCCGTACATTGCTTCAGCCCTGCTTTGGCGCTATCTCTTCGACAAGGACATCGGTCCGATCAACGCATTGCTTCGCTTGGGTGGCATCCAGGGACCGTCGTGGCTGGGATCGCCGCAATGGTCGCTGCTGTCACTGGTGATCATCAGCGTGTGGGGCAGCGCCGTTTCGACGATCATCTACGTCGCAGGCCTGCAGCAGGTCCCGGGCGACCTGTACGAGGCGGCTGACATCGACGGGGCAGGGGGCTTCGCCAAGTTCCGCAAGATCACGATCCCGATGCTGTCACCGACGATCCTGTTCAACGTGGTGACGACCGTGATCGCTGCCTTCCAGTTCTTCGTGCCGGCCTATGTCCTGACCCAGGGCGGGCCGGTCGATTCTACGTACGTGTACAACCTGAATCTCTACGACAAGGCGTTCAGCTGGCTTGAGATGGGCTACGCCTCGGCGATGGCCTGGGTCCTGTTCGCGATCATCATGGTCCTGACCGGGCTGATCTTCCGGAGTTCACCGCTATGGGTCCACTACGAGAATGGTGAGGCCCGGTGAGCACGATTCAGGACGTTCGCATCGGCGGCTCGGCAGATCGTGGCCGCTATCGGTCGGGTCCGCGCGACGTGGGCCTGCACAAGGCCGGCGTCTACCTGCTGCTGATCATCGGAGCGCTTGGGTTCACCGTGCCCCTGATGGTCATGGTCTTCACGTCATTCAAGCCGTTCAGCGAGATCAACACTGATCCGCCGACCTTCCTGCCCAACCAGTGGACGCCCGGCAATTACGCCGAGGCCTGGAACTATCCCAACACGGACTTTCCGCGCTGGACGCTCAACACGCTGCTGATCGTGGTCTTCACCGTTCCAGGTGTGCTGTTGAGCTCATCCCTGGTTGGCTACGGCTTCGCCCGGCTGCGCTTCGCCGGCCGGAATCTGTGGTTCCTGCTGACGATCGCCTCGATCATGCTGCCGCCCCAGGTCACCTTGATCCCGCTGTACATCCTCTTCCATCAGATCGGCTGGCTGAATACCTTCCTGCCGCTGATCGTCCCGTCATGGTTCGGTGGCGGCGCCCTGAACATCTTCCTGATGCGCCAGTTTTTCCTGGGCATCCCGAAGGACCTCGACGAAGCGGCGCTGATGGATGGGGCCAGCCACCTGATGATCTGGTGGAAGATCTACGTGCCGCTGTCGCGCCCGGTCATGGTCACCGTCGCGCTCCTGACCATCCTGGGCATCTGGAACGACTTCCTCGGACCTCTGATCTACCTCACTTCGCCTGAGAACTACACCCTGGCGATCGGCCTGAGCTACTTCCAGGGT
The DNA here is from genome assembly GCA_003169655.1 of Chloroflexota bacterium. Classification (GTDB taxonomy): domain Bacteria; phylum Chloroflexota; class Limnocylindria; order Limnocylindrales; family CSP1-4; genus Palsa-1033. The sequence continues at coordinate 10,364 of PNAZ01000025.1, forward strand.
CAGTTCGTCACCCGGTCGGACTACCTGATGGCGATCTCGACCCTGATGGTGATCCCGATGGTGATCCTGTTCATCTTTGCCCAGCGCTACATCGTCAAGGGCTTCATCACGAGCGGCATCAAGGGCTGACGACCACGCCCGATTTCCCGGATCGGGTGGATCGATTGCCCGGCGCCGCCGACAAACCAAGTGCAAGGAGGCTAGGTGCTGACGCTCGACAACGGCTGGCTCGAGCTGGGGGTCGACGAGACGGATGGGTGCGTCCACATCCTCCGGCTGTCCTCAACCGGGAGCGTCCACGAGTACGTCGAGAGGACGTCGCTCGCCGCTCGGTTTGGGCAGTGTCGGTGGGGCCAATGGGAGCTGCGTGATTCGTTCACGACCCACAAGCCTTCGGATGCCAGCCTGAGCATGACCAGCACCGCCGACTCCATCACTGCCCGCTGGGAGACCGACGGGTATGTGGTCTCGGTCACCCGCCAGCTCCACGAGTCGCACCTGGCCGAGACCGTGTCGCTCGAGGCCCGCCAGGCGCTGGCCATCACCGACTTCAGCCTCACCTTTCGGCCGGCCGTGACCGATTTCCTGGACGCCAGCAACGTGTCCGTTGGCGAGCACACCAGCTTCATCCACGGCGAGGAGCCACGAAGCTCGTTCCACTGGTTCACCGGGGGCGACTATGCCCACCTGATGTTCACCCAGGTGACCGGCCGCGGCCCACACCTAGGCGTCGTCCTGACCGAGGGCCGGATCCACGCCCTTACGACGCCGTATCTGCACGGCGGCCCGACCCTGATCAACGACTACCAGGCGTTCAGCGCCAGCCAGATGTACCCGCGCCTGCACGTGACGAGTTTCGCCACCCACCAGCAGAGCGACGAGTACCCCCAGCCCATCCTTGATATGCGGGCCGGTGACATCGAGACGTTCAGCCTGGCGTACTTCCCGTTCGAGGACCTCGGCCAGTTCTCAGCCAAGGTCCGGGACGTGGCCGGCCAGCCAACGTTCGAGTACCCGCGTTTCTGGCCGGTGGGCCAGGAGCTCGAGATCGTCGTCGAGCTGCCCAGCCCGGCGCTCGAGCTGTCGGCATCATTCGAGACAACGACCGTGCCCTCCGTCCGGCTCAGCGAGACGGCCTATCGGCTGCTCATCGGACCCCAGCGGAGCGGCTTGCATCGGATCGACATTGGATACGGCAAGCGCAGCACGTTCATCCTCTTCGAGGCCGTCCACGAGGTCGGCGAGTTGCTCGACAAGCGAGTCGAATACATCCTGTCCGCCCAGCAGTGCCTCGACGTGACCGACCGCCGCTATGGCGGGATCTTCATGACCGACATGCGGACCGGTGCGCTGGTCACCCGTGACGACCTGTACACGGTCCAGGTGGCCGGCACCGGCGAGATGGTGGCAACGGGCCAGCTCGTCGTCTACCGGAACCTGGTCGACCCCGACCCCGGCCAGATCCGGCAGGCCGAGATCTACGCCAACCAATGGCTCCGACTGCGCTGCCAGGACGAGGATTTCTCGACTCCGCTCAACCCGCTCAACCGGATGAACTACAAGGACCGCGGCTGGCGCTACGAGTCGGGCCGGGCCAGGCTGTTCAACAACCCGGACTTCCCGGTCGAGAAGGCCTGGCGGGTGCACAACGCCAACTGGATCGCGCCGTTCTACTTCCTGCTGTCCGAAGTTCCCGACACGTCGTTGACGATGGGCACGAGCTCCACCTACCTGGACTGGGCGTTCCGGACGATGAAGTGGCAGTTCGAGACCGAGCCCAGGATGAGCGCCGACCAGTCGTACTTCGTGCCGCGGGTCGTGGCCAAACTGAGGCGGGTCGGCCGGGACGGCGACGCCACCCAACTGCGGGACCTGTGGCTGGCGTTTGTCGCCCGGATTGTCGGGACCGCAAGCAGCCTGACGGCCGGCAACTTCAACTTCGACGATTCGATGTTCTACTGCTCGGCGATCCCGCTCCTCATCGAGTCGAAGGTTGACGAGGCCAAGCTGTTCCTGGAGAGCCAGCCGTACAACGTCGGGATCTCGTACGACCCGCGGGTCCAGACGGCATTCCGCTACTGGGACGACTACCTCACCGACCTTCCCTACCTGATGATGCCGTACCTCACCCGACCACATTTCTGGTCGATCACCAACTCGTACCCGCTCCTGCAGCTGTACGAGGCAACCCACGACGAGGCGATCCTGGATCGCGCGTACCAGGGCATCCTGGCCTTCTACGAGCACTACAACTTCGGCTATCGCTGGAACAAGTGGGGCGAGATGCAGCTCGGGCAGGGCCATCCTTGCTTCCTGCCGTCCCACGACCTGCACACGCAGGAAGGGGTGTGTGCCGACCAGGACCCCGCCTTCGTCACCTATCTCGAGACCTTCGGCAGTCGCTGCTACGTCACGCCGTCTGGCCGGGTAGTCAATGGAATGTTCCGCCAGAACCGGCTCGAGTCGTGGGCCCCGTTCTCGCGCGAATTCCACCTCGACGACCGGGGTCTGCTACTGAGCTGCGACTCGTACAGCGTCGGCATGCCCTGGATCGAGTCCGGCGACGGATGGATCCGTGTCCTTGTCCGGAACCTCAGCCGAAACCCGGTCACGGCCCGGATCTGCCTGGCAGGCTCGGCCCAGCAGTCGATATCGGTGTCCCTTGGGCCCGACGCGGAACAGCAGATTGAGATCTCGCTGTAGCCCCGTGGCTTCAAGGGGTGGCGCGGGCTACCTCGGTTGGCCCGAATCAGGCCGCTCCAGCACGTTTCGCAGCACGAGCCAGACCCCGCTTCCCACTCAGCACCTGAGGACATCGATGACTAGTGAATTCTTCACCGGGGTCACGGAGCCCATCCGCTACGGCGGACCCGATTCCACGGACCCCCTGACATTCAAGGCCTGGCAGCCGAATCGCGTCGTCCTCGGCAAGCGGATGGTGGAACACCTCCGCCCGGGCGTGTGCTTCTGGCACTCCTTCACCTGGGCCGGGACCGACATGTTCGGCACCGGGACGCTCGACCGCCCGTGGATCACCATGGCCGACGAGATGGCCGGTGCCCGCGCCAAGATGGCCGCCGCCTTCGAGTTCTTCACCAAGCTCGGCGCACCGTACTACTGCTTCCATGACCGCGATGTCGCGCCCGAGGGCACGAGCTTCGCTGAGTTCCGCGACCACCTTGACGCGCTGACCGACGACGCGTTGGGCTACCAGGAGCGTACCGGCGTAACGCTCCTGTGGGGCACGGCCAACGTGTTCACCCACCCGCGCTACCAGGCCGGCGCGGCCACGAACCCTGACCCTGAGGTGTTCGCCTACGCGGCGGCGCAGGTCAAGCACATGCTCGAGGTCACCAAGCGTCTCGGCGGCCCCAACTACGTCCTGTGGGGCGGCCGCGAAGGCTACGACACTCTGCTGAACACCGACCTCCGCCGCGAGGGCGCCCAGCTTGCGCGCTTCCTGCACCTCGTCGTGGAGCACAAGCACAAGATCGGGTTCAAGGGCCGCCTGCTCATCGAACCCAAGCCGATGGAGCCCGCGAAGCACCAGTACGACTACGACTCGGCGACCGTCCATGGTTTCCTCGCCCGCAACGGCCTCGAGGGCGAGTACCAGCTCAATATCGAGGCGAACCACGCCACGCTTGCCGGACACAGCTTCCACCACGAGGTGGCGTACGCCGTCGCGAACGGCGTGCTCGGCTCCATCGACGCCAACCGCGGCGACCCACAGAACGGCTGGGACACAGACCAGTTCCCGAACTCAGTCGAGGATCTCGCGCTGCCGCTATACGAGATCCTCCGCGCAGGCGGCATCGCCCCCGGCGGCTTCAACTTCGACGCGAAGCTCCGCCGCCAGAGCTCGGACCGCAACGACCTGTTCCACGCCCACATCGGCGGCCTGGACACCATTGCCCAGGCGCTGCTGGTGGCGGCGGACCTCGTCGAGCGCGGCGAGCTGGCCGCCAACCTCGACGCCCGCTATGCGAGCTGGGACGGGGCACTCGGCAAGGCGATCCTCGAGGGCGGCCTCTCCCTCGCCGACTTGGAGGCCCGGGTGGCCGCGGGCGCGGTGAACCCCGTCCCGGTGTCCGGCGGGCAGGAGCGCCTCGAGAACCTTGTCAACAAGAGCATCTGGGCCGTGGACCGCCCGGCCGCGGGCTGAGGCGATGGGCGCCGTCCTTGGAATCGACGTTTCGACGACCGCGACGAAGGCGATCCTGGTCGACCCAGCCGGGAACGTCCTCGGCATCGCGTCGTCGGAGTACGGCGTCGAGCAGCCGTACCCGCTCTGGAGCGAGCAGGACCCGCGACTCTGGTGGGGTGGCGCGATCGATGCGATCCGTCGCGCTCTCGACTCGGCTGGGCTCGCCGGCGACGACGTCGTCGCGGTGGGCCTCGCCGGTCAGATGCACGGGCTCGTCCTCCTCGACGCGGCCGACCAGGTCATTCGGCCGGCGATCCTGTGGAACGACCAGCGGACCGCCGCCGAGTGCGACGGCATCCGCGCCGTGCTCGGGCCGGCGCACCTCGTGGAGATCACCGGCAACGACGCCATGACCGGGTTCACCGCCCCCAAGATCGCTTGGGTCCGCGATCACGAGCCTGACGCGTGGGCGCGAGTCGCGCATGTGCTGCTGCCCAAAGACTACGTCCGCCTCCGGCTGACCGGCGACTACGCGACGGATAAGGCCGACGGCGCTGGGACACTGCTGTTCGACTTGGCGGCCCGCAACTGGTCGCCAGAAATGCTCGCCGCTCTGCGCATCGATCGGGCCTGGATGCCAACCACGTTCGAGGGTCCGGATCTGACGGGCGTCGTGAGTGTGGCGGCGGCGGCGGACACCGGGCTCCGCGCCGGGACCCCGGTCGTCGCCGGAGGCGGAGACCAGGCGGCCAACGCCATCGGGACCGGCGCCGTGCTGCCGGGGCGCGTTGCGCTGTCGCTAGGGACATCGGGCGTCATCTTCGCCACGACGGACCGGCCGATCTACGAGCCGGCCGGGCGCGTCCACGCGTTTTGCCACGCGGTGCCTGGCCTCTGGCACCTGATGTCGGTGATGCTCTCGGCAGGGGGCAGCCTGCGCTGGTTCCGGGACGCCTTTGCGCCCGGCGAGCCGTTCGGGGAGCTCGCCTCGCGCGCCAGCGGGATCCCGGCAGGGAGCGGTGGGCTCCTGTTTCTGCCGTATCTGTCAGGGGAACGGAATCCGCACCCGGACCCGCTTGCCCGCGGCGCCTTCGTGGGCCTGACGCTCTCGCACGACCGGCGGCACCTGACCCGCGCCGTGCTCGAAGGGGTAGCGTTCGGGCTGCGCGACGGCCTCGACATGATGATCCTGGCGGGGATGCCCGAACCGAAGCTGATCCTCGCGTCGGGCGGCGGGACGGCGAGCCCGCTCTGGCGCCAGATCCTCGCCGATGTGCTCGGTGCGTCAATCGCCACGCCGGTCACCACCGAGGGCGCCGCCTACGGGGCCGCGCTGCTCGCGGCGGTGGCCGCGGGCTGGTTCTCGACGGTCCAGGCGGCGGTCGCGGCAGTCGTCCGGGCGACGCCGGCGAGCGAGCCGGGACCGGACGCTGCGCGCTACATCGATGCCCACGCGATCTACCGGGACCTGTACCCGGCCCTTGCGCCCTCGTTCCACCGGATGTGATCGGGATGGGTCCGCGTCACGGGCTTGCCGCAGCCGCGGTGTCGCGCGTCGCGTGACGTGGGAGGTACTCGCAGTTCCCCTATCGCCAGTGATCCTCGACGCCGGACCCTCCGCCGGTTGCGCGCGCTAGGGTCCGTAACAGCATCCACCAGAGCATCCACGGACATGCCGGGACATGCCACGACCCGCCTCGAGGCGCCCCGAAACAGGCGTTCTGTGAACGGGGATTGGCTGGCGAGGAAGGATTCAAGCGCCATTCATGGTTCGGTCAACCGGCCGCGGGATTGGAGTCGGGGCTCGACCCGCCCTCTCGCCGGAGCTTGGGCCGTCCGAGTTCGAGAGTTCGGGGCCTTCCTGACCGTAAGCTCGATCTCCAGCGCCAAACTGGCCGGGACATTGAGGTGCCTAAACTAAAGGGTGGCTTGTCTCCTCTCGCCCCGACCAGAACACTTGTTCTCATTGTGCCTCTTAGCGTCGATGGTCGTTTCACGCACGATATCGGCTCCGAAGAGCGGCGCGGCGAGTTAACCGTAGCCACGTCCTGAAGGCGCCGTGACGAACCTCCAGCACTGAATGTCCCGCCACTAATCAGGTAGACGTCCCCTTGACCCGGTCCTCCGAGCGCTGGGGGAGCCACTGGAGAGCCCCGCAAGGCTGCTCTCCGTGCTCGCGTTCGGTCAGATTGCGCCCACCCTCGAACGCGGTCAGGTGATCTGGAAGACGGCCTCACCGAGCTGGCGGAGATTGCGGACCTCGAAGACACCATCGAGCGCCGGCGCGTACATGTCAACGACCGAATCGGTCGTATTCCAATCGACCTCGGGCTCGGGATTGAGGAGGTAGACCTTGCCCGCCCGAGCGTGGATCGCCTGCAGTACGTCCACCCGCAGCGGGTGGTGATTGGCGCGCGCATCACCAGTGATGATGATCGTCGAGCGAGAGTCGACGTCGGCGCCGTAGCGCTCCCAGAACCTTGCCAGGACGGCGCCGTAGTCGGAGTGCCCGTCGTCGCGGACGACGTCGGCACGGTACAGAACGTGGCGGACCTCGACGAACGAGTCGCTATCCCGGATGTGATCGGAGACCTCGTCGATCCCGTCGATGAATGCGAACGAGCGTAACCGGCTGAATTCGGCGTTGATCGCCTGGAGGAGAGTCAGGGTGAACGAAGCGAACTCGGCCACCGAACCTGAGATGTCACTCAGCAGGAACAGGTCGGGACGCGCCTTCTTGGGCCGACGGAAGGCCGGGTCGAGCAGGACCCCACCCGATGACAGCGACCGGCGGACCGTCCGCCGGATGTCCAGCCGTCCGCCGGTCCGTCGCCGCCGACGGCGGGTCATCCTGGTCGCCAGGGTTCGGGCCAGCGGCCGGATCGACTCCCGCATCGCCAAAAGCTGACGGGGCGACGCGCCCAGGAAATCCACATCCTCGGTTCCGAGCGCCTTTAGTCCTTGACCGCCTTCGCCGGGGCCGCTCGCCTTAACGAGCTGGTTCCGGACCTGGCTTGCGAGCAACAGCTTGAACGCCTCGATCTGCGCGGCCAGCTCACCACGGAGGGCGCGTTCATCGAGTGGATCGTTGTCGGCCTCGTCCCGCGCCGCGGCCAGCATCTCCGTCATCAGCCTCGAGAGGTCGAGGGCACGAAGGATCCGGTACATGAAGTAGCGTTCCGACGCACCCGGCTGGGAATCAAGCCCACCGAATCTCGCGACCGCCATTTCAGCCAGGGCCCGGAGGGCATCGGGGTCGCCGCGCCGGATGGCGGCCATGATCAGTTCGAAGAACGCGGTCGCACCGCTTTCATCACGCTCGCCGGCGGAGGTCCGGTCGAGGCTGGTGTGGATCTCAGGCCGCGGTGCCGCCGGTCGACCGGCGTCGGACAGTGCCTCCCGGCCCGTGCGCTGGCGCAACCGAAAGTGGATGTCGAATAGCAGGTCGAAGGCGGGCAGATCCTCCGTCCGCTTGACCATCGTCGCGGCCAGCGCCAGGCGAACCTGGTTGCGATCGAGCAGATCAATCGCCTGGATCGCCTGCTGGGCGTCGACCAGCTCCGAGGTCGAGACTGGGATCCCCGTCTGGCGCAGCTGACGCGCCAGGTTCAAGACCGTCGGCAGGAGAACGGATCCGGCCGGTTCGGGAGCGGTCGACGGGCTTGCTCGCATAGCCCAGACTGTACGGCCTCGACGAACGCGACGTGATCTTCGGGACTCGGTGTTACCGTTTCGAGCCATGCTCGCCTTTGACCCCACAATCCCACCGGCCGGCCGTCTGGCGCGTCTCGGTGTCGTCGTCGACGCCACGCCGACGCCCACTCGAGCGCGTGGTCTCGCCCGGCTGTGCGATCGGGCCGGGATCGACATCGTGTGGCTCGGTGGCGTCGGGTCCACCGCCGGTCACCCGCTTGACTGGGCCGAGGTCCGGGTTGATCTCGAGTCGGTCTGGGGCAACCTTGAGCGAGCCCGGCTCGGGATCAGCCTGCCTGACCGCGAGTCATTCTTGCGGGTCGACGACCAGGCCGCGGCGCCCGCCGAGGTCTGCCTTACCGGTCGGTTTGGAACACTCGATCGATCGCTCCTCGCAGGTGGGCAGCGCGATGTTGGCGATCCTGACCGACCACGACGATCGGCCCTCGTGCGGGACCTGGCCGAGCTGGCCGACTGGCTGGCTCTCGTGGACGACATCGTCCTTCCCGGCTGGCTGTTCTCGGACCTCGAGACGGCCGCCGACGAGGTCCGTGCCGAATGTGCTGAGTCCGGCCGCGATCCGACGACCCTCGGGGTCGGGGTGCTCGTCCCGGTGTCGATCGGCCGCACGAACGCCGAGGCCGTCGCCAGGGCTGAGATGGATCCGGATTTCGCCCGGTTCGGCCACCCGGGCGAAACGGGCATCTTCGGCACTCTCGAGGAGTGCCAGGACCGGGTGATCGCCTTGGCCCATGCCGGCGTAACCGACCTCCGCTGCATCTTGCCCGGGACACCGGACGTCCACGATGTCATTGCCCAGTTGACCGCCATCACGGTCGGTTCGATCGCGGTCCTCCGGCCGGGTGCGCTTCGTTCGGCGGCGCCGGCGCCGCCAGACGGTTGGGGCGGACGCCCTCCAAAGCCGCTCGATCAGCGGGTCAGTGACGGTTCCAGACGGCGCTGACTCGCCGGGCGTTCTCCACGACGAGGGGCAGGACGTCAGAACGCAAGGTCGCCGAATCCACTCGCCCCGCGTGGGCGCAGACGCTCAGCGCGGCCACGGCGCGTCCGTTCTGGTCGGTGAGTGGCGCCGCAACTGACGAGAGCCCCTCCTCGAGCTGCTGATCGACAACGGCCCAGCCTTGCCGGCGAACCTCGGCCAAGATCTCGCGCAGTTCACCCTCGTCGATCACCGTGCGATCGGTGTAGCGAGCGATCGCCGTCCGATCGAAGTACGCCTCGAGCTCGGCCTCAGGCAGAAACGCCAGGAGCACTCGACCCTTCGACGTGGCGTGCGCCGGCAGGCGCGAGCCGACCGTGACGTTCAGGGTCATCAGGCGGCGCGTCTGCGATCTGGCGACGTACAGGATCTCGGTTCCGTCCAGTACGGCGATCGAAGCTGACTCGCCAGTTCGCTCGGTCAGCGCCTCGAGGTACGGCTTCGCGAAATCCCACGGGTCTTGCTGTGCGGCGAATGGCTTGACCAGCTCCAGGACCGAGCGGCTGAGCGCGAAATCACGGCCCGTGGCCTGCACATAGCCGAGATCGACGAGGGTCAGCAGGACCCGCCGGGCGGTCGCCCGGGTGAGCCCGGTTCGCTCGGCGACCTCACTGATCGTCAGAGCTGGCCGATACGTGGTGAAGCTTCGCATCACCGTCAGGCCGCGCTCGAGCGATTGCAGGCGATCGCTCCGCGTGCCAACCGCTGGCGGTTCTGCTTGCCTTGACATTGCCTCCGCTCCGCATCGATACTTCGTGCGCAAGGCGCACGACGTTCGCAGGGCGAACATCCGCACCTCCACCTATCGTACTCCATCGTCCGCGTGGTTCCCGGTCGCCGAGCAAGAGGTGCCTGATGAAGACCTACAAGACCCGCTTTGGCTCCCTGGCGGACTATCAGAAGGGGACGATCGACCTGATCGACGATGACCCCAAACGCTACGCCTTCAGCAACATCTTCGAGGTCGCGAGCACCTCGCGGCCGTATGAAAAGGTTGCGGTTGGGAAGAACCGCCAGTACGTCGTCGAGGCAATCCGGGCAGAGGGGACCTCCGAGTGGCGCACGGCGCCCCACGACGAGTTCGCCCTGGTGATGGACGGCGAGGTCGAGGTGCGGCTCCGGAAGCTCGGTCCGGACGATGCCCGCGCGACAGCCGAGCGCGGATCGAACGCACTGCCAGGCACGCCGAGCGGTCCGAAGATGGGCCGGGTCATCGCCTGCAGGGGGCACATGACCCTGCTGCCCGTCGGTGCCGCCTACCAGTTCTATGCCGCACAGCCGGCAGTGATCCTGCTCCAGACCCAGGACGGACCCGACACCGTCCACAAATGGGCGGACATCATCCAGACCGTCGGCTGATTCGCTGCAATCCCAGATTCCTCGAGGAGGTCTATCGATGAGCGTTACCGCACCGGTTCCGACCGCAGCCGGGGAGCTGAATGCCGACGGCTATCACGCCTTCCGATTGGGCGAGTTCAAGTTCAGCCGGGATGAGTACTTCGTGTATGTCGAGTGGCCCACCGGCAAGCACGTCATGTCGGCCGACGCCTTCCTGCGGGCCCTCCAGCGCGACGTGGCCTGGCAGTTCTTCTACGGCATCGTCAACTTCGACGGCGTCGTCGGCACGGTCAACCACTACGGCACGGTCGACCTCTTCGCCGGCCGCTATAACGACGTGTATCGCAAGGCCGAGCTCGACCATCTCGAGAACTTCTCGACCGCATTGATCAAGTCGACCTTCGAGGAGATGCTCGACGACTGGACCAACGACGGCTTCGATCCGTTCGCCTCGCCCACTGAGACCGGCTCGGCGTTCGGGATCAAGCACGGCAGCAACCGCGCCGCGATCACCCGCCATCGGGTGACCGCCGCCCG
>PNAZ01000025.1:21107-29156 GCA_003169655.1 Chloroflexota bacterium
TTCTTCGCCTACCTGTCGCGCTCTCAGGTCACCTGGAACCCATCGGTCGTCTCCGTCTGCGGCGATAGCCTCTACTGCCCGACAACCGAGGAGTACATCCTGCCCATCATCCACGGCAACGACCGGGTGGAGTGGTTCATCCAGCTGTCGGACGAGCTGATCTGGCAGGTCGAGGACCGAGACACCGGGGCAGCCCTGGCCAAGGTCACGATGCGTCCGGGTGACGTCGCGGCGATGCCGGCGGACATCCGCCACCAGGGCTATGCGCCCAAGCGGGCGATGCTGCTCGTCTGGGAGAACGCGGATCCCGATCTTCCCGCTTTGATCTCGAGTGGGCAGCTGCCCTCCGTGCCAATCGAGATCTAGCCGCGCCAACCGCAGATCCGAGCTCGGTAGACCAATGACCATCATCGAGGGGCGGGACGGCGCGCGGATTCAGGATCGCCTGTTCATCGGCGGCCGATTCGTCGACGCCCTGGACGGGGCAACGTTCGAGACTCGCAACCCGCACGACGACTCGGTCCTGGCCCATGTCGCCGAGGCGGCCCCGGCCGACATCGATCGCGCCGTGACGGCCGCAGCGGCGGCCTTTCCGGCCTGGACACGCCGACCGGCGGCCGAACGTGGTCGTCTCCTGCTCAAGCTGGCCGACCGGATCGAGGAGGCGGCCGAAGAGCTCGCGACCCTCGAAAGCCTCGACACTGGGCATCCCATCCGCGACAGCCGCAGGCTCGACGTCGTTCGAACCGCCGCAACGTTCCGCTATTTCGGCGGGATGGCCGACAAGATCCAGGGCGATGTCATCCCGGTCGAGGCCGGGTTCCTGAACTACGTCCAACGCGAGTCCCTGGGCGTGGTCGGAATGATCGTGCCCTGGAACTTTCCGCTCATGTTCTGCAGCTGGAAGATGGGTCCGGCCCTCGCAGCGGGTAACACCGTGGTCATGAAGCCGGCCGCCTTGACCCCGCTCTCGGCACTTCGCCTAGCCGAGCTGATGGCCGAGGTCGGCATCCCGGATGGGGTCGTCAACGTCGTCCCGGGCCCGGGACGGAGTGCCGGCCTCCACCTGGCCCAGCACCCCGACGTGGCCAAGATCGCGTTCACGGGATCGACCGAGACCGGCCGCGAGATCGTCCGAGCCTCTGCCGGCAATCTCAAGCGGATCCAGCTCGAGCTTGGTGGCAAGGGCGCCAACATCGTGTTCGCCGATGCGGACCTGGCGGCGGCAGTCAACGGCTCGGCATTCGCGATCTTCCATAACCAGGGCCAGGCGTGCATCGCCGGTTCGCGGCTGATCCTCGATGAACGGATCGCGGAGGAGTTCATCGCCCGATTCGTCGAGCTTGCGGACTCGATCCGGCTCGGTGATCCGCTGGACGCTTCGACGGAGATGGGCCCGCTCACCTCGCGCCAGCATCGCGAACGGGTGCTGCGCTATGTCGAGATTGCCCGTGCCGAGGGCGGAGAGGTGCTCACCGGCGGGGAGATCCCGACCGACCCGGCGCTCGCCGCGGGCCACTACATCCGGCCAACCGTCGTTCGCGCGGCCTCGCGATCGCGGGTTTCGCAGGAAGAGGTCTTCGGACCATTCGTGACCGTGACCACGTTCCGCGGGGACGACGAAGCCGTCCGAATCGCGAACGACGTCGAGTACGGGCTAGGCGGCGGCCTGTGGACACGCGACGTATCGCGGGCCCACCGACTCGCCGCGCAGCTGCGGACCGGGATGGTCTGGATCAACACCTACAAGCGAGTCAACCCGGGGTCGCCGTTCGGTGGTGTTGGTCGGTCGGGCTACGGCCGGGAGATGGGTTTCGAGGCGATCCGCGACTACACCCAGGCCAAGTCGGTCTGGCTCAACGTCGATGCCGATATCCCGCCGTTCTACCCGCGTGACTGAGGCACTCGAGATGCGCGTATTCACCTACGAGTCGCTGCCCAGCCGGGTCGTCTTCGGCGCCGGGACGTTCGCCACCGTCGGAGACGAGGTCAGCCGGTTGGGCGCCCAGCGGGTCATGGTCTTTGCGGGTCGGCCTGAGCGGCACTTGGCCGATCGGCTTGGCCGACAGCTTGGCTCGCGGATGGTCGACCTGTTCGACGACGTTCTGCCCCACGTCCCGATCGCGATCGCAGCCTCGGCTCGGGCGCGCGCCAGCGAGGTGCGGGCGGACCTCCTGCTGACCGTCGGCGGCGGATCAACAACCGGCCTCGGCAAGGCCGTCGCGCTCGAGTCGGGCGCCCCGATCCTTGCCGTCCCGACCACGTATGCGGGCTCGGAGATGACCCCGATCTGGGGATTGACCGAGGAGCACCGCAAAACGACGGGGCGCGATCCACGGGTGCTGCCCCGGGTCGTCGTCTACGACCCCGAGCTGACGCTCACCCTGCCGCCCGCCCTGAGCGGAGCCTCAGGCATGAACGCGATGGCGCATTGCGTGGAGGCGGCCTACGCGACCGACTGTCCGCCCGTGACCCGGATCATGGCCGAGGAGGGAATCCGGGCCCTGGCCGGCGCCTTGCCGCTGGTCGTCGAGCAACCCCAGGATCTGGCCGCCCGGTCGGAGGCCTTCTACGGTGCCTACATGGCCGGCTGCGCCTTCGCCGTGACCGGGTCGGGCCTGCACCACAAGATCTGCCACGTCCTCGGTGGCGCGTACAACCTGCCCCACGCCGAGACCCACGCCATTGTCCTGCCCCACGCCGTCGCCTACAACGCTCCGGCGATGCCCGAAGCGATGGCGCGGATCGGAGCTGCGCTCGGAGCTTACGAGCCAGCGATCGCCCTCTACCAGCTCGCTCGCCGGCTCGGCATTCCGGCCGGCCTGCGCGAGATCGGGATGGCCGAGGCCGACCTGGATGCGGCGACCGAGCTTGTGATCAAGGCCATCCCCAGCAACCCGCGCCCAATCGAGCGCGACCCGATCCGGCACCTGCTCGACGACGCCGAGTTCGGTCGCCGACCCGTCACTGATCTGGCCCCTGCGATCTAAGCGCTGTCAACACCGCATGGAGGCGGTCCGAGCATGCCGGCGAGACGGCTATAGGAGGTGTCTGTGGCCAGCAACGAACCCAGCCGGGAGATGCTCGAGCAACTGCTCGGCAGGGAGCTCCGGCGGCGCGACTTCCTGCGCTGGTCGGCGGCCGTTGCGACAAGCGCAGGCCTGGCCAGCTTCCTCGCCGCCTGCAATCCGGCTGCCTCGACAACGGCCCCATCGGTAGCCGCGTCGGTGGCACCTGTCGCGACTCCGGCCGGCAGCGTCGCCGCGGCCGCCACGCCCAGCGCTGCCGCCACGTTTGGGCGAACGATCAAAATCGGCTATGTGAGCCCGAAGACGGGGCCCCTGGCGCCATTCGCGGAAGCCGACGATTTCATCCTGAACGGGATCCAGCAGACGGTCGGTGCCGGGCTCCTGATCGGTGGCATCACCCACCCGATCCAGGTCGTCACCAAGGACGCCCAATCCGATTCGAACGTGGCGGCCCAGGTTGCCAGCAGCTTGATCCTCGACGACAAGGTCGACCTGATGCTGGTGGCCTCGACGCCCGACATGACCAACCCGGTGGCGGACCAGTGCGAGGCGAACGGTGTCCCGTGCATCTCGTCGGTAGCGCCGTGGCAGCCGTACTACCTCGGCAGGCAAAAGGACCCGGCCAACCCCAAGCCATTTGCCTGGACCTACCACTTCTTCTGGGGCCTGGAGGACATCATCGCGGTCTTCCTCGACATGTGGGGCCAGGTCTCCACCAACAAGTCGATCGGCGGCCTGTGGCCGAACGACCCGGATGGCAACGCCTGGGGCGATCCGGTCCACGGCTTCCCACCGGCGTTCACGTCGGCCGGCTACAGCCTCAAGGATCCGGGACGTTATGCCGACGGCACGTCCGACTTCTCCGCCCAGATCTCGGCCTTCAAGAAGGCAAACGTCGAGATCCTGACCGGCGTGCCGATCCCACCCGATTTCACCAACTTCTACAAGCAGGCCGCCCAGCAGGGCTTCAAGCCCAAGGTCGCCTCGGTCGGCAAGGCCCTCCTGTTTCCGTCGAGCGTCGAGGCGCTGGGCGACCTCGGCCTGGACCTCTCGAGCGAGTGCTGGTGGAGTCCGAGCCACCCGTTCAGCTCATCGCTCACCGGCGCCACGGCGAAGGCGCTGGCCGACAGCTACACCAGCGCCACCCAGAAGCAGTGGACGCAGCCGATCGGCTTCGTCCACGCGCTGTTCGAGGTCACCGCAGACGCCCTCAAGCGAACCACCAATATCGACGACAAGGGCTCGATCCGGGACGCCATCAAGGCGACCAGCCTGAGCACGATCGTGGGCAAGGTTGACTGGACGACGGGCCAGCCTGTGCCCAATGTCAGCAAGACGCCGCTGGTCGGCGCCCAGTGGCGCAAGGGAACGACGTTCCAGTACGACCTCGTCATCGTCAGCAACAAGGACCACCCTGAGATCCCGGCCGGCGGCAAGATGGAGCTGATCGCGGGCTAGCGGAGTACGGCCCTGCTTCGTTGATGGCAGCTCTCCAACTCGTCGGCGTCTGCAAGGCCTTCGGGTCCGTCGTAGTCGCCGACGAGTTCACCCTTGAGGTCGCCTCCGGCGAGGTGGTCGGGATCATTGGCCCGAACGGCGCCGGCAAGACCTCCACCCTCAACCTCATCTCTGGGACGCTTCGCCCGGATCGCGGCCGGATCGTGCTCGAAGGGACAGATATCACGACGCTGCCCGCTCATCTTCGGGCTCGAGCCGGCCTCGGCAGAACCCTGCAGATCCCGCGTCCCTTTCGCGATCTCACGGTGTTCGAGAACGTCCTCGTCGGGGCGACGTTCGCCTCGCCAGATGGCTCGAACCGGAAGGAGCGCAGCATCGCCGCGCTCCGCCGGGTTGGACTGTGGGATCGCGCGAACGATCTCGCCGGAGCGATGACCTTCCTCGATCGAAAGCGACTCGAGCTGGCTCGCGCCCTCGCGGCCNNTCTGGATCGAGCACATCGTCCACGCGCTCGTGTCGGTCGTCGATCGGCTCGTCGCGACGAGCGCCGGACGGATCATCGCCGTGGGCGATCCGCGGACGGTCATGCAGGACCCCCAGGTACGCTCGATCTACCTCGGTGAAAGCGCTCTATGAGCCTCCTGGATGTGCAGGCCGTCGACAGCTTCTACGACGACCTGCAGGCGCTGTTCTCGGTCAACGTCACGGTCGATGAGGGTACGGTTGTGGCGATCATCGGTGCCAACGGCAGCGGCAAGTCCACCCTACTGCGGGTGATCGCCGGCTTGCAGCCTGCCCGCAGCGGGCAGGTCCGCTACGACGGTGTCCCTCTCGCAAACCTGCCGGCCCATGAACGGGTCGCCCGGGGCATCGCCCTCGTCCCGGAGGGCCGGCGTATCTTTCCGAGCCTGTCCGTCCTCGAGAACCTGAAGGTCGGCGCGTATCGACGTCGTCCAGGTCCGTGGACGCTCGACCGCGTGGTCGACCTGTTTCCCCTGCTCCGTCCGCTCCTGGCCCGTAACGCCGCTGTGCTGTCGGGCGGCGAGCAGCAGGCCCTGGCCATCGGACGGGCGTTAATGGGCAATCCGAGACTGCTCCTGCTCGACGAAGTCTCGCTCGGCCTGGCTCCGACCATCGTCCGACAGCTGTACGCGGGACTTCCGGCGATCGTGAGCGCGGGCACCACGATCCTGCTCGTTGAACAGAGCATCGACCAGGCGTTGGCCGCCGCCTCGGGCATGTATTGCCTGCTCGAGGGTCGGGTCGCCTTGGCGGGCCCACCGGCGGGCCTGACCCGGGATGCCATCAGCGCGGCTTATTTCGGAATCTGAGGAGACGGATGGACTGGCTCAACGCCCTGCTCCAGGGGACGTTGCTGGGCGGGTATTACGCGCTCCTGGCAACGGGCCTCTCGCTGGTGTTCGGGGTCATGCGCCTCGTCAACCTGGCCAACGGCGACCTCGCGGTCCTAGCCGCCTATGTCGCCCTCGTTGTCGTCCGGGCAACCGGCATCAACCCGTTCCTGGCCATCCTGCCGGTGATCGTGGTGCTCGCGCTGGCAGGCTATCTGCTCCAGCGACTGATCCTCAATCGGACGGTCGAGCGAGGCCCATTGCCGCCCCTGATCGTCACGTTCGGCCTGGCCGTGATCATCCAGAATGCCCTGCTGGTCGTGTTCACCGCCAATTCGCAGGGCCTTGACGCGGGTGCGATCGAGAACGCCAGCATCGACCTGGGCAACGGCCTGGCGGTGGGCCTCTATCCCGTCCTGACCCTGCTCGTGGCCGTCGTCACGTTGGGTGGCCTCAGCCTGTTTCTCGGACGGACCAGGCTCGGTCGAGCCTTGCGGGCCGCTTCGGATGATCGCGAAGCCGCCTCGATGGTCGGGATCGACAACGACCACCTGTACGGCGTCGCCATGGCCATCGCTATGGGCACCCTCGCCCTGGCCGGGATCTTTCTGGGGATCCGGACAACCTTTGCGCCTTCGGACGGTCCGGTCAGCCTGATCTTTGCCTTCGAGACCGTAATCCTGGGCGGCCTGGGATCGCTGTGGGGGACACTGGTTGGCGGTATTGTCCTGGGTGTCGCACAGGCCTTCGGCAACCAGGTCAACCCGGCCTTCCAGCTGCTGGCCGGGCACCTCGTCTTTCTGGCCATCCTGCTGTTCCGGCCGCAGGGCCTGTTTCCCCGGGCCGGCGTGCGCCAGGTATGACCGGCCAGGCAGCGAGTCCGGCCACACCCCGGCAGGCGAGCCGGCGCCAAGGCCTGTCATGGCAGGTGGTTGCCGGGCTTCCGACGCTGGTGATCCTGCTGAGCGTGCCTGCCTGGCGGAGCAGCGGCGATCAGCAGCTCCTGACCCAGCTGCTGACCCTGCTCGCACTGGCCGAGGTCTGGAACCTGTTGGCCGGCTTCGGAGGCCTGATCTCGATTGGATTGCAGGCGTTCATCGGTCTCGGCGCGTACGGGCTATACGTCGCGAGCGACCTGGTCGGACTGGAACCGGTCGTTGCCCTCCCCCTCGTGACGGTCGTGATTGGCGGGGCGGCTCTCGTGTCCGCCCTGTTCGTCTTCCGCCTGAGCGGTGGCTACTTCGCCGTCGGCACGTGGGTCGTCGCCGAGGTCGTCCGGCTGATCGTCTCGAATATCTCCGCGGTTGGGGCCGGCACAGGTGTCTCGATCCAGTCGCTCGCCCAGTTCGGACCGGCTGGCCGGATCAGCCTGACGTATTGGCTGGCGGTCGTCGTCGGCGCCGGCTCGGTCGCCCTCGTGGGAGCGGTCATGCGCTCTCGCCTGGGGTTGGCGCTGCGGGCAACTCGCGATGGCGAGGTCGCCGCAGCGATCCTCGGCGTCGATGTCTTTCGGACCAAGCTGATCGTGTACGTGCTGGCCGCCGCGGTCTCGGCCGCGGCGGGTGCGGTGATCTACATGAGCCTGCTGCGGATCCAGCCCAACGCGGCGTTCAGCGTGGACTGGACGGCGAGGATGATCTTCGTGGTCATGATTGGCGGCCTGGGCAGTGTCGAAGGCCCCATCCTGGGCACCGTGATCTACGTCGCCATGCACCAGTGGCTGGGTGATTTCGACACGGCCTACCTGATTCTCCTCGGCGCGATCGCGATTGGGTTCACCATTGCCTCGCCAGGTGGCTTGTGGGGCTTGCTGGCCCGACTGATCCCGCCACTTCGCCGCCGCCACTTCAACGTCGATCTGTCTGCGGTCGGTCCTGCTCAAACGGAGGCGATCAAATGACGGCGCCAAGGCACCTCTTCCGCTCGCCGGCCGACGTCGTCGATCGCCTCCGAGCGGAGGCCTACCTGGCCGACGAAATGACCGGCCTGACCGTGTTCATTGCGCAGCAGCTCGAGAAGCCGCTTCTGGTCGAGGGTCCCGCCGGCGTCGGCAAGACCGAGCTTGCCCGGAGTGTCGCCACGGCGACCGGCTCCCGATTGATCCGGCTGCAGTGCTACGAAGGCCTCGATGAGTCGAAGGCCCTCTACGAGTGGAACTACAAGAAACAGTTGCTGCGCATCCAGTCGGACGAACGGCAGGAGTGGTCGGA
>PNAZ01000146.1:0-1643 GCA_003169655.1 Chloroflexota bacterium
GCACCATAGGTCATCCCCCGCTGGCGGACTGCCGCGTTGATCCGGACGATCCACAGCTCACGCATATCGCGCTTGCGCTGCTTCCGGTCACGGGTGGCGTAGTGGAGCGCGTGGAGGAGCGCCTCGCGAGCCGGCTTGACCAGGCGCGAGCGGGTGCCCTTGCGGCCCTCGGCGTCGTCGAGCAGTCGCTTGTGGCGGGCGTGCGACGTGACGCCGCGCTTGACTCGTGACATTGGCCGCTCCTAGAGGTAGGGCAGCAGGCGCCGGACCTGGCGGGCCTGCTCCTTGCCGATGACGGACTTGCCGTCGTAGCGCCGCGTGCGCCGGGACGACTTGATCTCGAGGTGGTGACCACGCCACGACCGCACGCGGACGATCTTGCCACTGCCCGTGACACCGATCCGCTTGGCGGCGGCCTTGTGGGTCTTCATCTTCGGCACGCTGGTCCTACTCTCCTGTCGTCGCCGCGGAAGTTGCCGCGGATTTCGCCGTGGACGTTGCCGCGGCTTTGGCCCCGGGCTCTGCTGCTCGAGTCGTTCGTGGCGCCCGCTTGGGCGCTGCCCGGACGGTTCTCGGTGGGCTGTCGGTTGTGGCTGCCGCCGTCGCGGCGATCGGTGCCGCTGCTGCGGCTGGAGCGGGCTTGGTCTCGGTTGCGGCTGCCGCCTTGGCCCTGGTCGCCGGCNNCGGTGGATGCTGGTGCGGCGGTTGGTGCCTTGGTCGTTGCTGCGGCCGGCGTCGGAGCCGGATCCGTTGCCCCATCGCCCGGAGTGGCGGGTGCGCCGTCTTCGTGCTTTGGACCTTCGATCAGCTTGGGCTTGTGGGTCGAGGCCACCGTGATATGCATCGACTTGCCTTCGAGGAGCGGTGCTCGCTCCACGACCCCGTGATCCTTGATCCGCTCCGAGAACCTGGCCAGCAGGTTGCGGCCGATCTCGGGGTGGGTCAATTCCCGGCCCCGGAACTGGACGGCTACCTTGAGTCGATCTCCCTCCTCGAGGAACTGGATGGCCCGGCGCACGCGCGTGTCGAAGTCGCCGGTCGCGATCTTGGGCTTGAGCCGGACCTCCTTGAACGTCACCGAGCGCTGCTTGCGCTTGGCTTCTTTCTCGCGCTTGGTCGCCTCGTACTTGAATTGACCGAAGTCGAGAAACCGGACGACCGGCGGGGCAGCCATCGGGGCGACCTCGACGAGGTCGTAGCCGCGTTCCTGCGCCATTGCGAGAGCCTGGGCTGTGGGCATGACCCCAAGCTGGCTCCCGTCCTCATCCACCACCCGGACCTGTGGGATCCGGATCATCTGGTTGACGCGCAGGTCTCGGCTGATGGCTTCACTCCTTCGAGCGTACGTTCATTCTGTCCACGATCGGCACGACCATCTGGCGCCCGGTCCGATCGCCGCCGGAGGATAGCACGGCCGTTCAGGCCGGGCAATCGAGCAGGACCGGAGGGCTCTACAACCCGCGGGTGGCCGACTCGGCGGCGAGGCGGTCGGCGAGCGCGGTCCATTCCTCGGCGGGCTGCTGCTCGCCGGCCCGGGTCCGGGGCGCAGCCGTACGGCCTTCGACCTCCCGATCGCCGAGCACGAGCATGTACGGGATCTTCTGCTCCTGGGCGAGCCGGATCTTGTTCTGCATCCGGTTGTC
>PNAZ01000146.1:1775-2909 GCA_003169655.1 Chloroflexota bacterium
GGCGCGTAGAACGTGCCGTCCTTGGGCTTGACGACGTAGCTCGCGCCACTCCGATCGAGGGCTTCCTGGATCAACGCCTCGGCCTGGGCCCACAGGGCGGGGTCGCCGATCGCCTTGTCGGGCTTGGTCGCGAAGGCGAAACGCGGGGTCAGGCCGACCCACGAGTACGCTTCGCGGACCTCGCCCAGGAGCGCCGCGAACTCATCGGCGAGCTGGTCCGGCCGGACGTAGATGTGGGCGTCGTCCTGGATGAACTGGCGGACCCGCGTGAGACCCGACAGGGTGCCCGAGCGCTCGTTGCGATGGAGCCGGCCGTACTCGCTGTAGCGCAGGGGCAGGTCACGATACGAGCGCAGCCGGCTGCGGTAGATGAACGTCGACTCGGGGCAGTTCATCGGCTTGAGCCCGAAGGTCTGGCCCTCGACCTGGAGCAGGAACATGCTGTCGGCATAGAGGGGCAGGTGGCCCGACTGGAGCCACAGCTTCTCGTTGACCAGGATCGGGGTGCTGATCTCCTGGTAGCCGCGGCGCAGCTGGAGCTCGCGCATCGCGCTTTCGAGCGTCCGCCAGATCAGCTGGCCCTTGGGGTGCCAGAAAGCCGAGCCGGGCGAGACGTCGTGGAAGCTGAACAGGTCGAGCTGGATCCCGAGCCGGCGATGGTCGCGCTTCTTCGCCTCGGCCCGGCGCCAGACGTATTGATCGAGGTCGGCCTGGTTGGCCCATACGGTGCCATAGATCCGCTGGAGCATCGGCCGGTGCTCGTCGCCGCGCCAGTANNCCGGCCACGCTGAGCAGCTTGAACGGCCCGATCTTGCCGGTCGAGGCGACGTGGGGGCCCTTGCACAGGTCGATGAACTCGCCGTGCTGGTAGGTCGAGGTGACCGGCGTCGGCTCGCCGGCGGCCTTCGACTTCGCCTCGAGGTCGTCGAGGATCTCGACCTTGTACGGCTGCCCACGCTGGGCGAAGAAGGCCCGCCCCTCGGCCGGCGGGAATTCCTTGCGGACGAATGGGTGATCGGCGGCGACGGAGGCGGCCATCCGGGCCTCGATCGCGCTCAGGTCATCGGGCGTGACGGCCCGGGGCAGCTCGAAGTCGTAGTAGAAGCCGTCCTGGATCGCCGGTCCGATGCCCAG
>PNAZ01000067.1 GCA_003169655.1 Chloroflexota bacterium
AGCTCGCTCGTCGGCCCCAGCCGGCGGAGCCAGGTGGGATGGCCGTAGATCGAGGCCAATCCGTCGAGGACGTCGCCGACCAGGTTGGGGCGGGTCCGGCTGAGGCGTCGGGACCAGGCCTTGGCCGGATCGGCGGGTTTTCGGCGCCGTTTCGTCGCCGGTCGGGCCCTTGGCTTCGCCCGCCCCGTGGTGGTGGACTTCGCCGGCCGTTGGAGCTCGGACGTCACGCGGCGAGCCACGTCGCTCCCCGGGCGAGGCGCTCGCCGCAGGCAACGAGCGGCCCGGCGCCGGCGGCCATCGCCTCGGCGACCGGGATCGGCCGGAGATGGACCGGCAGCACCTCGACGCCAAGGGGCGCCAGGGCGGCGATGCCCGCCGGCTCCAGCCCGCCGCCGACGGCAATGCAGCGGACGCCGGCGGCATGGGCCCGGCGGGCGACGCCGAGGGCCGTCTTGCCGAACGCCGTCTGGGCGTCGATCCGGCCTTCCCCGGTGATCACCAGGTCGGCCCGGGCTAGCTTCTCGTCAAGCTCGACCTCACCAGCGACCAGGTCGACGCCCGGCTCGAGTGACAGCGAATGGAGCCGATCGGTCAGGCACAGCAACGCGAAGCCGACGCCACCAGCAGCCCCGGCGCCGGGGGTATCCCGTTCGCGCCGGCCGGTGGCCGCTTCGAGCAGGGCGGCGTAGCTCGCCAGCCGCGCGTCGAGGGTCTCGACATCGGCGGGTGTCGCGCCCTTCTGGGGGCCGTAGGTCGCGGCCGCCCCGTCCGTCCCCAGGAGCGGATTGCTGACGTCGCAGGCAACGAGCAGGTCGAGGCCGGCGAGGCGGACATCCAGGCCGGCCAGGTCGATCCGGCCGGGCTCGACCCAGCCCCCGAGCGCGTCGAGGATGCCTGCGCCGCCGTCATTCGTGGCGCTGCCGCCGATGCCCAGCACGATCCGGCGCGGGCCGGCGTCGAGGACGGCGCGCAGGAGCAGCCCGGTCCCGACGGTCGTGGCCCCGAGGGGATCGCGCTCGGCGAGCGCCAGCCGCGACAGCCCCGAGGCGGCCGCCAGCTCGACCACCGCCCGGCTGCCGTCGGCCGACCGGAGCCAGGCGGCATCGATCGGGCGCCCGATCGGATCGACGGTGGGCGACGTCATCTCCTGCCAGCCCCCGGCCGCGGCGATCGCCGCCAGGGTGCCCTCGCCGCCGTCGGCGAGGGGAGTGAGCAGCAGCTCATCGTCCGGACGGACTCGCTGCCAGCCCTCGGCCAGCGCCCGGGCAACCTCGACCGAGGTGAGCGAGCCCTTGAACGAGTCCGGGGCAAAGAGGACCGTCGTCACTCGCGGGTCTCGCCCGCCCGCTTCTCGAGATATTCCGGGATCCGGATCATCGGTGGGCGCTCCTGGTCAGCCAGCTCGATCACCTCCAGGCCCAGCCGGCCGTGGCCCGAGCGGGGCAGCTTCATCGTCGAGCCGAGCTCGGCGAAGAGGCGCGCCTTGCGCCGCTCCTCGAGGCGCTTCATCACCGCCTGGAGGATCACGAAGCTCATCCGGCTGAGGCCCTCGAGCTCCTGGTTGCGGTGGACTCGCCGCTCGAGGTCCACCTGGCCGAGGCCCTCCAGGCCGACCCGCTCGGCGGTGTCGATCAGGTGGCCGATCTCGACGGCATAGCCGGTGAAGAACGGGATCGTCTCGAGCAGCGAGCGCCGGCCGGCGTATTCGCCGGAGAGGGGCTGGATGAAGCCGGACAGCTCAGGGTAGAAGAGGTTGATCAAGGGCCGGGCGACGAGCTCGGTGACCCGTCCGCCGCCGCCTTCCTTGAGTACCCCGCCCTCGACAATCGGGCGCTGGTAATAGCCCTTGACGTACTGCAGGCGGGGCTCGGTCAGGAGCGGGCCGAGCGTGCCGTAGACCATCCGCGGGTGCCAGTTGCGGACATCCGTGTCGGCCCACACGATCAGGTCGCCGCTCGTCTCGTAGAGGCTCTTCCAGAGCCCTTCGCCCTTGCCCCGGAAGCTGCCGTAGCGATCGAGGACCTGGGAGTGGCGGACGACCCGGGCGCCTTCGGCCTCGGCGATCTCGCGGGTCCGGTCGGTGGAGGCCGAGTCAATCACCAGGATCTCGTCGAGGAGCGGGACGCGGCCCATCATCTCGCGGATCGCCCGGGCCACGATCGGGCCGATCGTCTCCTCTTCGTTGAGGGTGGGCAGGACCAGGCTGATCGTCAGCCCCTGCTTCTCCTTGAGCTGGACCAGCCGGCGCAGGTCGGCGAACTCGGCGTGGTGGAAGTTCGACTCGCCGAACCAGCGTTCGACCCTGGTCGGGACCGCCCGCGCCTCTTCGGCAGCGCGATCCGCGGCGGCCAGCGTCTCGGCCCGTTCGGCCAGCTTCTCGAAGGTCTGGCGGCCGATCGCCTCGCGGGTCTTGACCACGACCACCGTCGGCCGGGCCCGGGTCGCGATCGCCTCGGGCAGCGAGCCGAACAGGTGCGGATCCGGCCCGCCATCGACCGGTGAGACCGATGCCCCGACGACGACCAGGTCGGCCCGATCGGCCTCGCGCAGGATCGCCGTCCGGACGTTGGCCGCTTCCCGGACGAGGGGTTCCGCCGCGCCGTGGACGTGCTGCTTGACGAACGCGGCCAGGGCCCGCTCGGCCTGCGCCCGGACGGCGCTGGTGATCCCCGGTGGGACGACGTGGAGGACCGTCACGGTGGCGCCGTGGTAGGTGCCGAGCGCGTCGGCGAAGGTGAGCGCCAGCTCGGCATGCGGGCCGCCCCGGACCGGGACCAGGATCCGCCGGATCTCGGTCGCGCCACGCTGCTTGACGACGGCGATGTCGCAGGGCGCCGCCCGGACCACCTGGTCGATCGTGGGCGAGACGACCGAGCCTGAATCGGGGATCGGGCGCGTCCGGCGCGGCGGTCTGTCGGAGGTCGCGTCACCGTTGGCGTGGATCGTGTGCCGGCCGCCCCAGCCGAAGATCAGCAGGTCCGCCTCTTCCTCGGCGGCCGCCTCGATGATCCCTTCGGCCGCATGGCGGGCGATCCGGACCAGGGGATGGATCGGGATCCCCTCGGGGGCGTAGTCGAGGACCCGCTGGAGCAGTCGCCGAGCGTGGCGGGCCCGGGTGGCCCCTTCGGACAGGGGCATCCCCTCGGGCACCTCGACGATACCCAGCGCGCGCAGCTCGCCCGCTCGCGGCTCGAGCAGGGCGGCCCCGATCCGGACCAGCTCGCCGGCCGTCCCCGGGTTGGCCACCGGGATCAGGATCCTGACCGGCAGCGGCGTCCGGTTCATCGCGCGTTCCAGCGTTCGATGAGGTACGGCTTGAGCAGCTCGAACTCGCGGGCCTGGCGCTCGACCCGCTCTTCGGCCTCGTCGGTCGTGATGTCCCGGTTCTCGACCACGAAGCTGGCTACCCGGCCGAAGTAGATCGGGACGAGGGCCGCCACGTAGCGGTCGATCGTGGCCTTCCTGCTGCTCGAGGCGCCTTCCTTGACCGGTTCGGTCCCGCGTTCGATCCGGCCGACGGCCACCACCAGGTCGTAGATCACGCGCGACCAGACGTCGTCGGGGAAGTGGAAGCCGGCCAGCGAGTCGGCCATCTCGTGGGTCCCCGGTCCAGAGCCGCCGGCGCCGCTCCCGCCCGATGCGCCGGTGTCGCCGCCGTGGACGCCCAGCCGCCGGCTGGCGTCGTCGAACCGGGTCCCGGCCTCGGTGGCCAGCTCGAGGACCGTCTCAAGGGTGCCCGGGGCGAGCATCTCGGCCCACGTGTCGGCCATCCCGATCGAGCCGGTCTGGAACTCCGCGACCAGGCGCAGGCTGTTCACTTCGAGCGGGGGCGGGTCGATGATCCGCTCGAAGCCGTAGGCCGGCACGTCATGCGAGCCGCGAATCTCAAGCCAGCGCTCCGGACTGCGGGCGGCAAGCCGGAGGATCGTGCCCACGACCTGGCGGAACATCGGCCCGAGGTCCGCGCCGGGGTCCTTGGGATCGTGGACCTTGGCCCCCAGCCGGGCCTGGCAGACCGCGAAGCCGCCGGCCAGTGCCTCGGTGGTCATCCAGATGTCGATCCCGAAGCGGCTTACGTCGGCGTCCCAGGTGTCGAGCTTCAGGTAATGCCGGACGAGGTCGCCCGAGACGCCGAAGTCGCCCCCGATCGGCTGCCGGATCCGATGCCCGTAGAGCGCCCGGGTCAACGGGTAGGTCACCGTGTTGGTGATCGTGCCGTCGTACTTGTAGCGGGCGTAGAGCGGCGCCACGAAGTCATAGCCGCCCTTGATGATCGGTCCGGCCAGGAGCTCGATCCATTCGGGCACGATCGAGCGCAGGTCCGAGTCGACGACGACCAGGGCGCTGACGTTGAGGGCTGCCGCCATCTCGAAGATCGTGCGCAGGGCGGCGCCCTTGCCGCCCACGCCATCGACCTCGGGATAGGTCAGGCTGACCTTCTCCAGCCGATTGGTCGGCCGGACAAGCAGGATCCGCTCGATGTAGTCGGGCGGCTCGGTCTCGGCCACGACCCGCTGGGTCCCGTCGGGTGAGCCGGCATCGGCGTTGACCAGGACCGGCCGCAGGTCCGGGAAGTACTGGACCAGGCCGGCCTGCGCCGCGCGCACGACGTAGCCGATCGTGGCCGCATTCTTGAAGCTCGGGATGCCGACCATCATGTCAGCCTGGCCGAGGCGATCGATCAGCTCCCGGATGGGGGCGCTCAGGCTGTCGGCGGCCACTAGCGGTTGGGGATCCGCGAGATCGCCCAGCCGTCGTTGTCGAGGCCCGGGCGATAGCGGCCGTTGGCCGCCTTGAAGGCGACCGAATGGAAGCCGATCGAGCGCCATGAGATCAGCCAGGGGTCGAGCGGCGGCCGGACGTAGACGCCCCGCCGGACGAACTGGTTTTCGTCCAGGACGCTCTCCAGGACCCGCTTGCGCTCGAGGAGGGGCACGTCGAGGAGCTCCTGGTCATCGACCATCAGCAGATCGACCGCGACGAACGTGGTGGGCACCGATGGGTCGGCCATGACGGTCTTCTCGGGCGGCGCCAGCTCCTCGTGACGGCGGCCGCCGCCCATCAGCAGCTGCCGGGTCAGGTCGCTCGCCTTGGGCACGGGCACGCCGGTCAGGCCGCCATGCTCCAGGCCGCGAGCGACGCCATCGGTCAGATAGCCGTCGAGGACCAGGCTCGTCGCCCGGGCCGCGGCCGCCAGGCCGGCGGCGACGTCCGGAAAGGCATCGATCGGCTCGCCCGTTTCGTCCAGGATTGCGACGTAGGGCCCGTCCCCGGCCCGCGGGCCAACGGTCTCGATCTCGACCAGGACGCGCTCGCCGACCCAGACCGGCTCGATCAGCGGATCGATCACCTTGCGCACGTTGGACCGCCCGAAACGCTGCGGCCGCCATTCGGCTCGGGACGGCTGGCTGGCATCGCTCATCCCGGCAAGGATACGACGCGCCATGATCGGGCTCTCAGCGAGCGTTCAGCAAGGCGAATTAGTAATAGCCGTCGGCCGGGCCCTTGTACTCCTGGACCACGTTGCCGCCATCGACGATCAGCATCTGGCCGGTGACGTAGCTCGCGCCGGGCGAGGCCAGGAAGGCGATCGCCTGGGCCACCTCGTCAACCGTGCCGCTCCGTCCGACCGGCGTGTTCGCCCCGCCAAGCTCCTCCTCGGGCAGCTGCGAGCCACTCGCGATCCAGCCGGGCAGGACGCAGTTGACGGTCAGTCCGCGGCGGCCGTACTCGACGGCGAGGCTGCGGGCCAGCCCGGTCAGGCCGGCTTTGGCCGCGGCGTAGCCGCTCGAGCGCGGATTGCTGACCAGCGGCCCGGTCACCGACGAGACGTAGACCAATCGCCCGCCGGGCGACGCCTGGAGCAGGGCGGGCAGGGCAGCCCTGGTCATGCTGAATGCGGTTCGCAGGTTCCGCGCGATCACCCGGTCCCAGTCCGATTCGGTCGTGTCCAGCAGGGACAGGTCGGCGTCTGGTTCGCCGATCGCGATCATCCCGGCGCTGTTGACCAGGATGTCGATCCGCTCATGGGTCCCCAGCACCTCATCGACGATCCGGGCGGCCACTCCGTCGCGGGTCAGGTCGCCGAGGTGGCCGCTGGCGATCACGCCCGTCGCGCCGAGCTCGGCTGCCCGTGTGTGGATCCGGTCGGTCGTCGAGGCGATCGCGACCCGGGCCCCTTCGCCGCCCAGCAGGCGAGCTACAGCGAAGCCGATCCCCGTCGGGCTGCCGGCGCCGGTGATCAGGGCGACCCGGCCGGCGAAGCGGTCGCTCACCGATCCTCCGGGTAGCCCGCCGGGTGCGCCTGTCGCCAGGTCCAGGCCGAGCCGATCATCTCGGCCAGGCCGCTCCGCCGAGGCGTCCAGCCAAGCGCCTCCTGGGCACGCTCGGCGGAGGCGACGAGGATCGGCGGATCGCCGGCCCGTCGCGCCCCGATGGAGTGGGGAATGGGCGATCCGACCACCGCCTCGGACGCCTGGAGCACCTCGCGCACGCTGAAGCCCGTGCCGCTGCCCAGGTTGAGCATCAGCGACGGCGACGCACCGGCGGCGAGCGGCTGTCCGGTCGCCTCGAGCGCGAGCAGGTGCGCGTCGGCCAGGTCCTCGACGTGGATGTAGTCGCGGATCGGCGTGCCGTCCGGGGTGGGGTAGTCGTCGCCGAAGAGTGCCATCGGCCGGTCGCGGGCGACCGCGTTCAGGATCGTCGGGATCAGGTGGGTCTCAGGATCGTGGTCCTCGCCATAGCGCTGGCTCGCGCCGGCGACGTTGAAGTAGCGCAAGGCGATCCCGCGCAGGCCGTAGGCCGTGCCGTACCAGCGCAGGGCCGTCTCGAACGTCCGCTTCGTCTCGCCGTACGGGTTGATCGGATCGAGCGGCATCGATTCGGTGATCGGGGTGCTGGCCGGCACGCCGTAGACCGCCGCCGTCGAGCTGAAGACGAGCCGCTCGACGCCAGCCCGGCGAGCCGCCTCGAGGAGGGCCACGCCGCCGACGACATTGGCCCGGTAGTAGATCGACGGCTCCCGGATCGATTCGCCGACCAGCGATCGAGCGCCGCAGTGAAGGATCGCCTCGATCGCGTTGTCGACGAGCAGCCGGGTGACCAGGTCCTCGTCGGCGAAGGTCGCCTGGCTGAACGTGGCTCCGGCCGGAACGGCGGCGGCGTGACCGGTCGAGACGTCGTCGAGGACCCAGACCGCATGGCCCGCCGCCAGCAATCGTTCAACCGTGACCGAGCCGACGTAGCCGGCCCCGCCGGTGACCAGGATCCTCATCGCTTCCGGCCGAGTAGCCGGCCGACGAGGCCGGCCCGGGCGGGGGTCGCCGCGGGCGGCGGGCTGACCCGCTGACCCGTGCCGGCCAGCACCTCGCGCAGGCGGGCCTCCATCCGCAGCGCGCTGGCGTTCTCCGGGTCGATCGCCAGGGCCCGCAGGACAAGGGCATGCGAGCCGGCCTGGTCGCCCCGTTCGAGCTGGACCCGGGCCAGGCCGATGATCGCGATCGCGTTGTGCGGATCGGCCGCGGCGGCCTGCGCATACAGCCGCTCAGCCTGGTCAACCAGGCCCAGGCCGAGGGTCTGCTCCGCCTGGAGCATCAGCTCGATCATCGATCCTCCGCGAGCATCGCCTGGGCCAGCAGCAGCAGTGTCGGCCGGTCGTTGCGGGCCGGTTCGTCGAGCACGATCTCCACGAGTCGATCGAGGATCGAGCCGAGGATTGGGCCCTGGGTTGCACCGAGCTCGGTGATCAGGTCATCGCCGTCGATCACGAGGCCCGATCGGTCGAGCACGGCCCTGGCCTGGATCTGCCCGGCAATCCGGACGCGGAGGTCGTCCAGGCCGCCCGCGTCGGCCGGCAGGCCGCTGCCCAGATTGTCCGCCGCGCGGAGGTCGAGCAGCTCGGCCAGGGCCGGCTCGCTGATCCGCCCGATCATCCGTCGAACGGCGGTGTCGCTCCAGCCCGGTTCGTAGCTGAACATGTGGTTGCGGACGAGGAGCCCGACGCGCTCGATCGCGACCCGCGGGAAGTGCAGCCGGCCGAGGAGGGCCTCGGCCAGGTCCGCGCCGACGACGTCGTGGCCGATGAAGTGGCCGTCGGCGGCGGTCGCCGGCTTGCCGATGTCGTGGACCAGGGCGGCCAGGCGGACGACGGGCGAATCACGGGCTGCGGCATCGACCGTCCGGACGGTGTGATCCCACAGGTCTTCGCCGACCAGCTTGGCCTGGGCGACGCCGCGCTGGTCGGCCAGCTCGGTCGAGATCTCGCGGAGGAGGCCCGTGGCCTCCATCAGCCGGAGGCCGATCGAGGGACGGTCCGCCGCCAGCAGCTTCTCGAGCTCGCGAGCGATCCGCTCACCCGACAGGTGGCGAACGAGCTCGGCCTGGCGACTGATCGCCGCCAGCGTGCCGGCCGCGATCGTGAACTCGAGCTGGGCGGCCAGGCGCACGGCCCGGATCATCCGCAGGGCGTCCTCGCCAAAGCGATCGGCGGCAACGCCGACGGCGATCAGCCGCCGGCGGTCGAGGTCGGCCCGCCCGCCGAACGGATCGACCAGGCCCTCGGCCTCGCCGGGCCGCGCCCCCCAGGCCAGCGCGTTGACGCTGAAATCGCGGCGGGCCAGGTCCTCCTCGATCGTCGCCCCGAACTCGACCCGATGGGGACGCCGGAAGTCGGCGTAGTCGTGGTCCCGCCGGAACGTGGTGATCTCGTACCAGGCCCCGTCGCGCTGGACGGCCACGGTCCCGAACGTGTTCTGGTAGATCGCCCCCGGGAAGAGCGTCTGGAGCGCCTCCGGCCGGGCATCGGTGGCCAG
The DNA here is from genome assembly GCA_003169655.1 of Chloroflexota bacterium. Classification (GTDB taxonomy): domain Bacteria; phylum Chloroflexota; class Limnocylindria; order Limnocylindrales; family CSP1-4; genus Palsa-1033. The sequence continues at coordinate 8,811 of PNAZ01000067.1, forward strand.
GTCCCAGTCGTGCGGCGTGCGTCCCAGGAGGATGTCCCGGAGCGAGCCGCCGACGACGTAGGCGGACTTCCCGTCCGCCCAGAGGGTTTCCAGAATCGCCTGGACCTGGCGCGGAATCCGGGCCGCGATCGGCCCGTCAGGCTCGCTCGTGATCAGTTGCGACCCAGGAACAGGTAGTCCCGCCATGCCTCATTGCGCTCATCCGAGAGGTAGGGCGTGAACAGCGAGTAGACATCGCTGCGCGGTTCGAACGGCAGCCTGACCAGCCGCAGGCGAGCCTCGTCGAGGGTCTTGCCGCCCTTGCGATGGTTGCACGGCTTGCAGGCGGCGACCAGGTTCTCCCAGCTGTGGGCGCCGCCGCGATGACGGGGGATCACGTGGTCGAGGGTCAGGTCGCCGGCCTGCCGGCCGCAGTACTGGCAGCGGTGGCCGTCGCGGGTGAAGATCTCGCGCCGGGTCAGCTTGACCCGCGGCCGCGGCCGGCGGATATGGTGCTGGAGGCGGATCACGCTCGGGGCGCGGAATTCCTGCCGCGGCGTCCGGATCATCTGGTGGTCGTACTCGACGACCTCGGCCTTCTCGCCAAAGACCAGGCGAAAGGCGCGCGGCAGATTACAGACGTTCAGCGGCTCGTAATTCTGGTTCAGCACGAGGACGGCACCGTCCATTTCGCGGATGCTATCAGGGCCGCGGCAAGGCGGCGCCTGTTGTCGGATCCCAGCCGCCGGCCTGGCCGACCTTGGAGGCCAGCGGCCGCCCGAGCAGGCCGGCGATGAAGCGGGCCGCGTCGAGGACACCTGCGAGCCGGACGCCGTGGATCCAGCCCGACGCGTCCAGGAAGTAGACGAGATCCTCGGTCGCGAGATTGCCCGCGGCACCCGGGGCGTACGGGCAGCCGCCCGTCCCGCCGGTCGAGGCATCGAAGGTCCGGATCCCCGCCCGCAGTCCGGCCGCCACGTTGGCCAGGGCCGTGCCCCGGGTGTCGTGGAAGTGGTAGGCGATCCGCTCGGGAACGAGACCTGCGGCGATGGCCAGCTCGGTGAGCTCCTCGACCTGGTCGGGCACGGCGACCCCAATCGTGTCGCCGAAACAGATCTCCTCGGCACCCAGCTCGACGAGGCGAAGGGCAACCTCGATCGCGGCCCGAGGCGCGATCCGGCCGAGGTAGGGACAGCCGAACGCGGTTGAGACGTACGCCCGACGCCACCAGCCGAGCTCGGTTGCCCGGACCAGGACCGGCCGGAAGGCAGCCAGCGACTCGGCGATCGTCAGCCCGATGTTGTGCTCGGTGAAGGCGTCCGACGCGGCGGTGAAGACGGCCAGCGCGCTCGCTCCGGCAGCCTCGGCCCGGGTCATCCCGCGCTCGTTCGGGACGAGGACCGGATAGCGAAGGCCCGGCCGCCGCTCGAGTCCCCGGACGACCTGGTCGGCGTCGGCGAGCTGCGGGATCGCGCTCGGCCGGACGAAGCTGGTGGCCTCGATCTCGGTCAGGCCGGCGGCCGCCAGGAGGCGAATGAACTCGAGCTTGCCCTCGGTCGGGATCCGGTGCGACTCGTTCTGGAGCCCGTCCCGCGGCCCGACCTCGTAGATCCGAACCTGGCGATCCGCGGCCGGCCCGTCACCCGGTCGCAGGGTCAGGCTCCCGGTCCTGCGGTCGCCGCGGGCTTCGAGGCGATGGGCTCCATCGGCGCACGCTCGATCCGGGCGATCTGGACCTCGATCGCCGCGATCTCCTCGCACGCCGCCTGGAACTCCGGGCCGCCGAGCGGTGCCCGGTCCCGCCGCCGGCGAGCCTCGGCGTGGAGGACGAGCAGGGCCGGTCGATTGTCGGGCAGGGACTGGGTCAAGGCATCTCCTCCACGTTGGCGGCAACGGTAGCGTGTCCCGGTCCGGCAGTCAGGGCGACCAGCGCCTGGCCGCGATTGACCTGCTCCCCGCGCTCAACCAGGACGTCGGCCACGATCCCGGCGGCGGGAGCCGCGACGACGTGCTCCATCTTCATCGCCTCGATCGTCAGCAGGGGCTGGCCGGCGTCAACCATGGCGCCCGGTACGACATGGATCGCGAGCACGCTGCCGGGCATCGGCGAGGGCACCTCGGTCGGACCGCCGGGCGCCTGGCCGGCTGCCGCCCGCGCTGCACGATCGATATCCGGCGGTGGAGCCAGCCGGAAGGCGACGCTCCGGCCTTCGTCGTCGACGAAGACGACATTCCCGAGGTTGACGACTGCCGGCGAGGGCTGGCCGGACGCCGCTGTCGCCCCGGCCTGATCCTGCTCGACCGTGATCGTCCGCTCGACGCCGTCGGCCTCGAGCCGGATCCGGGCGGGACCGTTCAGCCGCCAGCCGGCGTCGCTCGGTTCCGCGATCGCGACGGCAGCGGCCCGCCAGGCCGCCTCGGCCGGACCCCGGCCCACCTGGCCGGCGGGCGGCCAGATCTGCTCCAGCGTGTCGATCCTGGCCTGGCCTTCCTCGACGACCGGCTGGGCGACCAGCCAGCGCAGGAAACGCAGGTTCGTGACGAGACCCAGGACCAGCGTCCCGGCCAACGCCACCCTGATTGTCTCGAGGGCCTCGCCCCGTGTCGAGCCGCCGACGATCAGCTTGGCCAGCATCGGATCGAAGCGGGTGTCGACCTCCGAACCGAGCTCGATCCCGCTGTCGACCCGGACGACCGTGGCGGGCTGGTGACCACTGCTCGCCGCGGGCCAGTGGAGCGCCTCGATCCGCCCGACCGAGGGCAGGAAGCCCGCGTCGGGATCCTCCGCGTAGAGGCGGACCTCCAGCGCATGCCCGCCTGCCTGGCGGGCCTGGTCGGCCGTCGCCTGGTCGAAGCCGAGTCGCTCGCCGGCCGTGATCCGGAGCTGGTCGGCGACCAGGTCCCGGCCGGTGATCAGCTCGGTGACCGGGTGCTCGACCTGGAGGCGAGTGTTCATCTCGAGGAAGTGGAATGCTCCGCGGTCGTCGAGCAGGAACTCGCAGGTCCCGGCCGAGCGGTAGCCGACCGCTGAGGCGAGCTTCAGGGCTGCCTCGCCGAGGCGCTGCCGGAGTGGCTCGTCGACCGCCGGCGAGGGCGACTCCTCGAGGACCTTCTGGTGGCGCCGCTGGAGCGAGCAATCCCGCTCGCCGAGGTGGACCCCCGCCCCGTACGCGTCGAACAGGAGCTGGACTTCGACGTGGCGCGGTCCGGCGAGATGGCGCTCGAGGATCAGGCGATCGTCGCCGAATGAGGCGAGCGCCTCACGGCGGCTTCCCGCGAGCGCCGCCAGGAATGCATCCGGTGGCTCGAGCGAGGCGACGACCCGCATGCCCTTGCCACCGCCGCCGGCGGCCGGTTTGATCAGGACCCGGTGGCGACGGCCGGCCGGTCCTTGCCCGGCGATCCTCCGGGCTGCCTCGAGGAGGACGTTGTCGCCTTGGTCATCGCCGTCGTAGCCGGGCACGATCGGGATGCCCAGCCGCTGGGCCAGCTGGCGGGCCGCGGCCTTGTTGCCCATGGCCCGGATCGCCGCGCCGCTCGGCCCGACCCAGCGGATCCCGGCCGCCTCGACGGCGTCGGCAAAGTCTGCGTTCTCGGACAGGAAGCCGAACCCGGGATGGAGCGCATCAGCTCCAGCCAGCAGCGCGGCGTTGACCAGTGCCTCGATGTCGAGCAGGTCCACGCTGGGTTGGCCATCGGCGCCGGGCACGACGACTCGGATCCCGAGCCGATCGGCTGTGCGCCGGATCCGGTTCGCGATCTCGCCCCGATTGGCGATGAACAGCGTTCGGATTGGCTCGACTGCGGTGACGGCCGCCGCCGCGTCCTGACTCGCCGGTGCGCTCGTTCCGGCTCTGAATGCGTCAATCGCGTCAGACGCGATACGCCAGCGTCCGCCGACGCGTCGCGCTGGCAGCGACCCTTGCGCGATCCAGCGCTGGACCGACCGCGTCGTGGCGCCGATCCGCTCGGCGGCCTCCCGTGGCGTCAGCTCGTCCGACATCGTGACGCGATTGTCGCGTCTCTCGGCGTCGCTGACAACCTAGCGCGGCGCGTGACGAACGACCAGCCACGCGCCGCGAGAGATTCGCCCGGTCAGGGCGTCGAGGAAGCCGCTGCGCTGGCTGCCGCTGC
>PNAZ01000037.1 GCA_003169655.1 Chloroflexota bacterium
CGGCACAGGTAGGGCGAGGCGAACGTGTTGTCGACGATCAGCAGGGCGCCATGGGCATGGGCAAGCTCGGCCAGTGCCGCCAGGTCAACGACGACGATCGTCGGATTCGAGATCGTCTCGACGTACAGGACCCGGGTTGGGGTGGCGGCAAGGGCCGCGTCGACCGCGGCCAGGTCGGTCGCGTCGATGAACGTCGTGGTGACCCCCAGCCGGCCGAACTGGTTCAGGAGGAGGGAGCGGGTCGAGCCGTAGATCGCCGACGTCGCGAGCACCCGGTCACCCGCCCGCAGCACCGAGGCGAGGGCGGCGTGGATGGCACCCATCCCGCTGGCGAAGGCCCGGGCGGCCTCGGACCCTTCGATCTCGGCGATCGCATCGGCGAGGGCCGCCCCGGTCGGATTGTCGATCCGCGCGTAGGCGTAGCCGGGGCGGGTTCCGGTGGCAATCGCCCCAAGCTCCTCGGCGTCGTCGGCCGAGAACGTGGCCGACAGGTAGAGCGGCACCGAGTTCGGCCGCTGGTTGACGATGGGTGGCGTGGTTGCGGCCTTGATCGCCCGCGTGGCGAAGCCGCGACTCGAGCGATCGGGCGGTTTGGTCGCGCGCTCAGCCATGACCGGGATGCTACACCGAGGCGGCCGAGGGACCCGGGAGAGGCAGGGAGGGGCCCGGGCAGAGCCTCAGCGGGTGCCCCACTGATACGTCTGCTTGACCATCCGGAGGTACACGAATGTCTCGGTGTCGCGCACGCCGTCGATCGCCCGGAGCTTCTCGGCCAGGAAGTCGAGGAGGGCCGAGTTGTCCTCGCAGACCACCTCGATCAGGATGTCGTAGGTGCCCGCCGTGATCACCACGTAGTCGACCTCCGGGAAGACGCCGACGGCTTCGGCCACCTGGACCAGCCGGTCGCGCTCGCAGCGGATGCCGACCATCGCCATCTGCTGGAAGCCNNCGGCCGTCCTCCTGGAGGTGCTCGATGATCCGCTTGTCGAGGGCCGAGACCTCCTCGCTCCCCCGCCCGTTACGAGCGCGGATCTTACCCACGGTCATGCGCCCACGCTCGCGCCCGCGACGAGGGCTGCACGCATCGCGCGGAGGTGGTCGGGCGTGCTGCCGCAGCAGCCACCCACGATGCGCGCCCCGGCGACCTGCATCTCGACCGCGGCGAGGGCCATCGTCTCGGGCGAGGCGCGGTAGACCGCACGCATGTCGACCAGCTCGGGCATCCCCGCATTCGACTTCGAGACGAGGAGGACGTCGGGTGCGACGCCTCGCATCTGGCTCATCACCGGCACGAGCTCGTCCGGGCCGTTGCCGCAGTTGCCGCCGATCGCGTCCGAGCCCCAGGCGCGCAGGGCCTCGACCGCCTGTTCGGGGGTGACGCCCATCATCGTCCGGCCGCGGGTGTCGAAGGTCATCGTCGTGATCAGCGGGATCCCGGGCGCGACCCGGCGAACGCCCTCGATCGCCGCCTTGATCTCGGTCAGGTCGGACATCGTCTCGATCCAGATCAGGTCCACGCCGCCATCGACGAGGGCGCCGGCCTGCTCGGCAAAGACGTCGACCGCCTCCTCGTAGTCGAGGGTCCCCACCGGGGCCATGATCGCGCCGCTCGGGCCGATGTCGCCGGCCACGAGGGCCTGGTTGCCGGCCGTCTCGACTTCGGATCGGAGCAGGATCGCCGCCGTCTGATTGAGCTCGGCAACCCGCGATTCGAGCCGATGGAGGCCCAGCCGCAGGCGGTTGCCGCCAAACGTGTTCGTCAGCAGGATCTGCGAGCCGGCCTCGAGGTAGCCCCGATGGATCCGCCGGATCACCTCCGGCTGGGTCAGGTTCCAGACCTCGGGCGGGTCACCGAACTGGAGGCCGTTGAGGAAGAGCATCGTGCCCATCGCGCCATCGGCCAGGATCGGGCCAGCCTGATCGAGGAGGGCCGTCCAGCGCGCACTCCGGGCACCACCGTCGATCGCCCGCCGGGCGGCCCGATCGGGAAAGACGGACGGATCGACCGGCTCGAGCAGGCCCGGGCCGGCATCCACGCGGCCCGGGGCGCTATGCCTGGTTCCATCCGGACCCCGACGCGTCCGGCGCGGTTCGGTCATCGGGCGCTCCTCGCCATGCGCTTCGATCGGGGCCGTGCCCGGCGATCTGGCATGAACCATAGCGAACCGGGGATCTGTCCGCGCGGACCCGCGCGCCGGACCGAGGCCTAGGGCTTCTTGCTCGGCTTGGGAGTTGGCTTGGCGGTCGGCCTGGGCTTGCCCGACGGGCCAGGCGAGGCGCTCGGCGCGGGCGTCGGGGTAGGCAGCACGACCGGCGTGACCGAGCGCTGCTGGAGGGGGCTCAGCAGCGGGTCGACGATCGCGACCAGCTGCTGGAACGCGCTCACGAACTGCGGGTCGGGGGCGGCCGGCGGGCCGTTCTGGGTGCTCGACCCGTACTCGATCAGGATGTTCAGGCCGGCCAGGGCGAAGGGTGGATTGCCCAGGACCGGCTTCACCTTGGTACTGAAGCCGGACGCTGAGACGAGCGTCTTGGCGCTCGTGAACTGGGTCAGCACGAGCGGCCAGGCGTCGTAGGTCAGGTGGAGGCGCTTGACCAGCGCACCGGTCCCGGCGTCGGCCGAGTTCGCCGACAACTGGAGCCCGGCCTTGAGCAAGGCGTTGTAGACGGTGTCGACGGACGCCGGATCGCTCAAATGCGGATTCGGGCTGGGCGTGGGCGCCGCCAGGGTTGCGGTCGGATTCGCGGTCGCCGGCGTCGAGCCGCAGCTGGCCAGCAGCGCAGCGCCGAGCGCCAACGCGAGCAGTCGATGGTTGCGCATCGAAGCGATCCTACCCCGGCGGCCTCCGCCGGCGACCCGTCCGATCGTACTGGGGCACGATTCCGACCTGGCCCGCTGGGACCTCGGACGAGAGCCGGGCGGCGTACCGGCGCCCTGAGCGTCGAGCGTGGGTGGTGCGCGGGGCGGTGCAGTGCGGGTGGGTGGGGACCCCGCGGTGGTTGGAAGGTCTGCGGCAATCTGGTACCAAGGTGCCTGGCACAGATCCGGATTCGAGTCCACACTTGGACCGAGGCGCGCAGTTCGCCTCCTGGGGACATCGACTCGCCGCCCAGTGGCAGGGCCCCGGATCACTACCGACTTGGTGATCCCAGGCCATCCCCGCGTTCCTACCCTGCCGGGCGACATTTCACGGCGTTCGCCGCATTTCGGCGGCGTTCTGGTAGTGAGGAGGCAGGACATTGGATTTGGTGAACAACGGCGCCCAACGGGCGTCAAAACTGTTCATGGGCGCACGGGCGCTTGCTATGGCAGCACTCATCCTGGGGGCAGGCGGCATCGCCACGGTCCCCACGGTGGCCGCATCGACGCCGATCAAGGTCGTGATCGTCGTTGGCCCGACCGGTACGGGCACGGCCGGTAACATCGCCAACGCGCAGCAGCTGGCCGCCCAGGCGCGCAGCTACGGCGCGACGGTGATCGAGGTCTACAGCCCGCATGCGACCTGGGCGCAATTCGCCGCAGCGGCGCAGGGCGCCAACATCCTGATCAGCATGGGCCACGGCAACGGCTGGCCGAGCCCGTACCCGCCGTTCCAGGAGAACACCAAGGACGGCGTCGGGCTGAATGCCCGGGCCAACCAGGGCAACCTGAACGTGAAGTACTACGGCGCGAACTACATCCGCAAGTACATCCACCTGGCGCCCAACGCGGTCGTCATCCTGCATGGCGAGTGCTACTCGGCCGGCAACTCCGAGCCCGGCAATCCCATCCCGTCAGTTGAGGCGGGCCGGGAGCGGATCCAGAACTTTGCGGCCGGCTTCCTGGCCGTCGGCGCGAAGGCCGTCTTCGCCGAGCCGTACGGCGACGTCAGCTACATCCTGACCGCGCTCTTCACGGGCACGACCACGGCCCGCACGATCTTCATGAGCGCCAGCCCCGCAGGCGCTCTGCTCGCCTATCCCTCCCATCGAACCGCCGCCGCGCACCTGCTCGCCAACCGTGATTCGACCGGACACTATCGACGGTCCGTGACCGGCAGCCTCGACCTGGCGCTGTCAGACGCGCGATAGTCGAAGCTCGACACAACAAAACGGGGTGCTGGCCGTCAGCACCCCGTTTTTCTTTGTCTGGAGTCAGGCGCGTTCGATGCCGGGTGATGGTCGGGGCGGCGGGATTCGAACCCACGATCTCGTGCTCCCAAAGCACGCGCGATGCCAAGCTTCGCTACGCCCCGCCTAGTCGGACTGCTCACGATACCCGACACCAGACCCAGGAGACCCGACCTAGCCTTCGGTTGGAGCCTCGTCATCGTGCCAGAACGGGGCGAGCGCCTCGGCCACGGCTCGCAATTGGACCTCGGTCAGGCGGCGACCGAACTTGCGCTCGATCAGGATGTTGTGGTCGATGAACGCTGCATCATGACGCCGACGACCCTCAGCGGTCAGTACCACCCGGACGCCCCTCCGATCGCCGGGGACGGCTTCGCGACGGACCAGTCCAGCTGTCTCGATCCGGTCGACGAGGCGGGTCAGACCACTCCGCGTGAAGAGGGATCGTCCTTCGAGCTCCTGCATCCGTAAGCCATCATCGCCGGCGTCATAGAGCTGGGCCAGCACGTCGAGCCACGTCAGCGGAAATCCAGCCTTGGCGATCAGATCGGGCTCGGCAATCTGGAGCGTGCGCGAGGTCGCAAACAGGACGCCTCGCCACGCATCAAACACGAGCCCTGCGGGGCGGCTTGCGTCCTCGTCCTTCGCCATGAGCCCAAGATACAGTGAGGCCGCTGTTCTTGCAAGTTCTCATATATCAGTTATTGACATAGCAGATACTGTCGTGGCAGGATAAACCCTACAAGCCAGGGGCGCGCCAAAATAGCCCTGGTCCAGTCGGAGGCACTACGATGACCACGCTCTTCGTTCGGCATCAGGTCGCGGACTACTCCAAGTGGCGGTCGGTCTACGACGGGATCGCGCCAATCCAGAAGGCCATGGGCGTCCAGGACCAGACCGTGTACCAGGCGATCGACAACCCGAATGACATCACGGTGACCCACGAGTTTGCAACCCTCGACGCCGCCCAAACGTGGGCCGGGAGCCCTGAGCTGCGCTCCGCGATGCACGACGCCGGCGTGCAGGGAGCCCCAACGGTCTGGTTCACGACGCGTTCCTGACTCGCGCCCGCAGCGCGGGCAGGTCAGCCCTGACGGGTGCCGAGAGGCACCCGTCCTTGTTGTCCAGGACACGGGCCGGCACGCTACGCGAGGGACGAGAGATCAGGGGCAAACTCGTTCTTTAGATCGGCCCCGCTGCCGAGTTACAAATCACAGGATAATCGGGGCCTTCAGCGCTCGGACTGTCGTGCTCCGGACCCGCCACCCTTCACCGCTAACCCCCCTGCGGCCCCCAAAGCACGCGCGATGCCAAGCTTCGCTACGCCCCGGTGCGACCGAGCCTCACGATACCCGACATCCGGTCAGCCGAGCACCGCGAGCATTCGGGCAGCTCATTCGCCTCGACCCACGCGGTGGCCACAGATAGACTGCCCACAGTTCGCTGGGTGACAGCGCCGGCGCCGTACGGAGGAGAGGATGACTGAGCCAAGCGGTCGATCCGTCGTCGAGCGTTTCGCACGCGCCCAGGAGAACAAGGACTTCGACGAGCTGGAGAAGCTCATCACCGACGACTTTATCGACGAGATGCCCCAGTCGGGGGAACGCATCCGGGGCAAGGCGAACGAGCTAGCCATCCTCCGCAACTACCCGGGTGGAGTCGGAACCATCGATCCAGGCAGTACGCGGCTCGTCGGGGCGGAAGACCGATGGGTGATGACGCCGTCGTTCACGGCGCTACGCATCGAGGGGTCGGGCGACGTCTACACATACGTGGGTACCGCCCGGTACTCGAACGGGGAAACTTGGCAGATGATCGCCATCATTGAACTCCGCCAGGGCAGAGTCGCCAAGACGACGACCTGGTTTGCCTCGCCCTTTGAGGCCCCTGAATGGCGGGCGCCGTACGTGGAACGCTTCTCACCGCCCGGGGCCTAGCGAAGGATTCGGTTGGCGCGCCGCGCGGCGGACGAGGGAGCCGGGGCAAACGAGTACACACCTCGGCGGCGGCGGCGGGATAACACGCGTAGGCTGCTGACCCACGGCAAGATCAGGAGCCCGCGTGCCACCACCCGAATCCCCCGAACCCGGCCAACCGACCGGGACCATCACCCTCGTGTTCACCGACATCGAGGGCTCGACGAGGCTGCTCCAGGTCCTCGGGGACCGGTATCCGGCGATGCTGGCCGATCACCATCGGCTGATCCGCGAAGCGTTCGCCGTCCACGGTGCGCTCGAGCGGGGCTCGGCCGGCGATGGGCTGTATTTCGTGTTCCAGGGCGCCCGAGCGGCGGTCCAGGCCGCGATCGACGGCCAGCTCGCAGTCGCGGCCTGGGAATGGCCGGACGGGGTCGCCGTACGGGACCGGATGGGCATCCACACGGGCGAGCCGGTCCGGGCAACCGAGGGCTACATCGGCCTCGACGTCCATCGTGCGGCCCGGATCTGCGCCGCCGGCCACGGTGGCCAGATCCTCGTGTCGCAGGCTACCAGGGACCTGATCGCAGCCGAGCTTCGGCCGCCACTCGGCCTGCTCGACCTCGGGGCGCATCACCTGCGTTCCCTGGAGGGTCCGCCGCAGCGGCTGTACCAGATCACCGGGCCGGGCCTGCTCCTCGACTTCCCACCGCCGCGGACGACCGAAGAGCGGCGCAACAACCTCAAGCTCGAGGTCACCAGCTTCATCGGCCGCGATCGCGAGATCGCCCAGGCGATCTCGATGCTCGATCGCGCGTCACTCCTGACGCTCACTGGGCCCGGAGGCGTGGGCAAGACCCGGATCGGCCTGCGGTTGGCCAGGCAGCTCCTGGAGCGGTTCGACGACGGGACCTGGGTGGTCGAGTGCGGGGCGCTGACCGCTCCGGGTCTGCTGCTGCCGGAGGTCGTCAGCACGCTCGGCCTGACCGAGCCGGCCGGCCGGTCGTTGCTGCCAATGTTGCTCGACCACCTGGCCGACAAGAAGCTGCTGCTCGTCCTTGACGATTGCGATCCGGTCCTGACCGCCGGCGCCGACCTGGCCGAGGCCGTCCTGCGCTCCTGCTCGGGCGTCCGGATCCTGGTCACCAGCCGGGAGGCCCTGGGCGTGCCGGGCGAGGCCATCCTGCCGGTCGCCTCGCTGGCGACGCCCGAATCGGGGCCAGCCATCAGTGCCGCCGCCCTGGGCACCGTGGACGCCTGCCGGCTGTTCGTGGAACGAGCTCGGGCCGTCCAGCCGGCGTTCTATGTGACCGACGCCAACGCCCCGGCGATTGCCCAGCTGTGCCGGCGACTGGACGGGATCCCGCTGGCGATCGAGCTCGCCGCCGCCCGCGTTCGGACGCTCCCCGTCGAGCAGATCTCGGCTCGCCTCGACGATCGATTCCGGCTGTTGACCGGCGGCAGCCGCACGTCTGTCGCTCGACACCAGACGCTCCGAGCGACGATCGATTGGAGCTACGACCTGCTGACGGAGCAGGAGCGGGCCGTCCTGCGCCGGCTGTCCGTGTTTGCTGCTGGCGCCCCGCTGGAAGCCGCCGAGGCCGTTTGTTCGGGCGATCCCGTCGACCCCCTGGATACGCTCGACCTCCTTGGTCGTCTCGTCGAGAAGTCGCTGGTCCTCACCGATCCGCGTTCGACCGAGGCCCGCTTCAGGCTCCTCGAGACCGTGCGCGATTACGCGCGAAGCCGCCTGGTGGAGGCCGGCGAGGGCGATGTCACGTTGCGCCGCCATCGAGATTGGTATCTCGACCTCGTGGACGAGGCCTCGGCGACCTTCTTCCACGGGCCAGAGCCGGTCGAGTGGTTGCGCCGCCTGGACCGCGAGCATGACGACATCCGGGCGGCGCTCGAGTGGTGCCTGGACCAGCCCGGCGAGTCACGGGCCGGCCTCCGGATCGCGTCCGGGCTGTGGCGTTACTGGGAGATCCGGGGCAACCTCACCGAGGGCCGCGGCTGGCTGGAGCGGATGCTCGATGCCGTGGGGAATGACGTCTCGGCGCTGCGCGCGGACGGCCTGACGGGCGCAGCGAACCTGGCCTTCATGCAGGGCGACTTCCAGGCCGCATCGGCCTTCCATGCCGCGAGCCTCGCCCTGCATCGTGAGTTGGGTGACCGCCAGAGCGTTGCCTACGCGGCCAACAACCTCGCCAACACCGCGGTCCAGCTGGGCGACCATGCGCAGGCGCGCCTCCTGTACGAGGAGACGATCACCATCACTCGTGAGCTGGGCGACGTTCGCGGAGTGGTCTTTGGCTCGATCAACCTGGCCGATGTCGCCGGGCGTGAAGGCGACCTCGACGTGGCGCGAACCCTGCACGAGCAGAGCCTGGCCACGATCCGCGAGCTCGGCGATCGCTGGACCGAGGCCTTCGCCCTGGATGCCTTCGGGCGTGGCACGAGCCGGGCGGGTGATCGGGAAGGAGCTCGGCTGCTCCATCGCGAGGCGTTGGCGATGCTCGAGGAGCTGGGCGATCGACGGGGCGTCGCGCGGGTGCTCACCCACCTCGCCGAGCTGGCCCTGGCCGACGGCGACGGGGTCGAGGCTCGCGAGCTCTTTCGGCGCAGCCTGGCGATCCGCCAGGACCTGGGCGACATGCCCGGCTTGGCCAGTGCCATGGAGAGCCTGGCTGGAGCGATTGCGGTCGCTGACGCCGAGTCAGCGACCCGGTTGCACGGTGCCGCCGAGTCGCTCCGCACGGCGATCCGGGCGATGGTTCCGCCCCAGGCTGCGGCTGCCCATGACCAGGGCCTTGCCGAGCTCGAGGCCCAGTTGGGTCACGACCGCTTCGAGTCATGTCGACGCGAAGGGCGCCACATGACCCCCAACGAGGCCCTCGCTACGCTCCCTCTTTGACCTCGGTGATCTCGTCGGCGAGGAGGCCGTGGGCTTCCCGATGGACGGCCTCGGTCGCCGCCGCGCTGGGGGCCTCGGCCAGGCAGAAGACCTTGCCGGTCGCCTCGTCATACCAGTAGCGGAAGAAGGTCACGCCATGCTTGGCCTGGACCGCGACATCGGCCGCGTGCGCCTGGGCGACAGCGTCCGCGGTCAGGCCCGGAATCTTCTTGTGGGTGTCGAGGAAGAGCGGCATAGGTGGGGCACTCCTGAGCAGGTGGTCGGGTGCGCCTAGGATCAACCCTCCGGCGGTTTTGATCAAATCGGCCATGCGACCGAGTTTTGGTCGGATCGGTGACAGCGCTCGCGACTACCCTTGGCGATCATCGGAACGATCGCCAGAAAGGCAAGCACCATGACCTTGCGTGAGATCCAGGAGCCGATCAAGGCGCACTACCGAGACGAGCCCGACGCCGCGCGGATCACCCTGCGCGCGACGGGCAGCACGTCCGAGGGTGCGATGAGCTGCTCGATCGACCTGGGCCGAGCCATCTACGCGGCCGGCGCCCACCCCGGCGTCGGTGGCAGCGGTAGCGCGGCCTGCTCCGGCGACCTGCTCCTGGCGGCGCTCGCGGCCTGCGCGCAGCTCACGTGCCAGATGGTCGCCGCCAACATGGGCCTCGATGGCGTGTCAGTTGCCGTCACGGTCGAGGGCGACCTGGACCTCCGGGGAACCCTGGGCACGGCGGACGTCCCGGTCGGTTTCGAGGCGATCCGGCTCCAGTTCGACCTTTCCGGCGACGTGCCCGCGGAGCGCCTGGACAAGCTGAAGGAGCGCACCGAGCGCTACTGCGTCGTGCTCCAGACCCTCGTCGCGCCGCCCGCAGTCAAGGCCAGTTGGGCGGTCGGCTAGGACGATGGACGAATCCGGGCAATGAGCGGCCGAACAGTTCGCGCCGCGGTGGTCCAGGCGGCGCCGGTCGCCTTTGACCGCGAGGCCTCGCTCGAGAAGGTCGCCCACTGGACGGCGGAGGCGGCCGGCCAGGGGGCTGAGCTGGTCGTATTCCCCGAGGCGTTCCTGTCGGGTTATCCCAAGGGCTCCGACTTCGGGGCGGTCGTCGGTTCCCGCTCGGCCGAGGGCCGCGAATGGTTCCGGCGCTACCACGAGTCGGGCATCGACGTGCCCGGCCCGGCGGTCCATCTCCTTGGCCAGATCGCCAACGAGCACCGGATCCACCTCGTGATCGGGGTGATCGAGCGGGCCGCCGGCACCCTCTACTGCACGGTCCTCTTCATCGACCCCGATGGCGCCCTGCTGGCTACCCACCGCAAGGTGATGCCGACCGCCATGGAGCGCCTGATCTGGGGCTTCGGCGACGGGTCGACGCTGCCGGTCCTGGCAACCCAGCTCGGCCGGATCGGGGCGGTGATCTGCTGGGAGAACTACATGCCCCAGCTGCGCCTGGCGATGTACGGCCAGGGGATCGAGCTGTATTGCGCCCCGACCGTGGACGACCGCGAGACCTGGCTGCCGACGATGCGCCACATCGCCCTCGAGGGTCGCTGCTTCGTCCTGTCGGCGGCCCAGTTCGCCCGTCGCTCGGACTACCCCGCGGACTATCCGGTCGACGTCGCTCCGGACACGATCCTGATCGCCGGTGGGAGCTGCATCGTCGATCCGCTGGGGCAGGTCCTGGCCGGGCCGGCGCGCGACGGCGAGGCGGTCCTCGTGGCCGACCTCGAGCTCGACCAGATCGTGCGCGGCAAGTTCGACCTGGACGTCACCGGCCACTACGCCCGGCCCGACATCTTCCGGCTGATGGTCAATACGAATCCCCAGGAACCGGTCTCGCTGTGGGGTGGCGACGCGCACGACCACGTTCATGCCGCCCCGGACGACGAGCCCCACGGATGAGGACGATTGCCGGTATTCAGGCGCGAAGGCGGCAGGTATCCTGATCCGCGGCTGAACCACACTTGAACACGGCCGACCTCGTCGGGCCGGCGCCGCCATCCAGTGCGGAGAGAGGACTGCCCAATGTCCGTATCTCGTCCGGTGACGGGCCTGATTGCCCTTTGCCTCATCGTCGGCGCCTGCTCTGGGTCTGGAGCTGCGGCCAGTGCGGCGCCGTCCGAAGCCTCGAGCGCACCGTCGGCCAGCGCCACCGCGGCGCCCAGCGCGAGCCCGAGCGCGAGTCCGTCCGTCCGGCCGACCCCCAGCCCGACGCCCACGCCGACACCGGTCCCCAGTGCCGCGGCGTTCAGCCTCGACTCGACCGTGTGGTGGAGCGGGTACGTGATCCACGTGACCGGCGGGACCTACGACCCGCTCAAGCGGATCCTGAAGGTCGAGGCGACGTTCATGAACACGGCGACCGCCCAGACCGAGGTCAGCCAGGTTGGCAACGACCTGAAGGTGGTCTGGAACGGCCAGTTCATGCCGCCCTCGGTCAGCCCGGGCCCGGTCCCGGTCGGCGCCACCGCCGCGGCCGAGATCTCGCTCCAGACGCCCAAGGACTTCACCGTCGCCGGCACCGTCCTGGCCTTCGGCGCCCCCGACGAGCACCAGGCGCTGGTGCCCCTCAATGGCGATCCGGCGACGAGCGAGCAGCCAACCAGCCTGACCGTCGCCGGCACCCTGAAGATGGGCAAGTACGCCGCGTTCGCGGTCACCAAGGGCATCGTGATCCCGGCCGCCTGTATCGGCTACCCCGACCGGATCAAGTACGGCCCGCTCAAGAAGGACCAGGTCTCGATTGTCCTGTGGGGCACGGCGACGAGCTCGGATCCCACCAACTACGCCTACATCGACCAGGGCTTCGTGCTCGCCCCGGACGCCACGACCTCAGCCAGCAACCCGGCGGTCTCGTTCAGCCCGCCGCCCCGGGGCACGATCCGGGACCTGGGAATGTGCTTTGCCGTGGCCGCGCCGGGCAGCGGCTCGTACACCCTGACGATGCACGAATCCCGGTCCAAGGCGAGCGGCACGTTCAAGTTCGTGATCCCCTGATCGGTCAGCGAACCACCAGCAAGCTGAGCAGCAGCAGGGCGAGCACCGATGCCGTGATCGCCGCATAGAGGCGGTCTCGCTCGAGCCCGAAGGCGATCAGCGAGACCGCCACCCGGACGACCGGCGTGGCCACCAGGACGAGCAGGCCAACCTGGGCGATCGCGATCGGGCGCAGCTCGGTCAGGCCGGCGACCACGGTCGAGAAGTCCGACGGATCGGCCGATCCGGCCGCGCGACCGAGCAGCGAGCCACTCCAGCCGACGAACAGCGCCCCACCGAAGCCGAGCGCGAT
This sequence comes from Chloroflexota bacterium, assembly GCA_003169655.1. Lineage (GTDB taxonomy): Bacteria > Chloroflexota > Limnocylindria > Limnocylindrales > CSP1-4 > Palsa-1033. The sequence goes on from PNAZ01000037.1 coordinate 12,222, forward strand.
CAGGGCGGCGCTGATGCTGACCCCGATGATCAGGACGGTGGCCACCCAGGTCCGGAAGCGCTCCGCGGTCATCACGCCAGGCCCAACCCGCGGGCCAGGGTTTGCAGCCCGATCACGATCAGGACCGGCACGAAGATCCGGCGCACGGCGGGGCTCGACAGGTGGGGCAGGATCCGGGCCCCGACCAGCGCGCCGCCCAGGACGCCCAGCGCCACCGGCGCGGCGATCCGCGGGTCAACGTCCCCCCGGCTCAGGTAGATCCCGGCAGAGGCCGCCGCCGTGACCCCGATCATGAAGTTGCTGGTCGCCGAGCTGACCTTGATCGGCAGGCCCATCGCGCCATCCATGGCCAGGACCTTGAGCGCCCCCGAGCCGATCCCGAGCAGGCCGGACACGAGCCCCGCGACGACCATCAGGGCGAAGCCCAGCGGGATCCGGCGAGCACTGTAGCCGACCGTCCGACCCATGCTCCGGTCGGGGTACGAGCCGACCAGGTGCAGCCGGACCGCGGCCGGCGACGGCGGGCTGGCCTCCGTCGGCAGCTCGGCCAGCCGGAGGAGCTGCAGGCCGGCTGATCCGAGCAGGACCAGGCCCAGGATCACGAACAGGAGGGCAGGGGCCACGATCGCGGTCAGCAACGCCCCGCCGATCGCGCCGGTCACCGTGGCGAGCTCGAGGAACATCCCGATGTGCAGGTCGGTCATCTGGTCCCGGACGTAGGCCGTCGCCGCGCCCGAGCTCGTGGCGATCACGCTGACGATGCTGGCCCCGATCGCCAGGCGGATGTCGACGCCGAAGAGGAGGGTCAGGGCCGGGACGACGAAGATGCCGCCGCCCACGCCGGCCAGCGCGCCGACCAGCCCGGCCGCGAGGCTGATCACGAAGATCCCCAGGTCGGCCCCGAGGGGCACACTCGCGATCAATCGCGATCAGCGCCCACCTGCCACGGCGCTCGACCCGCTCCAGCCGGCGCCCAGACGGAGCACCTGGTGCTCCCGCGGGGTGCGGTTGTTCGAGTTGCCGACGGTGTCGATGATCAGCCCGGCCTGCCCGTACACGAGCTCCCAGTCAATCGCCCGATGGCTGGCCAGGACCACGATCGCATCCGATTCGGCCAGCAGCCGGGGGAGCTCGACCGAGGTCCGCTGGACGCCCTCGGCGTCGCGAAAGGTGGGGACGTGCGGGTCGTGGTACGAAACGTTCGCGCCGCGGGCGGCAAGCCCGGCCAGGACGTCCGCTGCGGGCGAGTTGCGGGCGTCGCGGACGTCCGGCTTGAAGGCCACCCCCAGGATCCCGACCCGTGCTCCGTTGAGCGCCCGGCCGCGATCGTTGAGGGCCGAGCCAACCAGGTCGACCACGTGGCGGGGCATGGCCAGGTTGATGTCGCCGGCGAGCTCCACGAAGCGGTCGACGAAGTCGAACTCCCGGGCGCGCCAGGCGAGGTAATAGGGATCGACCGGGATGCAGTGGCCGCCGACTCCTGGCCCGGGCCGGAAGGGCATGAACCCAAACGGCTTGGTGGCCGCCGCGTCGATCACCTCCCAGACGTCGAGGTTCATCCGCTCGCACAGCAGCGCGAGCTGGTTGACGAGGGCGATGTTGACGTTGCGGAAGACGTTCTCGAGCAGCTTGGCCAGCTCGGCGGCATCCGGCGAGCTGAGCTCATGGACCGTGGTGTTGATCCGGCGCAGGAGGCTTGCGGCCCGGGCCGTGCCAGCCGGCGTCAGGCCACCCACCAGCCGGGGAATGGCTCGACCGGTGCTCGCCGGATCGCCCGGGTTGACCCGCTCGGGAGCGTAGGCGAGGTCGAAGTCCCGGCCGGCAACCAGGCCCGATCGCTCGAGCTCGGACTGGAACGGGCCGGTGGTGGTGCCTGGATAGGTGGTCGACTGGAGGATGACCAGCTGCCCCGCCCGGAGCTGCCGGCAGACCCGCTGGGCGGCGACCAGGACCGGGTTGAGGTCGGGGTCCTTGGCCTTGGTGATCGGTGTCGGGACGCACACGAAGATCACCTCGCTGGCGGCCAGGTCGGCCTCGTCGCTGGCCTGGATCGTCAGGCCGCGGCCGAGCGCGGAGGCGAGCATGGCGTCGTCGATGTCGTCGATCGGCGAGTGGCCGGACTGGAGCTCCTGGACCCGGCCCAGGTTGGCGTCGACCCCCACGACCGTGCAGCCGGCGTCGACGAAGCTGATCGCCAGGGGCAGGCCGACGTAGCCCAGGCCGATGACGGCGACGCGCTGGTCTGTGCTCAAGATCCCTCCCGGAAACTCAGGGCTCGACGCGGACGGAGGTCGACGCGGGACATGCCCGCGGGACCGAGGCGGCTGGCCTCCTGATTATGGTCCCGGGGCGCCAAACGGTTTCCCGGTCGTCGATGGATCGAGCCGCCCTGTTGTAGAGTCGGCGGGCTTGGAACCATTGACGATCGCCGAATTCATCAGGCCGCGCCTGCAGGGCATCCGACGCCTGGTGGATGCCGGCGTACACCTTGCCGACCTGGGCGAGGGGCTGGACCTGCCGGCCGGGATCCTGGTCGAGGTCCGCGATCCGTCCGAGCTCGAACCCGCCAGCCTGGGCGAGGGCGACCTCCTGGTGTGGGCGATGGGCCAGGGCGACGCCGCCGCGGAGGTGGCGTCCGCGATGCCGGCCCTGCGGTCGCTGGGGCCGGGCGGCAGCTTCATCCTGATCCTGAACGGCGCGGCGGTGCCCGCCCTTGACGAGCGAGTCGTCGAGGCGCTGGTTGCCACCAGGTTCCAGGTCGTCGAGCTGGCGCCGGTCGTGGACGAGGGATCCTGGGCGATCGCCGCCGGCCAGCGCGAGGGGGCCGGGTCGACAGCCGACGCCGGGACGGGCTCAAACGAGGGCCGCGACATGAGCCTGGCCGAGGGCATCCGCCTCGCCACCCGGGTCGTCTTTGCCTCGTCGAGCGGATCGGCGCGCGGCCTGGATTCGACTCGCCCGGTAGCCCCCGACCCAGTGGCCCAGGCCGAGATCCAGCGGCTCAGGCGCCAGGCCCGGGAGTCCGCCGAACGCACGGCGGCTCTCGAAGCATCCGTCTCCCACCGGCTCGAGCTGCTGGCCGTGAAGGCCGTCCGGCAGCCGCGCCGAATCATCCGTCGGCTGCCGGAGGTGATCCGGGTCCGTGGACGTCGGACCCGATCGGGCGCTCCCGGCCCGGCGGCCAAGGGGCGCTCGCCGGCCCAGGCGATCGACGCCTGGCAGGAGTCGATCCGCTACGCACCCGAACGGCTGCATCTCGCCTACGGCAACAGCTCACCGGGCGCGCGAACCCGGCTGGTGATCGCGGGACTGATCCGGGACCAGACCGAGGCAACCCTGGGCCCCGACGCGGTGGTCCATCGGCTGCTGCCCAACAACGCGCTGCTCACCATCGAGCGGGTCGACCCCGACCTCGTCCTGGTCGAGACCGGTGCCTTTGGAGCGGGCCAGCCCTGGGCATACGCAGCCAGCTCGAGCGCTGTCGATCGTGATCGGACGCTCCTCGAGGTCCTGGCGCTGGCCCATCGGCTCGGCCGCCCGACGGTCCTCTGGAAGAGCCCGGCAGTGCCCGAGCCGGTTGGGATTGCGCTGTTCGAGCCGCGCTTCGACCTGGTCCTCGGCGCGTCGAGCTGGGATCCGGGGGTTCAGCTGGCGACCTTCAACGGGTCGGACCTCGACCCCGAGCGATCGGGACCGCCGCTCTTCGTCGGCGCCTGGGACCCGCGCGCGAGCCAGGGCGACGCCGAGCGCCTCCTGGCCCTGCTCGCGGGGGGAGTCGCCGAAGGGCTCGAGATCCTCGTCGAAGATCGTTCGCTCCATCGGGCGGAGGCCTTCCCGGAGTCGCTCCGGCGGGCCATTCGAGGCACGCTCGACCCGGCGGACGCGGCCGGGCGCTATCGATCCCGGCGGGTCGTGGTCGGCGACCCGAACGGAAGGGGCGGCCTGGGCCGGACGCTCGAGGCGCTGGCCTGCGGCGCCCGGATCGTGGCGCTGCCCAATGACCTACTCGGCCAGGTCGCCGGCGAGCAGGCGACATTCGTGCCGCCGGGCGCGGACGCGGCGGCGGCGATCCGTGCGGCGCAGAGCCTGGCGCCGCTGGCTGAGACGGCCCTCCGGCCGGCCGGCCGGCGGATCTTCGATTCGCACGCCGTGCCGGTCGCCCTCGCGGCGATCAGTGGACTGCTCGGCCTTGCCGCCGACCCGCTTCGGTCACGCGGGATGGCGATCCTGCTGGGCCCCTTGACTGCCGAGTCGGCCCCGGCGATCGTCGATGCCCTCAAGACCCAGGCGCTCCGTCCGCGCGAGGTGGTCGTTCGTGCCGGCTCGGTCCCGGACATGGCGACGCCGGACGGGCTCGCCGGCCTGGACGACCTCGGGATCGCGCTCCGGACGATCGACGGCGCCGAGGACGGAACAGGCTGGCCGGGGCTGGCGGCCGCTGCCGCGGAGCCATGGGTCATGGCCTGGCCCGAGGGCGGCCTCGCCGATCCGAACGCACTGCTCGATCTGGCGGCGGCGGCCGAGTCCTCCCGAGCCGATGCCGTGGGCTACGGTTCCGGGCCGAGCTCGCACTTCGTGTCCGACTTGCCCCTGCGCGGCAGCCTGGTCCGCCGCGAGCTGCTGGCCGGCTGGGCGACTCCGGGGGGCCGGGAGGCGGGCGACCAGCGTCTCGATGGCTGGGCCCGACGCGGCAGCCGCCTGTTTGCGACTCCTTCGAGCAATACGACGGCCGGGGGATGAGCCAACGCGCAACCCTCACCGCCCTGGTCTACGGCGACGGGAACCTGAATACGATCGATGGCTCGTCGATCTGGGCCGTGTCGACCGTCGAGACGCTGGCCCGGGCCGGCTGCCAGGTCACCCTTCTGCTTAAGACCCGGGTTCGGCGCTCGGCCCTGCTCGAGCCGCTCGAGCGCCTCGAGAACGTGGTCATCGTCCGGCCGTTCGAGGACGGCCGGGCAAAGGGCCGATTCGATGACCCGCTCACCATCCCCAACGCCGTGTGCCTGATGCGCGAGCTCGACGAGGCGAGCCCGTTCGACCTCGTCCTGATCCGGGGCTTCGGGCTGGCCTCGCGAATTGCCGACGAGCGGACCTTCGACGGCCGCCTGTGGCCCTACCTCACCGATATCCCCCAGTCGGCCACGGCGATGGACGAAGAGGCCTTCGACCGGCTGACTGCGATCGCCGGTGCGTCGCGCTACCTGCTCTGCCAGACCGAGGAGCTGCGCACCTTCCTGGAGGGCGCTGTGCCGACCGCTTGCGGCCGCTGCGTCCTGTTCCCGCCCGTGGTCCCCGAGCCGGACGAACCGCCGCCGCCCTCCCGCTTCGAGCCGGGCGAGACACTCAAGCTGGTCTACTCGGGCAAGTTCGCGCCGCACTGGAACACCCTCCAGATGACAACCCTGCCGAGGCTGCTGGCCGAGCGGGGGATCAAGGCCGAGTTCCACGCGATCGGCGACAAGATCCACCAGGACTCCGGCGATCCCGGCTACCAGCAGCGGATGATGACCGCGCTCAAGTCCACCCCCGGGGTGATCTGGCACGGCGGCCTGAGCCGCCAGGCAGCGATGCGGATCTGCGCCGAATCACATGTCGGGCTGGGCTGGCGGGACGCCTCGCTCGATGCCAGCCTCGAGCTCTCGACCAAGGTCCTCGAGTACGGGACCGTCGGGCTGCCGGTGGTCCTCAACCGGACGCCGATGCACGAGGCGCTGCTTGGCGCCAGCTATCCCCTGTTCGCGGGGACCGAGGCTGCCGTCGTCGACAACCTGGCCTGGCTGGCAACCAAGCCCGGGGCCCACCAGGCCGCCGCCGAAACCTGCCAGACAGCCGCGCTCGCCTATGGCCTCGAGGCAGCCGCGGCCGGTGTCCGGATCCTCCTCGATCGGGCATTCCCGAGCACCACCCGGGTCGGCTCGCGGGCCCAGCCCTTGCGGGTCGGGGTTGCCAGTCACGACCTGAAGTTCTTCGAGCAGATCCTCGACACCCTGCGCCGGTTGCCCGAGCTCGAGGTCCGGGTCGACCACTGGCCAAACCTGGCCAGCCACGATCCGGCCGCCAGCCAGGCGATGGTCGACTGGGCCGACGTGATCATCTGCGAGTGGTTCGGCCCGAACGCGGTCTGGTATAGCGCCCATCGCCGGCCGGGCCAGCGGCTCGTCGTCCGGCTTCACCGCTTCGAGCTCTACCGGCCATGGCCCAGGCAGGCGAACATCGACCAGATCGACCAGGTGATCTGCGTCAGCAGGCACTACGCCGCGCTCACCCTTGCCAGCACGAGCTGGCCGGCCGGCAAGGTGGCGGTCGTCCCGAACGTGGTGGACGACGTCGAGTTCAATCGACCCAAGCTCGAGGGCGCCCGATTCCACCTGGGCTTCATCGGCGTCGCCCCGGCCCGCAAGCGGATGGACCTGGCAATCGATGTCCTGGCTCGCCTGCGCCGGCGCGATCCACGCTATGTCCTGTTCGCCAAGACAAAGATGCCTTGGCAGTACCCGTGGATCTGGCAGGAGGCCGACGAACGGGCCCACTTCGATGGCGTGCTGCGCCGGATCCAGACCGATCCGGACCTGCGCGGGGCCGTGACCTTCGACGGATTCGGGCCGGACGTTGCCGCCTGGCTGCGGCGGATCGGCTGGATCCTGTCGACGAGCGACGACGAGAGCTTCCACCTCGCCCCGGCCGAAGGGATGGCGTCCCGGGCGGTACCGCTGATCCGGAGCTGGCCGGGCGCCGACTCGATCTACGACCGGCGCTGGATCCACGACGATACGGCGTCGATGGCTGATGCGATCCTCGAGGCGGGCGAGGTCGGCCGGTGGGCCGAGCTCGGCCGGATCGCCCAGGACCAGGCCCGGGCGACGTTCAGCCTGGCCCGGGTTGTGGATGCCTGGCTCGCGATCCTGACCGGGAACCTGCCGGCCTACGAGCCGGACCGCGAGACGACGGGCGCGGGGTCAGCTGGCTCGGCAGGCTAGTCCCGATCGGCGCCCAGGAAGGCGGCCAGGATTGCCGCGATCCGGGGGCCTGCCTGGCCGTCCCACAGCGGCGGGCGCTCGACCGGCTGGGCCAGGCTGCCGTCAAGGGTCGCCCGGGCGACCCGGACCAGGTCGTCCGGCGTCACCAGTCGGTTCGTGCCATGGCTGATCGTGATCGGCCGCTCGGTGTTCGGCCGGATCGTGAGGCAGGGCACATTGAGGATCGTCGTCTCCTCCTGGACCCCGCCTGAATCGGTGACGACAAGCTTCGCGCCCCGGACGAGGGACATGAACTCGACGTAGCCGAGCGGCTCGATGATCACCAGCCGGTCGCTCGGCAGCAGCCCGGCCGCCTCGAGGGTCGGCCGGCCGCGGGGGGGGAGGGG
>PNAZ01000142.1:0-13722 GCA_003169655.1 Chloroflexota bacterium
GAGAACTTGAAGCCCTTCGTGTAGTCGAACTTCTCGACCGCGCGGATGAGGCCGAGGTTGCCCTCCTGAATGAGGTCGAGCAGCGCCATTCCGCGCCCGACATAGCGCTTGGCAATCGACACCACGAGCCGTAGGTTCGCCTCGGTCAGCTGGCGGCGGGCGAGCTCGCCGTCGCGCTTGACCGCGTGCAGGCTCGAACGTTGGTTCTCGCTGATGTCGACCGGTTCGCCGTCGGCGTCGACGGCTCCGAGCTTCTCGCGGGCAAGGAGCCCGGCCTCGATGCGCTTGGCGAGCGTGACCTCTTGCTCGGCGGTCAGGAGCGGCACCTTGCCGATCTCCTTGAGGTACATCCGGACCGGGTCGTCGATCCCGATCATGTCGGCCGACAGCGCCTCGAGCTCCTCGGGGGTCGGCTCCTCGAGCTCCTTGGCATCGAGCTTGGCGGGGGCATCCGCGGGCAGCTTCTCGGCGACGACCTCGCCGTTCTCGCCTACGACCTCAACGCCGATCTCGACCGCCTCGGCCGGGTCGGCGACGACGGCGAGGTCGAGGTCGTCGTCATCATCGTCATCGTCGAGCTCGACCGGCGAGAGGACGGCCACGCCGGCCCGGGCCGGGCGCTTCGAGGCGAGCTTCGCCTCCTCCTGCTCGACCTTCGTCCGGCGGGGACGACCGGCGAGCACCGCCTCGACGAGCTGCTTGTCCATTGGATCCTGTGCCACGTGTGCCTCCAGCTATGCGTGGCCGGCGACGGCCGGCCGGGTGAGCAGGTGCGTCTGCTCGATCCTGCGATCGAGTGATCGNNGGCGCTCCGCATCGGCCTGCTCGGCCTGGTTCCAGGTGCCCCGTTCCTCGAGGCGATCTGCTTCGAGGGTCAGCAGGCATTTGTCAATTGCGTAGGTGAGCCGCGCCGTTGATAACCGGCTCGGGTCCGGGCCGCGGTGTGCGTAGAGGGCAATCGCCAGGGCTCGCGTCTCGGGATCGAGGGCGTCGAGCATCCGGCCCCGCTCGAAGGAGCCGGTCTGGAACTCGGCCACGATCGCGGCATACAGCTCGCGGGCGACCGTGCTCGGCAGGTCGGCCGGCTTGAGCAGCTCGATCACCCGCTCCTGCTGCTCGGGCACGAGGAGGAGCAGGCGGAGCAGCTCGACCTCGACCGGGGTGATCGACTTGACGACCTCCTCGGGGCTGACGCTCTCGGCGGCGGCCCGCACGGCGTCGAGAGTGATCCGGGCGCCGGCATGGTCGTCGACCGCTCCTCCCCCGCCCAGGGCGCCCGGCCGGCTCGGCTCTGGCCGGCGATGGAGCGACTCGAGCAGGATCCGTTCCTCGACCCCCGAGCGCCGGGCGAGGAGCTGGAGGTACGCGTCGCGGACGACCGGGTCGGAGACCTTGCGCAGGGTGGGCATCACGGCGTCCACCAACCGGCGCTTGCCGTCGGCGGTGCGGGTGTCGATCCGGCCGGCGTGGTAGTCGATCAGGTAGGCCAGGATCGGGTCCGGGGTGCGGACCGCCTCGCGCCACAGGTCGGGCGACTCGCGGATGACCTCGTCGGGGTCCTTGCCGTCCGGCAGCCGGACGACGCCGACGTCGGTCAGGCCGACGCCGCCGTCCTGCTGGACCTCGCTGATCAGGTTGTTCAGCTCGGTCACCCCGAAGCTGCCCGCCGACTGGCCGGCCGGGTCGACGTCGTAGGCCAGGGCGACCTTCTTGGCGTAGCGGGTCAGGACGGCGACCTGGCCGGGGGTCAGGGCCGTGCCCAGGCTGGCAACGACGTTCGTGAAGCCGGCCTGGTGGGCCATCAGCGCATCGGTGTAGCCCTCGACGATCACGGCCTGACCCGACTTGCGGATGGCCGACTTGGCCCGATCGACGAGGTACAGCGTGCGGCTCTTGTCGAAGAGCGGCGTGGCCGGTGAGTTGAGGTACTTCGGCCCGTGGTCGCCGGTGTCGCCGTCGGCGACCAGATACCGTCCACCGAGGCCCACGGCATGGCCGTTCGCGTCGCGGATCGGGAAGATGATCCGTTCGCGGAACCGGTCATACGCGCCGCGACCCGAGGAACGTGCCTGGGTCAGGCCGACTTCGGCCAGGGCGGCGGGATCGATCCCCCGCTTGGCGATCAGCTGGCGTGACATCGCATCCCAGCCGGCCGGCGCCCAGCCCAGCTGGTACGTGGAGATCGTCTCATCGCTGAACCCGCGGCCGCGCAGGTAGTCGAGCGCCGGCGCGCCGGAGACGTGGGCGGTCAGGACGCTGTGATACCAGGCGATCGCGCTGTCGAGGACCTCGCGCAGGCGAGCGCGGCGAGCATCCTCGCGGCTCGACCGCTCATCGAGCTCGACACCGGCCTTGGCCGCCAGCGTCTTGAGCGCCTCGGGAAAGCTCACCGAGTCGCGCTGCATGACGAAGCTGAAGACGTCGCCACCGAGGCCGCAACCGAAGCACTTCCAGCTCTCCCGGGTGGGGGTCACATAGAACGACGCGGTCTTCTCGCCGTGGAACGGGCACAGGCCCTTGTAGGACGCGCCCGATTTCTTGAGCTGGACNNGTGTCAAGACTTGACACGCCACTCAGGCCGTAAATATACCACCTTGTCAAGGCCTTGACAAGATTTCCTGTCAATACCCCGCGGGCCCAACGACCCCGGGCGGGGCTCGATCCGGGCTCGGCCTGGCGCTTCGCTACAGCAGGCGCGCCAGCCGGTCGGCCACCTCGGCCAGTCCCGCCACCGTCGCCGGATCGGCGTCGAGGCCAGCCAGGCTGTCCTCGATCAGCTGCCGGCGCCGGCCGATCACCTGGGCGCGGACCGCTNNAGCGGATCAGCGCTGGCCGCGACCAGGCCGCGGCGCTCCATCCGCTGGACCAGGCGGCTGGTCGAGGGCATCGAGGCATTGACCCGCCAGGCGATCTCGTTCAGCCGGAGCGGTCCGGCCGATCCGCCCAGGATGATCACCAGCCGCCACTGCTGGATCGACAGCTCCCCTGCCTCGATCACGCTCGCCAGGGCGGTGTTCGTGGCGGCAACCATCGCGGTCGCGATTCCGTCGAGCTGGTCGAGTACCAGGACCATCGAAGGCTTTGCGGGCACTCCGCCCCTCCGGTAGAATCTGGATGTTATTGTCAGAGGACAAGTATTTGTCCTCGCGGGAAGGGAAACCTGAGATGAATCTGCTCAATCGGATCATGGCGCATCTGCCCCGCAGCGTGCCAGGTGCCAGNNGAGTACGCGCTGATCCTCGCCCTCATCGCCATCGTGGCGATCATCGCCCTGATCTTCCTCGGCGGCCAGGTCTCCAAGATCCTGAGCAACGTCGGCCACAGCGTTTGACGACGAGCCGGCCCGCGGCCGGCTGACTCAGCCTCTGGCGCGCCGTCGACGGGGGCCGGCTGCCGGCCGGGCTGACTCGACGGCCAGCGTCGCGGCCAGCTGGTGGGCCCTGTGCGGGTCAAGGACCTCGCCGGGAGCCTCAGCCGCTGCACCGCCCGGTCCGCCAGCAATGAGCCGAGCGTGGCTCACTGTCCATTCCCGGTCGGCCTGCTCCACGTGCGAGGCGATCGTGCGCCGCGCGGCGAGCGACGGCTCGTCGCCCCACACTGCCGCCTCGAGCTCGGACGGGCCGACCGGCCGGCCGCCGTCCATCGCCAGTCGGGCGAGAACCCGGCGCTGGAGGGGCCCACCGGAAGCGACCTCGTTGGGACCGTCCCGGACGAGCAGCGGACCCAGGACGCAAACCTGCATCGGGAGACTCTAGCCGAGCGGCCGCTGGGACCCGGCGGCTACCAGTCGGGGTGCAGCTCCGGGCCGCGCCAGCGCGAGAACTCCTCGGTCGCGTAGCGCCCGAAGTGGTTCTGGAAATGGGCCCCGTGGGCGGCCAGCAAGTCGCGCGCCTCGAGCAGCCGGGGGCGCGAGCCGCAATGGACTGCCGCGATCGCCCGCCCGTCGTCGAGCGCCGCCTCGTACAGGCGAAGGTCCGGCGTCTGGTCCATCGACATGAACTGGATGAGCCGGATCAGCTGGCCCATTGCGCCCCTGCTCGTCGGCAGTTCCGAGAGCGAGCCGTCTGCCGTGGCCCCCTCGAGCACCTTGACGTGGTCCGCCTCGAAGCCCGCCGCGACGAGCGCCGACGCTGCCTCCCGGGCCCGGACCGGATCGTCGATCACCGCCAGCAGCCAGTCGAGCGGATAGCGGATCCGTTGCCGGTCGTCGGCCGGTTGACCCGGCTTTGGTCGTGCCATCGTCGTGACCCCAACGCCTGCGCGGTCGAAACCGACCCACTGGCGACCAGCGTAATCGGTCCTGTCCGGACCCCCGCGGTCGCATGGCCCTGCGGTCCGGCATGGAGGATCAGGTGATTCATCGAATACGACTTCTCGCGGGCGCGCTCGTGCTCGCCGCCGGCCTCGCAGCCTGCTCAAATGGTAGCGCGCCCGCCGGCGGCCCCACGATCCTCGCCCAGACGGTCGGCACCAACGGCACCCTGCTGGTCGCGGGCTCGAACGGGATGACCGTCTATGCCTTCGACAAGGATGTCGCCAACAACGGCACCAGCGCCTGCACCGCCACCGACGACTGCATCGCGACCTGGCCAGCGCTGACTGTGCCGACGGGCACGACGCCGACGGCCGGCGCCGGGGTAACGGGCAAGATCGGCACGATCACCCGGGCCGATTCAGGGGCGCTCCAGGTCACCTACAACGGTGTCCCGCTGTACTTCTATTCGGGCGACCAGGCCGTGGGCGACTCGAACGGGATCTACACCGACTGGAACGCGATCAAACCGTAGCTCAGCGGTCGCGCGCGCCGCGCCCGCCGGGTTCAGCCGTTGCGTCGGGGTCGGGCCGGTTCCGGCTTTTCCTTGGGCTCATGGCCGGGGCGCGGGGGACGGGGCATCGTGCCGGGGGCCATGTCCGGGGCCGGGACATGCGGGTCGCGGGCGCGGGCCGCTTCGACGCCGGCCGCGAAGGCCTTGGCCACCGCCGGCGGGACGCTTCCGATCCAGGCGGCCTGGATCTGGTTGACGCGCTCGGTCTCCTGGGCGCGCCGCTCGCGCTCTCGCTTGGAGTGCTTGGTCATCGATCCCTCAGTCGTCGGGCAGCACCACGGGTCGGTGCGCCGCTCCTGCCCGAGTATGCACGGGTTCGGGCGGGGATGCCGCCCACGCTCAGCTCGCTCGAGGGTCCTGCGCCCGGACCACGACCTTTGCCGTCGTATTCGCGCGCCGGGTGGATGGTCTATCGTGTCAGGCGGCCGGGCCGCCCTGCGGCGGCCGGGATCGAACCTGCACGTGAGGTACTCGAACCATCGCCACGAAGCCCCGCCGCAATGTCTATCGCCGTCCACCGGCTCCGGTCAAGCCGCCACTCCCGGGCACCGAGCCACCGCCCATCGTTCGAACCACCGTCGCGTCGATCAACCTTTCCGCGACGAAGGGCCGTGAGGGTCTCACGGTCGGCGATCACGTTCGGATCGTCGGGAGCGGCCTGTACAACGGCGAGGCCGCCGTGATCGAGAAGCTCTCCGGAGGCGTGATCCCCACCGCGCTGGTGCGCACCGAGGCCGGCCGAAGCCGTCAGGTCCGGACGATCGACCTCGAGCCGATCCCCTGAGCACCTCCCCGGCCCCGTCGACCGACGGGCTTGCCCTCGCCACGAGGGCCCTCCAGAAGCGCTACGGCCCGCGCATGGCGCTGGACGGTCTCGACCTGTCCGTCCCGTCCGGTGTCGTCTACGGCTTCCTCGGCCCGAACGGCGCCGGCAAGACGACCACGATGCGCCTGCTCACGGGCCTGATCCATCCCGACGGCGGCTCGATCGAGCTCCTCGGCCGGCCGTTCGGCCGGCGTGACCGGCGGCGCCTGTTCGACGTCGGGGCGCTGGTCGAATCGCCGGCCTTCTATCCCTACCTGTCCGGACGGGCCAACCTGCGGACGCTGGCCGCCAGCGGGGCTCCGACGCCGAAGCACCGGGTCGAGGAGGTCCTCGAGCTGGTCGGGCTCAAGGAGCGCGGCAACGACAAGGTCTCGACGTACTCGCTGGGGATGAAGCAGCGGCTGGGGATCGCCGGGGCACTCCTGAGCGACCCGAAGCTGCTCCTCCTCGACGAGCCCGCCAACGGCCTCGATCCCGCCGGGATCGTCGCGATGCGCGACACGCTGCGCCACCTCGCCTCGGTGGGCAAGACCGTCTTCATCTCGAGCCATTTGCTCGGCGAGGTCAGCCAGCTCGCCGACGTGGTCGGGATCATCGCCGCCGGCAAGCTCGTCCGGGAAGGACCGATCGAGACGCTGCTGAGCGGCGAGGGCCAGGTTCGCGTGCGGGTCGCGGCGAACGAGATCGAGCGCGCCGTTGCGACGCTGGCCCCGCTGGGTGTCGCCGCCCGGGTGGACGGCTCGGACGACGGCCGTCCTGCCGGCCCGGCCAATGAGATCGGCTGGCTGGTCGTTCCGATCGAGCCCAGCCGGGCGGCCGAGGTGAACCGAGCCCTGGCCGGGGCGGGAATCTACGCCTCGGGCCTGGAGAGCGGCAGCGACCTCGAATCGCTCTTCCTCGAGCTGACATCGGCCGCGCCAGAGCCGAGCGCCGCGGGCACCGCCCCGATTGTCCCCGGGAACTGGCAATGAGGCTCCTCGTCTCCACTCTGGGCAAGCTCCGCAGCCGGCTGGCGACCTGGTTGACCATCGGCCTGCTGATCCTGCTGATGGCCCTGATCTACCTCGCCGTGGGCGCGACCGCAAAGGACACGGCGACCCGGCCGAATGGCCAAGCCGTCCTCCTCTTGATCACCTTCCCGGGGGCCTATGCCCTGATCCTGGGCTTCGTCCTGGGCCTGGGCGGCCTGTTCGTGATGGCCTACGCCGCCGCGATCGCGGGCTCCGAGTGGACCTGGGGCACGCTCAAGACGGCTGTCGCCCGGGGCGAGAGCCGCAGCCGCTACATGATGACCACCTACCTTGGGATCGCCCTCGTGGCGGGGGTCGGGATGCTCGTGGCATTCGCCGTGGGCGTGCTGGTGACCTTCCTCGCCGCCAAGCTGGCGGGGGTCTCCACCGACGGGATCACCGACACGTCGATCTTCGGCAACCTGCCCGAGCAGTTCCTGCGCGGCTGGTACGGCCTGGTCGAGGTCGGCGCGGTGGGCTTCACGGTCGCCACCCTGGCCCGCAGCCAGCTGGCCGGGGTCGGTGCCGGGATCGGGATCTACTTCGCCGGCTCCTTCGCCGGGCTGTTCCTGCCCGATGTCGTCAAGTACCTGCCGTTCGCCGCCGCGAACTCGCTTATCGCGGTGGATTCGTCGACGGCAGGCGCCAGCGGCGGCCAGACACTCGCCCGGCTCGATCCGAACATGGCCCTGCTCGTCGTTGGACTGTGGCTCGTCGGGAGCCTCGCCGTGACCGCCCTGTTCACCGAGCGAGCCGAGATCTCCGGCTAGGCCGATGCCGATCGATGGGCTGGTCGTGCAGGCCGTGCGCGACGGCAAGCCGGTCGTGGTCGAGGATACGGCCGAGATCGCGGGGCTGATCGCCGACGGCAGCACCCGGCTGTGGCTCGACCTGACCGATCCCAGCCCGGCGGTCGTCGAGCAGGTCGCCCGGGCGGTCGGCCTCCATCCGCTCGTCGCCGAAGATATCGTCGAGCAGAACGAGCGGGCCAAGGTCGTCCTGATCGACGGGATCATCCATGTCGTCATGTACGCCCTGATCCGGACCGAGCAGACCGAGCGGCTGGAGATCGATTTCGCCCTCGGCCGCCAGTTCCTGCTGTCGGTCCATCCGGCCAGCTGGGACCCGACGAAGGCCCACCAGCTCAAGCTGGGCATCGGCGCGATCCTCGAGCGCGGTCCCGACTTCCTGCTGTGGGCCCTCGTCGATTCGATCGTGGATGGCTACTTCCCGGTCTTCGATGCCCTTGCCGATGAGATCGACGGCCTCCAGGACGAGGTGGTCAACAACGCCGTGCCGGCCACGCTCGAGCACGTCTTCCGGCTCAAGACCGAGCTCGTCTCGCTGCGCCACGTGATCGCCCCGAGCCGGGAGGTCTTCAGCCAGCTCACCAGCCGCGAATTCGACCTGATCGGCGAGGCCCAGGTCTTCTACTTCCGCGACGTCTACGACCACCTGATCCGGCTGACCGACGAGTTCGACAGCTTCCGCGAGCTTGCCGGGGGGACCCTCGAGGTCTACCTCTCGACGATCAACAACAACCTGTCAGTGATCATGAAGCGCCTGACCGGGGTGACCGTCGTCCTGGCCGGCATCGCCGCGATCGGTGGCCTGTTCGGGATGAGCGAGGCCGGACCCGCCTTCGACGGCGGGGAGGCGGCGGGCTTCTGGATCGTCGTGGTCGCCTCCGTCGTCCTGGCCGCCGTCGCCGTCGGTTTCCTGCGCAAGATCGACTGGCTGTAGGCCCGACGGCCGGGAGGAGCCGTCGCGCCCGCTGGGAGCACCGCTGTCCTCGGCCGGTGTGGGCGCGCATCCGCCATCAGCGTTTCGTCAGCCACCCGGCCGAGCACGCGGCGCTTGGCACTCCGCCCAACCGTGCTAGGCTTGGGACCTCGTACTCGATGGGCGCTCCGGTCGGCGCCCCGGTTTCTTGCCGTGAGATCAGCGAACCATCCACCAGCGCCCTGACCGGGCCCCGCGGAATTGCGGGAGGGCCCTCAGGAGCAACACGACCGTGTCCTTCGATCATCTTGGGCTTGCGCCCGAACTCGTCCGCGTCGTCGCGGACCAGGGCTACACCGAGCCCACCCCCGTCCAGGCCGAGGCGATCCCGCTCGTGCTCGCCGGCCGGGACGTCCTGGCCGGCGCCCAGACCGGCACCGGCAAGACCGCCGCCTTCGTGCTGCCGATCCTGCAGCTGCTCCACGCCAGCCGGCGGGAGCAGGGTCCGACGCAAGCGCCCGGCAATGGCCTGCCGACCTATATCCCAACCAGCCGCGACCGACGCAACGCGACCCCCATCCGGATCCGGACGCTGGTCCTGGCCCCGACCCGGGAGCTCGCCCTGCAAGTCGAGGAGAGCGTCAGGACGTACGGCGCGCGCCGCCCGATCCGTTCGACCACGATCTACGGCGGCGTGGGCTTCGATCCCCAGGTCCGGGCGCTGCGCTCCGGTCCGGAGATCGTGGTCGCCACCCCCGGCCGCCTGCTCGACCACATTGGCCAGGGCACGATCGATCTCGGCCACGTCGAGATCCTGGTCCTCGACGAAGCCGATCGGCTGCTCGACATGGGCTTCATCCGCGACATCCGGCGGATCATCGGCCTCCTCCCCCGCGACCGGCAGACGCTCCTCTTCTCGGCGACCTTCTCGGACGACGTCCGGCGCCTGGCGGCCGACATCCTGCGCGATCCGGCGATGGTCCAGGTTGCCCGCCGGAACACCGCCGCGGAGCTCGTCCGGCAGCTCGTCCTGCCGGTCGACCGAGAGCGCAAGCGCGAGCTCCTCGCCCACCTGGTCAAGTCCGGACGGATCGACCAGGCCCTCGTCTTTGCCCGGACCAAGCACGGCGCCAACCGGCTGGCCGAGCAGCTCGAGCGCGACGGGATCAACGCCACGGCGATCCATGGCAACAAGAGCCAGCCCCAGCGGACCCGGGCCCTCAGCGACTTCAAGGCCGGTCGGGTGGCGATCCTGGTGGCGACCGACCTGGCTGCCCGCGGGATCGACATCGACGCGCTGCCCCATGTCGTCAACTTCGAGCTGCCAATGGTCGCTGAGGATTACGTCCACCGGATCGGTCGAACCGGCCGGGCCGGGATCGAGGGCGACGCGATCTCGCTGGTGTGCGTCGACGAGAACAAGCTCCTGCGCGACATCGAGCAGGTCCTGGGCCACCGGATCCCGACCGAGGTGATCGCCGGCTTCGAACCCGACCGGAACGTCCGGCCGGAGCCGATCCGGCTGCGGACCCAGGGCGGCCAGCCCGGTCCGCGCCAGGGACGCGGCTTCGCTCCGGCCCGCCGAGGGGGGCCGCTGCCGAGCGGCTATGCGCCCGGACGCCCGAACCAGCCTGGCTTCGCGGCCGCGGGACGGCCGCCGGCACGGAACGGCAACGCCCAGGTCCACCGACCGAGCCGGGACGGGATGGTCCGGCCCTCCGGGCCAGCCGGCGGCCGACCCAATGGACGGCCGAATGGCCGGCCGCAGGGTGCTCCGCTCGGCCAGCACCAGCCTAACCAAGGACGTCCGGCAGCCAGTGGTCGGCGAGGCGGCGGCTTCACGACCCTACCCGGCGAGCGGCTCCAGCGCAACGCGCCCAACCGCTGACCCGATGCGCTGACCTATTGCGCTGACCCGGGCCGCTCGTGCGGTCCCTGACCCAGCCTGGCCCGTCCTGGCTCGACTGCCTCGGCCACGAGACCTCCGCAGCGCCCACACAATCGCTCCACACCGTGCCCCGAGGATTGGCTCCATCGGCAGGCGGCCCGAACGGATCGCCACCGGACAAGACCACCTCGGGAGCTCAACGTTCATGCGCATCTTCGGCAGGATCCTCGCGGTCCTCGGCATCCTGGCCCTGATCGGGCTGGTAACNNCGGCTTCGCCTTCCTCGGCTTCGGCCTGTTCCACTTCCTGGGCTTCATCCTGTTCGTCTTCCTGTTCTTCGCGTTGCTCCGGTTCGCCTTCGGCGGCCGTCGCGGCTGGGGCGGACACAACGGGATGGGCGGCTGGGGTCACGGCTACGGCCCTGGACCGGGAACGCCGGGTCAGGGCGGCTGGAACCAGTCCTCCAGCGATCCGCGCGAAGCGTGGATCCGGGGCCGCCTCGAGGAGTGGCACAAGACCGCGCACGCCACGGAGCAGGCATCCGGGCCGGGCTCGGCCGGGGACGCCAGGCCAACATCGAATCCTCCGGCTTGACCGCCAGCAGCGGGGTCCCGAGCGATCGGGGCCCCGTTGTTCCATGCCCGGCCGATTCGATCGGACCTACGATGGCCGCAGATGAAGACCATTCTCGTCGTCGATGACGAGCCCAAGATCGTCGACCTCGCCCGCGACTACCTCGAGCACGCCGGCTTTGCCGTGCTGACCGCCGGCGACGGCCGGGCCGGGCTGGCGGTGGCCCGGACCCGAAGCCCGGACCTGGTCGTCCTCGACCTGGGCATCCCCGAGCCCGACGGCCTCGACGTGATCCGGGCGATCCGGCGCGAGTCGAACCTGCCGATCGTGGTCCTCACGGCGCGCGACGATGAACTCGACAAGCTGATCGGGCTCGAGCTCGGCGCGGATGACTACATCACCAAGCCATTCAGCCCGCGCGAGCTCGTCGCCCGGGTCAAGGCGGTCCTTCGTCGGGCGGAGCCGGGCGAGGCCCCGAGCGACCTGATCCGGGCCGGCGACGTCACCCTCGACGTGCCCCGGATGCGGGTCGAGGTCGACGGCCGTTCAGTGGACCTGACCCCGACCGAGTTCGAGCTGCTGGCGACCCTCGCCCGCCGGCCGGGCCGGATCTTCACCCGCGGCCAGCTCCTCGACGCGCTGCGCGGGACCTCCTTCGAGTCCTACGAGCGCGCGATCGACACGCACGTCAAGAACCTGCGCCGCAAGCTCGAGCCGGAGCCGCGATCCCCGCGCTACATCCTGACTGTCTACGGAGTTGGCTATCGCTTCGCCGACGAGCGCGCGGAGTGAGCGAGCCCAAGGACGAGCAGCAACCTCGCTCGCGCCGTAGACGACGCGCCGACGGCGGTCGCGCCTGGTGGGAGCCCGACGCCGACGGGCAGCCGGGACCACCTGCGTGGGCGCCGGGCGGGCCGCCGTGGGACCCAGGCACGGCCGACTGGGACCACCCCGGCCCGCCCTGGTCGCAGCCGGGCTGGGCCGGCCCGCCGCGGCGCTGGTTCGTCCAGCGCTTCGCCGGCGTCGCCATCGTGCTGCTCATCTTCGTCGTCATCCTGGCCTCGATCGGTGGCTTCATCTTCGCGTCGATCTTCGGTCTGCTCGGGCCCGATCGGCCGGGCCAGGACGGCGTGGTCGTCAGCCTTCGTTTTGGCGGCCTGGCCCTCCTGCTCCTGGCGATCCTGTTCGTCGGCGGCCGGGTCCGGACGATCACCAAGCCGATCGACGAGATGGTCGACGCGACGCGCCGGGTGACCCACGGGGACTACTCCGTCCGGGTGTCGAGGCCCCGGGGGCGTCCCCGCGAGCTGGTCGAGCTGGCCGCCGGCTTCAACACGATGACCGAGCGGCTCGAGACGAACGAACGCCAGCGCCGCTCGCTGCTGGCCGACGTGAGCCACGAGCTGCGCACGCCGCTGGCGGTCGTCCGAGGCAACGTCGAGGCGATCGTCGACGGCGTCCACCCGGCCGATGCCGAGCACCTCGCGGCGATCCTCGACGAGACCCTCGTCCTGAGCCGGCTGGTCGAGGACCTGCGGACCGTCGCGCTGTCGGAGGCCGGCACGCTGGCCCTCCATCGGGAACCGACCGACCTCGGCCTGCTGATCGAGGAGGCCGCCCACTCGTTCGAGACGATGGCCAGCGCAGGTGGAGTCGCGATCGTGGTGGCCGGCCCGGCGCCCGACCTGCCCCTCCTCGACGTCGACCCGGTCCGGATCCGGGAGGTGCTCGACAACCTGGTGGCCAACGCCCTGCGCTACACGCCGGCCGGCGGGACCGTGACGATCTCCACCGAGCTGGCCACCGCCGCGCGGTTCGTCCAGGTCGCGCTGAAGGACACCGGCTCGGGCATTGCCCCGGAGCTCATCGATCACCTCTTCGACCGCTTCGCCAAGTCGGCCGACTCGCGTGGATCCGGCCTCGGCCTGGCGATTGCCCGGCATCTGGTCGAGGCCCACGGGGGCACGATCTCGGCCGTGAGCCAGGCCGGGAACGGGACCGCGATCCGGTTCAGCCTGCCGCTCGGTGGGTGAGCGCCCCGTCATCCACGCATCGGGCGCAGCCGGAGTACGACAGTCCCGGTGTCGGCGCGCACCAGCCGAGCGTGGAGCGGCTCCCCGGGTAGTACTTTCGTACCGTAGGGCCACCCGACCAAAGGTGCTCTACTCACGATCCAGACGAGCCCTGATCGCGGCCAGTGCCAGGCGCGAAGAGCTCGTCGCCCAGACGGGAGCTCCTGTTCGTGACGCCCCGCTCACAACCGGCCAAGGTCGGGCGACAGGCCCTGTACCGGTTGCTGGCGACCGATCCGCGACAGGAGCCGCTCTTCCCGACGACCCTGCTCGACCTGCAGGCGTCGAGCGGCGAGCTCGTCGACGCGGACTGGCTGCTATCAACCTGGTCGGCCCGGACGTCCGGCCCGCTCCTGCCCGGGACGACCGGCCGGCCGGCGCGGCGCCTGGTGGACTATCCCTGGCCGCTATCGCTTGATCCCCGTGGCTCGCGACCGGAGTACGTCGGTCCCAACGATCGCTGGCGGGCCTGGCGTCCGGCCGAGGAATCGGTCCGGACCGCGGATCCCGAGCGATTCCTCGGCCGCCTGATCGAACCCCTGGTCATCACCGAGTCCGCTGAGTTCCTCGAATCGCAGGTCGCCGCGGCAGGGCCGGGCCGGCCGATCGCCCAGGCCCTCCTCGTCCAGGCCCTGCCCGCGATCCGCCGCTCGCTGGCCGCCGGCGCGGGCCACCGCCACGCCTGGGCCGACACGTTCGCCCTGTGGGCCCTGACCCGACGGCCGCGGCTCCTGCGCCGGGTTCACCCGTTCGCCCTGGCGATCGCCGACGGCTATGCCGCGTCGGCCCTGATCGACGAGGGTAT
>PNAZ01000142.1:13753-42159 GCA_003169655.1 Chloroflexota bacterium
CTCGGTGGCTGGGGCGACGGCGGTGGACCCGTGGATGTCCTGACGACCCTGGTGGCGGCCGAGCTCCTCGGCCAGACCGACCCGGAGTTCGACCCGCTTCGAACGATGGTCGCCCTGTGCGGACTCCAGGATCCCGACGGCTGGTGGCGGGCAACCGGACCGGATGCCGTTTGGACGACCAGGGCGATCGCCGAGCTGCTCGTCTCGCTCGAGCTGCCGTTCGCCGTGCGCTGGCGCTGGCCGCAGCTGGCGATCGAGCATCGTGACCGGCGGACGGGCCTGGCCTGGGGGACGTGGCTGGCGGACCTTGGCCGGCTGATGAGCGAGGTGGCCGGCCTGTCGCGGTCGCGGATCGAGATCGCGTTCATCGACCTGGCCGGCTTCGGGGCCTGGAACACCCGCTTCGGCCAACCCCTCGGGGACCGGGTCCTGCGCTCCTTCGCCCAGACCCTGGCCGACATCCCGGGGACGGTGGCCACCCGGGACGGTGGTGACGAGTTTGTGGTCCTCGGCGCGCCGACGGCCAACGGCCTTGAGGCCAGGATGCGCGAGGCGTGCGCCACCTGGCAGGTGCGCTTCCGGGCCGAGTACGGCGCCGAGCTCGCGCCGGTCCGGCCGCGGGTCCTGATCACGACGACGAGCGCTGGCCGGCTGCTGGCCGCTCGTGACGCGCTCGGCTTCGCGATCGGGACGCTCAAGGCCCGCTGGCCCGACCCGCCCGACGCCGGAGTGATCGAACGGGTCACCCTTCGGCCGAGCGCCTAGCAGCGGACGGCCGGCGCCTCGTCAACCGGGCGGGGCACGGATCGTCGCGTTACGCTGCTCGCCATGTTCAACCCGCGGGGCTCGATCACGGTGATCACCGGTCCGATGTTCAGCGGCAAGACGGCCGAGCTGATCCGCCTGTGCGAGCGCGCCCGGATCGCCCGTCGGAAAGTGGTCCTGATCCGGCCGGCGCTCGACGACCGGACCGAGCCGGAGACGGTCCGCAGCCGCTTCGGGGTAGCCTTTCCCGCTCGCCCGGTTCCCGATTCGAGCTCGATCGAGGCAGTTGTGACTGAGACGCGGGCCGATGTCGTGGCGATCGAGGAGGCCCAGTTCTTCGACGCCGGCCTGGTCGAGGTGGCCGAGCGGCTGGCCGATCGGGATCGGGCAGTGATCGTCAACGGGCTGAATCGAGACTTCCTCGGCCGGCCATTCGGGCCGCTGCCCGACCTGCTGGCGATCGCCGACGAGATCCTGATGCTGAGCGCCATCTGCATGATCTGCGGCGAGGCTGCCTCCCGGACCCAGCGCCTGGTGGACGGCCGGCCGGCCTCAGGCAAGGACCCCCTCGTCGTGATCGGCGGGATGGGCGACGAACGCTACGAGGCCCGCTGCCGCAAGCACCACGAGATCGGCTGAGCCGCGTCGGACGGTTGGTCAAGGCGCTTCGGCCGGCCGCAAGCCGGAACGTTTGGCCGATGGGAGGGGGACCCCCGGCCCATGGCACCACCGGTGACCCGGGTCAACACTCGTGGTCATGACCAAGACGGCGCACCTCGCGGGCGCCTCCAGGACGAGGCGTCGAGAGCAGTTCGCCACGCTGTGGCTGCGCCGCCGCCTGCGTTCGGATCCACACGTCCTGCTGGCCCTGGCCCTCGCGATTCCGACGGTCCTCGTCGACGTCCTCGACCAGGGCCCCAACGAGCTTGCGATCGGGGTCTTTGCCCTCGGCTACCTGGCCGCCCAGGTCGGCCTGAGCGGCGCCGGTCTCGCCCTGGGGCTGGGTCCCACCAGCTATTCGACCCGGCGCCTGTCGCTGCATGGCATTCCGGCGGTCGATCGCTGGTCGCTCATGCGGCTGATCCTGGCTGTCGGCTTCGTGGCCATCGGGGCCTACGCGACGGCCGATGCCCAAAGCGTGCCACTGGCGCCGCTGTACATCCCGGTCATCGGCGTCGCGGCGGCGATCGGGGCCGGCGAAGGGCTCGTCGTCCTGATCGCCGTGGCCTTCGCCCGGCTCGCGCTACTGATCAGCGGCCCGGCCCAGCCCGCGGCGGCCACCGAGCAGGGCCTCGTCCTGGGCGTGGTCGGGGTGATCCTCGCCGTCGGAACGCGCCGGATCGTCTCCTCGCTGGGCCTGGCCCTCGAGCGGCTGCGCACGATGAACGCCACCGAGCGGGAGCGCAACCGGCAGATCGCCGGCCTGGACGCCGTCGGCCGGACGCTCACCGCCAACGGACCCGAGCCGGCGGCCCTGCAGGCGGTCATGGACCTGTTGACCGGCCCCTTCGGTTACAGCCATGGTTCGATCTACCTGGGCGAAGCCCTGGGCGGCTCACCGACCGAGTTGCGGCTGGGCGCAGCCCATGGCTACGCCGAGCCGATCCCGACCTTCGATGGCAGCCGGGGAGTCATCGGCCGGGTGATCCGGACGGGCCAGCCGACCCTGGTCCCGGACGTCAACGTCGATCCCGACTATGTCGACGCCGGGAGCGCCATGCGCAGCGAGATCTGCGTCCCGTTGGTTGCCGGCGCTGAGCTGCTCGGGATCGTGAACATCGAGTCCGACCATGCCGTCCTGGACGAGCATGACCTGGAGATCATCCGACTGGTCGCCGATCGGCTCTCGGCCGCCCTGGCCCTCGCCCGCGAGCGACGGGGACTGGCGGAGCGAGCGCAGCTCCTGCAGCGCGTGGTCAACTTCGGGGAGGTCGTCAACTCGACCCTTGACGGGACGATCCTGTACGACCGGATCGTGGCCGGCGTGACCGAGGTCGTCCACGCCGACAGCGCGATTCTGACCCTCCTGGACCACTCGGATGGGTCCTACCGGCTGCGCGCCTTCGGCGGCGGCCAGCGCGAATATCTCGGGGTGGCCATCCGGCCCGGCGAAGGTGTCGGCGGACGTGCGATTCGCGACCGGGCGCCGGTCCTCGACCACGCCTACGAGCGGCGCAGCCTGCCGGCCGCGACCGCCGGCGCCCAGACCCCTGAGGTGATGGCCAGCCTGGCCGTGCCCCTGATTCGCGACCAGGTGGTCGTCGGCGCCCTGACCCTGGTTCGCTTCGATGCCAATGACCGATTCAGCGAGCTCGAGCTCGAGGTGGTCCAAATCCTGGGCGCCAAGGTAGCCCTGGCCGTGACCAACGCCGACCTCCACGCGGAGGTGATGGAGGCATCCATCCGTGATTCGCTGACGGGCACCTTCAACCGGCGCCATTTCGAGCCCAGCCTGGAGCGGATGATCGCCGGCCGACGGCGGCTGGCCGCCCGCGATCGACAGCCCCTCTCGGCGATCCTGTTCGACCTCGACGAGTTCGGGGCGTTCAACAAGCTCCACGGTCACCAGACCGGCGACGCCGTCCTGCGGGCCTTCGGCAAACTGATCCTGGAACGGTTCCGGGCGAGCGACCTGGTCGCCCGCTACGGCGGCGANNGCGTTCGCCGAACAGACCGTTCGGAGCGCCTCCGGCCAGCGCCTGTCGGCGACCGTCTCGGCGGGCTGCGCCGAGCTCGGTCCGGACGATGGCCTGACCGAGCTGCTGGGGGCCTGTGACGTGGGCCTGGCGATGGCCAAGGGCGGCGGCCGGAACCAGGTGGTTGCTGCCTGACGGCTGCCGCGGCTCGAAACAGGCTCACGAAAATATCGCGTTTGGTCTGGTGGACGGCACGCAGAATGCGTATGCTCTGGGACGGCGAGCGAGGAGGGTCCACGTTCGCGACACCAACCTCACCAGGGAGGCACGATGGATCAGAGTGGATCGACCGGCGGCCAGGGCGCGCCGACGGGACCGACGTCCGGCTGGAGCGCCCCCCCGCCCCCACCGGCGCAGCCGGGACCGAAGGGCTTCGTGTACGCCGACGTCCCGAACCGCGCCATCGCCTACATCATCGACGCGATCATTATCGGCGTCATCGGTCTGGTCATCGGGATCGTCCTCACGGCAGTCGGGTTGCGCTCCTCCTCCGTCAATCTTCAGACGCTTTCGGTTGACTACAACCCGATCTATTCGATCATCTTCGCGATTGTTGGCCTCGCGATCAGCGGCGGCTACTTCGTCTACACCTGGACGAAGCGGCGCGCCACGATCGGGATGCAGGTCCTCGGGATGCAGATCGGAGACGCCGGCAGCGGTGCCACCCTGACCCAGGACCAGGCCATCAAGCGTTGGATCGCCCTGGGCGCACCCTTCTCCCTTGCCCAGGCGTTCAATCCGTTCCCGCTCCTCGGCCTCCTGATCTCGCTGGCTGCGCTGGGCTGGTTCATCTACCTCGTGTACACGACGTACTCGAGCCCGACCAAGCAGGGCTGGCACGACATCTTCGCGCACACGATGGTGGTGAAGGCGACCAATACCGTCGGCTAGCCGGCGGACGGCTCCGAACTTCGGCAGAGACCCGGCGCCGACGAGGCACCGGGTCTCGTCATGTCCGGCACACTGCGACGATGCGCGCCGCCGTCTTCCAGCAGCCGGGCCGGGCCGTCGCGATCGAGGATCTGATCCTCGACCCGCCGCGCGCGGGCGAGGTCCGGGTCCGGATCCTCGCCAGTGGCGTGTGCCACTCGGATCTCCACGTCCGCGACGGCGAATGGCCGAGGCCCGGTCCATTCGTGATCGGCCATGAAGGTGCCGGGATCGTCGAGGCACTCGGGCCGGGAGTCGACCCGGCGGCGACGGGCCTGACGGTTGGCCGGCTGGTTGCGCTGAGCTGGTACGCCCCGTGCGGCCACTGTCCGGGGTGCCTGGCGGGCCGCGAATGGCTGTGCTCCGACTCCGGCTCGAGCCGCCATCGGCTGGCCGACGGGTCGACAAGGACGCACCGCGCAGATGGATCCGAGGTCTTTCCGTACTGCGGGATCGGCACGCTGGCCGAGGCGACAGTCGTGCCCGTCAGCGCGGCGATCCCGATGCCTGAGGGCACGCCGCCAGAAGTCGCGGCCCTGATCGGCTGCTGCGTCTCGACCGGGGTCGGCGCGGTGCTCAACACCGCCCGCGTGCCGGCCGGCTCGAGCGTCGTGGTGATCGGCCTGGGAGGGGTCGGCCTGTCGATCGTGATGGGCGCCGTCCTGGCTGGTGCCGCAACGATCGTGGCGGTCGACCAGGTCGCGGCCAAGCTCGAGCGGGCGGTCGAGCTCGGGTCGACCGCCAGCGTCCTGGCCGGTGACGATCCGGTCGCAACCGAGGCCCGGATTCGAGAGTTGACCAACGGCGGGCCGGACTATGCCTTCGAGGCGATCGGCCTGGCCGGAACGATCGAAGCGACGATCCGGCTCCTGCCGCCAGGCGGCACGGCCGTGCTCGTCGGGATGACTCCGTTCGGTGTGCGGGCCGGGTTCGAGGTCTTCCCGTTCGTCGATGGCAGCCGGTCGATCCTCGGCAGCAACTATGGCTTCGCTGTCGCGTCAGTCGACTTCCCGCGCTACGCCCAGCTCTTCCTCGCTGGCCGCTTGCCGATCGACCGGCTCGTCGAGCGGCGGATCGGCCTGGACGGCGTCGAGGACGCCTTCGATCGGCTGCGCGCCGGCGCTGGGCTGCGCAGCGTGGTGACCTTCTAGCCGCGAGCCGGCATCACGTTGCGCCACAGCTCGGGGAAGATCCGGGCCACGGCCACGACGCCGACCAGGCACAGCAGTCCACCGGATACGACCGAGAGCTGGGCCCCGAACAGGGCGGCCACGCCGGTCGCCTCGAGGTCGCCCATCCGCGGCCCGCTGGTCACGACCAGCATGTGGATCGACATCACCCGGCCGCGCAGCTCGTCGGGCGCCTCGAGCTGGATGATCGTCGAGCGGAAGACCGCCGACAGCACATCGGCCGCGCCGGCGATCGCCAGGAAGCCGAGGGCGAGCGGGAACGAGAAGGTGGCCAGCCCGAAGGCGACGATCGCCAGGCCCCACACGATCACCGCCAGGGCCACGGCTCGGCCGGTCCGTTGCACCCGCGGGACCCAGCCCGACAGGAGGGCGCCAAGGAACGCCCCGACGCCGGGCGCGGCCGCCATCAGGCCGACTCCGATCGGGCCCACCCGAAAGACGTCCAGGGCGAGCACCGGGAACAGGGCGGTGGGCATCCCGAAGATCATCGCCACGAGGTCGATCGCGAAGGTCGACAGGATGATCCGCCGGTCGGCAGCGTAGCGCAGGCCCTCCTGGATCGCGGCGATCCCAGGCCTTGTCACGTTGCCAACGGGCGGCAGTGGCCCGATCACGAGGAGCGCACCGAGTGAGGCGCCAAAGCTGAGGACGTCGACGGCATAGGCGCCGGCCAGGCCGACGGTCGCCAGGAGCAAGCCACCGATCGCCGGGCCGACGACCGATGCCGCCTGGAAGTTGAGCTGGTTGAGGGCGATCGCGGCGGGCAGGTGGGACGGGCTGACCAGCCTGGGGATCGCCGCCGAGCGCGTCGGGCCATCGACCGAGCTCAGGCCGGCCGCGATGAACGCGACCCCGAAGATCGCCACGAGCGGCGGCGACGGCATGAGCGCGAGGACGACCAGGGCCACGCTCGTCAAGCCCATCCCGATCTGGGTGACCACGAGGACCTTCCGCCGGTCGATGGCATCGGCGACGGAGCCGGCACCGAGCGAGAAGACAAGAATCGGGATCAGCTGGGCGAGGACGAGCGCCCCAATTGCGAGTGTAGATCCGGTCAGGACGTAGACCTGGAACGGCAGCGCGATCCGGGTGACCTGATTGCCCATCCCGGACACGACCTGGCCAAACCACAGCAGCCGGAACTCGCGGTGCTCGCGGAGGGGCGTCGTGTCCAGGAGGATCTGGCGCAGTCGCCCGGTTGGCCTGCCCCGGCGGGGCTGCTCCGGGCCGGATATGGAGCCCGGACTGGCCGGCGGACTGCCCTCAGCCACGGATCAGTAACGTGACCGATGCTCGCGACGGCGACGGCGAGGGCGATGGCGACGACCCGCCCTTGGTCGTGGTCAGCCGGGTCAACAGGATTGATCCGACGAGGAGGATCGCGATCAGCAGGAGGATCGACAGAATGCGGTAGGGACCACCGCCGCTCCGCCGGCGACGGGCCATCGGCTGGCGTGGCCTGGGGCGGAGGAGCGTCCCGCACGAGTGGCAGAAGTTGCGGTTGACCGGATTCGGCCGGCCACAGGCCGGGCAGGCGATCGTCGGGTCGCTGGCCACCTTGGGAGCAGCTCCGGCGTCGGCCGGGCCGGGCGCGACCGGGGCGACGGGAGCCCGCGGGATGCTCCGTCGTGACGGCCCGGGCTTGACCGGCGCCACGAGCGGCGGCTGGCTGGGCAGCGGAACTGCCGGCAGCGGATCTGCCGGCGCGGACGGTGAACGGGTGGCCGGCGGCTGATCGGTCCGCGACGGCCGGCGCCGGGCCAGGCCCGCGAGCTCAGATCCGGGTGCCGGCGTCGGTGTCGCGCCCGGCTTGATCCGTGCTCCGCCGATCTTGGCCGATGGCGCCTCGGGGGCTGGCTCGGCAGCGACCCCCTGACCGGACCATTCGAGGAACGCACCGCACGAGGCGCAGAAGGTCTGCTCGGCGCCGTTCTCCTGGCCGCATTTCGAGCAGATGATGTTGGCGACCACTGAACCTCCCTGCGCCCAGCAACCGGCTGAAGGTCGTTGAAGCGAACCCGCCTGCGGCGCTAGAGTAGCCCTGATGCAGGCGCCCCTGTCGATCGGCCAGCACGAGCACGTCGCGTCTCATCGGGCAGCGTTGCGGCCCGAGGACGACGCGGGGGCGTGCACGGGCCAGGTCCGGCTCGCGGGGCCACCGGCGGCCGTCGCCGCGGCGATCCGATCGGCCGATCCCGCGATTCGCGGACAGCTGATCGGCCAGCTCCAGCGCCAGGTTGGCAACGGCAGCGTCAGCCGGCTCCTCGCGCGTGGCCGCGGCCCTGAAGTTCCGGGCCAGATGCCAGTCCAGCGCTGGGCCGTGACCCTCCCGGCAGCCACGGCCGATTGCACGGTCGTCGTCAACTGGATGAACCAGCACAGCCCGTATCGGGCGAGGAGCGGCTGGGCGCTGACCAGTCCGACCTTCGGCTGGGGCGGCGATTTCAAGTACGACGGCTCCGGGGCCTCGATGACGGTCAGCATCGCCAACCCGACGGTCAGCCTGAGCACCACCGTCGACATGCCCAGCTGGGCGCCGACCAACCTTGCGATGAAGCCGGCCTGGGCCACGATGACGGCCGACCTCCGCGCCCACGAAGCACGCCACGAGGAGGTCGCAACCAACTGGAAGGCCACCCTCCTTGATCGGCTGACTTCGTTGAGCCTGTCGATCAAGAGCCAGGCCGAGGGCCCCGCGGCCGTGGGCAAGGCGTGGGCAGGGTGGCTCGTTGAGCACCAGGCCGACCAGTCGGCGCTCGATCCGTTCAGCGCCCTCCTTGACTGCTCGGGCGGTGGCAGCGACTCGGCCGACGCCGGCAGCGGGAACCAGGATGGGCTCGAGCTCGCCGCCGGCAACGACGGCGACACGGACGCCAGCGCCTGAGGTCGCAGCTCAGCGCCGGAACACAGGCCCCTCAGGCTGGCCCGGGATCCGGGCCGGATTGAAGGGTGGCTGACCGCTGCCCGGGACGACGAGGAATGGTGGCGACGCGACGGACCCGCCGCCGGCCGCCGTGAATGTGCCGGTCAGGATCCGTGGGCCGAGGGTGTCGCGGGGCAGGATCAGCATCGGCACGCTGAAGCTCCCGGACGGCCCGGCAACCACGACCGGCATGGAGGCCGTCAGGCCGACACCCCAGACGACGCTCACGGTCGCGCCCGGAGGGAAGTTCGTGCCGATCGCCGTCGTGACGAAACCCGGCGGGCCGATCGGCGGGTCAAGGACGATCGTCGGCTTGAGCGTGCCTCCGCTCAGGCCGACCGACTGGCTGCCCGTCGGATCGTTGTCGGTCACGACGAGGGTGGCCAGGCTTGTCCCGGCGATGGCCGGCTGGAAGGCGACCCCGATCGCACACGCCTCGCCGTGCTCGAGTGTCGACCCAGTGCAGCCGTCTGCGACGATCGCGAACGCGCCTGGGTTGGCTCCGCCCAGGGCGACCGAGCTTACGACCAGCGGGCCGGCCCCCACGCTGAGCACGCTGACGAGCTGGGGCGGGCTCGACGAGCCGGCCGGGCGAGCGGCGAACGCCAGCGCCGGCGNNCCACCGTGAGCGCCGGCTGCCAGGTCATGGCCGGTTGACGCAAAGGCCAGGACCGATCCGTCGCTCGAGAGGACCGGCGCACCGCTCGCCGGAGCGGCCTGGCCGCCGGCCGAGGTGATCGAGGCCCGTGTGATTCGACCACTCGCCCGGTCCACGATGAAGACGTCGGCGCCGTGATTCGTGTCGGACGGAACCAGGTCATCGGCGGTCGAGCTGAAAGCGATCGTCCGGCCATCGGCCGACATCCCGGCCGCGCTGCTCGCCCCGTCCGACCCACCCCCACCGATGGCCCGCGAAAGGCGGACGGTCTTCTGCGCGACCAGGTCCCGAACGTAGAGGTCGGCCAGGCTCCCCCCGGCCCGGGCGCCGGGGGCCAGGGTCGCGGCGACCGAGCTGAATGCGACGTACCGTCCGTCAGCCGAGATCGAGGCCCCGCTCGACGCGCCCGAATCGGTTCCGGCGTGGACCGAGGCGAGGCTCGTCTTCGACACCGTGAGGTCACGGACGTAAACGTCGCTGGCGGGGTCGTGATCGAGGGTCACCAGCCGGGCCGCCGACGTGAAGGCGACGAACAGCCCATCGGCCGACAGCGAGGGACCGGTGCTGGCCTGGGCCGGGGCCCGGCCGTTCGCGCCGACCGAGGCGAGCGTCGTCGTGCCGGTCGCCCGGCTGACGACATAGACGTCGGCCACCTTGTTCGAGTCGAGGGCCGGGTCGAGGGCCGTGGTCGAATCGAGGGCCACCAACTGGCCGTCGCCGGAGATCGAGGGCTGGTCGCCGGGTGCGAGCTCGACGTCCGAGTCGGCGGCATAGTCGTGGACCACCACAAACGAGCCACCAGGTACCACCGCGGCCCCGACGACCGCCGGGATCGTCACGACATAGGCGATCAGGCTGCCGTCGGCGTCGACTGTTGGCTCGATTGCGTTGCTGCCCCGGGGCAGCTGCTCGGGTTTGCCATCGACCAGAATCGTTGAGACCGAGATGAGCCGGTTGATGCCAGTCGCGCGATCGAACTCGTAGACGTGGGCGAAGCCATCATCAGCCCCACTGGGCACGATCGTGGTCGCCGTTGAGGAGTAGGCGATGTATCGCCCATCGGCCGAGATCGCCGGCTCCGTCGAGGGGAATCCGGCGACCCGGGATGAGCTCGGGATCCAGGTCGATATGAGGCTCGTGACACCAGGCGTGTCCGGGCCGGGCGGATCCAGGGCGACGGCCGATGTGTCCGGGCCGATCCTCGGCCTGATCAGATCGGCGAGGGCCGCGATCGCGGTCGCGCCCGCCGGCAGCCTCGAGGGAACGGCGGCCAGAATTGGCGCCGGCGGCCCAGGATCTGCTCCCGAAGCACCGCCGGGGAGCGCCGCGAGCAGCACAGTCAGGACGGCCGCGAGCGCCCCGGGACGGCCGGGCCGCGATGGCTTCATCAGGGAACGGTGACGAACCCGGAGTAGAAAAGCGATGGCGAGCAGCCCGGCGCGCAGCTGGCGTTGAGCTGGAGGACCTCGCCGGCGACGACCTCGATTGGCGTGACGAAATGGTAGTCAAGGTCCCGGAAGTTCTCGAGACGGACGTCGATCAGGATCGTTCCATTGCGGACCAGGTCGAGCGAGCCGCTGGCCCCCTCCGGGTTGCCGAAGATCAGGTCGGTCAGGTGGAGCGTCTGGCCGGCTGCGATCGTGATCGGTGTCGTCGGTGTCAGGCGGCCGTCGGTCGGGCCGGGCCCAGTCGCGCTCGAGGGGCTCGCCCCGGGCGCCGGCGGGCCGCCACCGGGGGCCGGGGCGCCGCCGCCAGGGACGGGGATGCCGGCCGAGCTGAGGACCTGGGCCGCCGTCTGGCCGGCGGCGTTCTCGACGGCCGGCCGGAGGAACGCGAACCAGAAGAAGAGGGCGAGGATGGCCAGGGCCAGCAGGGCGGCGAGCGCCGGAATGATCCACGACGGCAGGATCGAGTCCTGGAGGAAGACGCCCTCGAGCGCGATCGGCTTGCCGTTGACCGGCTCGACAGCGACCTGAAAGCGGCGGGTCCGGGCCGGGCCGCGCCAGAAACGCTTGACCGCCCGCACTCGCAGCCGGGCGATCGCAACCGTGCCGGGCTCGACCATCGTCGACGGCGCTGCGGTCGAGAACTTCAGCTGCAGGTCCGGCTCAGAGCCCGCGACAACGGCCTCAACCGGGACGTTGCCCTGATTGTCGAGCGGGACGTCATGGCTGGCGCCGAAACGGCCGTGGGATGTGCGCGGGCTGACCTCGGCCGAGGTCTCGTTGAACTTGCCGACCTCGAGCGTTGCCTCCTCGACGGCCGAGCCGTCAGGGTCCTCCTTTGAGGCGGCCCGCAGGCCCAGGGCCACTGGTCCAGGGTGGGTTGACCACAGTCGGGGCGGTCGGATGACGAAGGTGGCCGAGCCTTCCGTGCCGGGAAAGAGCGACAGGCTGGCCGGCTCGATGGTGGCCCACGGGGCGGCGTCGCCGAGGACCTCGAAGTTGAACTGATCAACCACCGAGCCGGTATTGCGGACCGTGATCTGGCCGCGGACCTCGCCGCCGGGATCGACCAGGAGATGGTCGTGGTCGAGCTTTGCGCTGGCGCCCATTAGCCGCAGTGTAGCCCCGTCGATGTCGCCCGGGAGGCCCCCGCGTTAGGTCCACGTTGACCCCGGGGAAACCCCGGGCTGGCATCGTGGCGCGGGCAGCCAGCCGGTCCGGCGGCCGCCGCGCGCAGCGGTTCGCAATGAGTGGAGGTGGTTCGATTGGCCGTCATGCTCGTCGCCAGCGCCGGGACCCGGCGGATTCCGGTCGCGGTCACCACCGCCGACCCGGTGTCACGGGCCGGCATCGCCAGCCAGCTGCGAGGCAGCCAGCTGATCGAGGTCGTCGAGGAGTCCCGGCTCGACCTCGACAGCCGCGCGGAGGCGGTCGCCGTGGTCGTCGCCGATCAATGGGAGGAGGACACGGCCCGGACGATCCGGGGCCTCCGCCAGCGCGGCCTCGAGCGCGTCGTGCTGCTCGTCAGCCGCCTCGATGACAAGGGCCTGCTGGGAGCCGTCGAAGCGGGTGCCTGCGGCATCCTTCGTCGCCAGCAGGCCACGTCGGCCAACCTCGTGGCTGCGATCCGCTCGGCGGCCGCCGGCGAGGGCACCTTGCCGCCCGATCTCCTCGGCCGGCTGCTCGATCAGGTCGGCCGCCTCCAGCGCCAGGTCCTCAAGCCCCGCGGGCTGACGATCGGGGGCCTCACCGAGCGCGAGATCGAAGTCCTCAAGCTGCTCGCCGAGGGCCTCGACACGGCCGAGGTCGGCGAACGCCTGTTCCTGTCAGATCGAACGGTGAAGACGATCGTCCATGACGTGACCAGCCGCCTCGAGCTGCGCAACCGGACCCACGCGGTCGCCCATGCGATTCGACTGGGCCTGATCTAGGCGCCCCCCTCCGGGCGCGCCTGTCTAGGCGTCTTCGGGGACCTCCTCCTCGTCCTCCTCACCTTCGCGCTGGACCGCCAGGGCCTGGACCTCTTCTTCGTCTTCGTCCTCGCCCTCGCCCTCGCGCTGGACGGACATTGCCTGGACTGCCGGATCCCCGCCGTCCGTCTCGTCCTCGGCGCCCATGACCCGTTCAGCGTTGCGCTCGGCCGCCTGCTCGAAGCGATCGGCCGGGTTGCTCAGCTGGATCCCACCGGCGGCCGGCGTGCCGTCGACCGGACCCGAGCGCTGCTGGACGACGTGGGTAAGCTCGTGGGCGATCGTCCGCTGGCCGGTCGGGCTGGCCGGGTCGTAGCCCCCGCCGCCGAACACGATGTCGTTGCCGACGGTGTAAGCGTGGGCGTTGACGGCTCCGGCGGACGCCGCCGCCTGCCCGTCGGTATGGACCCGGACCCCGCCGAAATCGGTCCCGAAGCGGCCCTCCATGTCGGTCCGCAGGCCGTCATCGAGCGGCTGGCCGCCACCCCGGCCGACAACGTCCTTGACCAACGACCCGTCGGCCGCCTCCTGTTCCTCGGCCAGGAGCTGGACGACCCCGCCATTGCCGGCACTCCGCTGGAGGTGGAGCAGGGCGTCCGGGCCGAGGTGGCCGGCCTCGCCGGCGGCCAGGGCTCGTCCGACCTCGCCCGCCTGTTCGCGCTCGTTTGCGGTGGCTGCTGCCTTGGTCTTGGCCGAATCGACGGTCTCGATATCGTAACTCTGCATCTGAACCCTCTATGTTTCGCCTGGGGTTGGTCGGTTTGCTCCACTCAATGCCGGGGCCCGGGACGGGCTGCCGGCGAGCGCCCCGAAATGGGCTCCAAACTCACTCTCGACCACGAGCCGTCCCAGCTTGCGATACTCGCGCTCGGTCTCCCGGACGAGGTCGAGCATGGACACCGGCCGGTCCCCATCGGCGGCCCGGTAGGCGGCTCCGACCGCGACGTTGCGGATGTTGCCGCCGGACAGCTTGAAGGCGCGGGCCAGGAAGTCGAGGTCGAGGTCGTCGCCGACGGGCAGGTCCGCCGGCAGGTTCGTCCGCCAGATCCGGAGCCGGTCATCGACCTCCGGCATCGGGAAATCGATGATCGAGTCGAGGCGGCGGACGAACGCCTCGTCCACGTTTGCCCGAAGGTTCGTGGTCAGGATCGCCATCCCGTCGAACTGTTCCATGCGCTGGAGGAGGTAGGCGACCTCGACGTTGGCGTATCGGTCGCGGGCATCCTTGACCTCGGAGCGCTTGCCAAAGATCGAGTCGGCCTCGTCGAAGAGCAGGATGCCGTTGACCCGATCGGCCTCCGAGAAGACCCGGTCGAGGTTCTTCTCGGTCTCGCCGATGTACTTGTCGACCACCGTCGACAGGTCGATCACGTACAGGTCCAGGCCCAGCTCGCCCGCGATCACCTCCGCCGACATCGTCTTGCCGGTGCCCGAATCGCCGGCGAACAGGCCCGTGATCCCGCGCCCCTTCGACGACCGGCGGCCCATGCCCCACTCGTCGAGCACGCGGTCGCGATGCCGGGCCCGGGCGGTCAGCTCCCGGAGCTGGTCGACGACCGGCTGGGGCAGAACCAGGTCCGGCCAGCCGACGACGGGTTCAATTCGACGCGCCAGGCGCTCCAGACCGGCGGCATTCTGGGCCCGGGCGCCGCTATACAGGTCGGGCGCCTGGAGGTCCCG
Source organism: Chloroflexota bacterium (assembly GCA_003169655.1). GTDB lineage: Bacteria > Chloroflexota > Limnocylindria > Limnocylindrales > CSP1-4 > Palsa-1033. Next base: position 28,011 of record PNAZ01000142.1, read on the forward strand.
ACCATTCGCCGCGGCATGCAGGCTGGCCGATCGAGCGGCCCGGAGCACCTGCTCGGGCGCCAGCCGGAATGGCAGCCGATCGATCTCCAGCGCCAGCTCGTCCCGCCCGTCGATTCCGGGCAGGGCCGAGCGCCAGATCGCGCTCCGCTCGGCCGGACTGACGGCAACGGCCTCGAGCAACAGCGGCACCTGGCGGGACCAGCCCGGATCCCAGCCTCGGACGCCGAGCAGGATCGTTGGGCAGTCAGCCTCGGCAAATGCGCGCACGGCGCCTGCGCCACGCTCGGCCAGCCCGTCGATCGGACCTGCCACGAGGCCCCCGCCACGCAGGCGTGCCTCGCGAATTGCCGCATTGGCGATGACGCCCGGATCATCGCCCGTCGCCAGCCGGCCGAGATCGATCAGGACCGGTGGCGCTCCGAGCGCCTCGAACGCCCCGGCGGCAAGCGACAGCCCGGCCGAGCCAACCCGTTCGCGGACGTAGACCAGGTCCGCTCCGGCCTTGAGCGCCCGTTCCAACGCCGCAGCCGCGCCGGAGGCCGCCGGGACGGCCGTGGCCAGCATCGAGGCGATTGCCGGGTCGGGCGCGTCGACACCGATCAGGTGGCCGGTGACCCGGTCCGGGACCCGCAGGGATCGGGTCAGGAACGGCCGGTCGGGGTCCTCGATGAGGATCAGGCCCCCGCCGATCAGCGGCGCGCCGGGATCGAAGCGTGCCCGGGCGGCGCCCGGCGATCCCGCCCGCCCACTCGCCGGGTCCGCAGCGCACAGCTCGAGCGCCAGCCCGGTGCTCGCCCGGCGGCGCGAGACGTCGTCGTGCAGGTAGCCGTAGAGCCGCTCGAAGCGGGGCTCGAGATCCGGGGCAAGCGCCACCAGCAACAGCTCGACGTCGAGTGCACCCAGGTCGAAGGCCCGGGCGAGCCGGCGCAGGCGGACCTCGGCCCCCTCCCGCTCTGCGTCGTCGGCCCACGCCTCCAGCTCGGCCGCCGCCCCGGCCGTCGCGACGTCGGCGGACGGTTCGACCAGTGCCCCGGGTCGGCCGGCGAGGAGCCCGTCGACCTGCGCCTCCGAGATGTACAGGCCCCGGAAGCGGTCGCTCGGATCGGGGTCGTCGGCGCGCCGCCGGGCGACCGCTTCGGCGACGCGAGCCGCGAGCAGCGCCAGCCGGTCGTGCAGGTAGCGATCAGTGGTCTCGGCCGGCGCGGCGAGGGACATGGTCGGCCTCAGCGCGTCCTCGGCCGGCTGATCACCGGTCGAGGCTCCGGACGCGCACCGTGCGGCCCGGCTGGCGCTCGGCGCCTGAACGACGGGTCTCGTCGGCCCCGGCCGGCTGCGGCGCCGCCGGCGCCTCCCGGCCGGCTCGCCGGCTGCCGCCGGCCGATTCGTTGCCGCTCGGGGTGACGATCGCCAGGCGGGGCTCCTCGAGCACGGGCGGACCCGCGACCTGGGCCAGGTCGACGACGAACGGCGCGGTGACGATCACGTCGATCGACGGCTTGAGCTCGCCGCCCAGGGCCGACCAGACATCGGCGATCGAGCGGTCGCTGCCGAGCGGCAGGGCCGTGGTCACGATCAGGGGCAACGGCTGCTCGGCGAGGGCGCCGGCGCACTCGTCGGGGGCCAGCCGCTCATGGCGGATGAAGCAGCCCAGCAGGCTCGACAGGAGGCGGTGCTCGTCCTCCGGGCGCTGGGTCCAGGCCGTGACCATGTACGACAGCTTGAACCGGCGGGGAGGCGGCCGGCGCTCGGTGACCCGGCCCGCCGAATCGGTCACCCGCTCCCATTGGACCTCGCGCCGGGCCATGTCCTCGCGGATGTCGTAGAGATACAGGTCGACGGTCGGGCCGTTCCGCCGGGCCACCCACTCCCGGGTCGGCGCGTCGAAGGCGACCTCGACGGCGGATCCGCCGAGCGCCTCGCCGCGGACCAGGGCAAGCAGGGTCTCGTCTACGTCCTGGATCATCCGGAGCATGGTCCGCCCAGGCCAGCCGACCGCGCGACCGGCGATCGGGCAGCCGTTCGGGCGGACTGGCCCGTCCCGGCGGCCGTTCGGGCGGCCGATCGACCGCCCGTTCGGGCGACAGGAGCGGCCCTCATTGCCGCACCTCGGGGCCTTGATCGGGTCGCGGCGGCGCCCGACGCTCCAACCAGTCGTATGACCACCGCAGCCTGTATCAGCGCAGCCTTGGAGGGCGTCTGAATGCCTAGCTACCTGTCGCCCGGCGTCTACGTCGAGGAGGTTGAAGCCGGATCCCGCCCGATCGAGGGTGTCGGGACCGCTGTCGCTGCCTTTGTCGGCCTGGCCGCCCAGGGTCCGGCCAACACGCCGACCCTGGTCACCAACTGGAGCCAGTTCGTCCAGTCCTTCGGCGACTTCATCGACGGCTCGTATCTCGCCCACGCGGTGTACGGCTACTTCCTGAACGGCGGCGGGGCAGCCTACATCGTCCGAATCGGTGCCGACGGCAATCAGCCGGCCGCCCACCTGGAGCTGGCCGCGGCCGACGACAAGGGCGCCACCGCCCTGCGCCTGACCGCCCTCGACAGCGGACCGATCGGCAACGACATCACGGTCGAGGTGAGCGAGCCGTCGCAGCCCGGCGAGGGCATCTTCAAGCTCGTCATCAGCCGCTCCGGTGCCGACACCGAGACGTACGACAACGTCAGCCTCAAGAAGGGCAAGCAGAGCGTCGCCACGGCAGTCAAGGCGGCCTCGAAGCTGGTCCGGGTCGAGGAAACCTCGACCACGGCCCTGGCCCCGATCAGCGGCAAGTCGACCCTCGTCGGCGGCGGCGCGTCGGTGGCTGTCCAGGTCGCGCCCGATGACTACAGCGGCAACGCCGCCGATCGAACCGGCTTCGCCGGCCTCGAGGCGGTCGACGAGGTCACGATGCTCGCCGCGCCCGACGTGATGGCCCTCTACCAGCAGGGCGTGATCGACCTGGAAGGCCTCCAGGCGATCCAGCTGGCGATGCTCGCCCACTGCGAGCTGATGGGCGATCGGCTGGCGATCCTCGACGCGCCTCCGGGCTACAACGCCCAGCAGGTCAAGGAATGGCGGATGGAGAAGGCCGGCTACGACTCGAAGTACGGCGCCCTGTATTGGCCCTGGATCAAGGTCTTCGACCCGGTCGCCGGCCAGGCCCGCTTCGTCCCGCCAAGCGGCCACATCGCCGGGATCTGGGCGCGCAACGACGACACCCGGGGTGTCTGGAAGGCACCGGCCAACGAGGTGATCCGGGGCGCGATCTCGCTCGAGCTCCAGCTCACCAAGTCGGAGCAGGACCAGCTCAACCCGGTCGGCATCGACTGCATCCGGGCCTTCCCCGGGCGAGGCATCCGGGTATGGGGCGCGCGGACGCTGTCGAGCGACCCGGCCTGGCGCTACGTCAACGTCCGCAGGCTGTTCAACTACATCGAGGAGTCGGTGATCGGGGGCACCCAGTGGGTGGTCTTCGAGCCGAACGATATGGCGCTCTGGCAGCGGGTCCGGCGGACGATCAACGCCTTCCTCGTCCGGACCTGGCGGGACGGGGCCCTCTTCGGGGCAACCCCCCAGGAGGCCTTCTACGTCAAGTGCGACTCGGAGACGAACCCGTCCGAGGTGATCGACGCCGGCCAGCTCGTCGTCGAGATCGGGATCGCGCCGGTCAAGCCGGCCGAGTTCGTCATCTTCCGGATCGCCCAGTTCTCGGGCGGCACCTCCCTCGCCGAATAGCCAACCCGCCGACCGTCTAACGCAAAAGGAGAAGCCCCGATGGTTGCTGGCCTGCCCAGTCTGCCCAATGACGCGATTGCGTCCTACCACTTCGCGGTCGAGATCGACGGCGTGGAGATCGCCCAGTTCTCGGAGCTCAGCGGGATCACCTCGGAGATCGACGTGATCGAGCTCAAGGAGAACATGAAGGACGGCAAGCCGATGATCAAGAAGCTGCCCGGCGCCCGGAAGCCGCCGACGATCACCCTGAAGCGGGCCAAGAACTCGTCCAAGGCGCTCTGGGACTGGCACTACGCGATGTACCAGGGCAAGGTCGCCACGGCCCGCAAGAACGGCTCGATCATCCTCAACGACTATGAGGGTGGTGAGGTCACCCGCTACAACTTCACCAACGGCTGGGTCTCCAAGGTCACGATGGGGACCCTCAAGGCGGGCTCGAATGAGGTGCTGATGGAAGAGATCAGCATCGTCTGCGAAGAGCTCGAGCGGGTCTAGAGATGAGCCCGGTCGACAGCCCACCGCGGCCGGTCGACGAGATCCCGGGGCGGGCCGCGCTGCGAACCGAGTTCGCGTTCGTCCTGCCCCGCGGATTCGTCGACGACTCGGGCACGGCCCACCGCGACGGAGTGATGCGCCTGGCCACGGCCCGTGACGAGATCCTGCCCCAGCGCGACCCCCGGGTGCGCGAGAACGAGGCCTACCTGACCGTCCTGCTCCTGTCCCGGGTGGTCACCCGCCTGGGCACCCTGCCGGCGATCAACGCGGGCACGATCGAGGGCCTGTTCGCCTCGGACCTGGCCTTTCTCCAGGACCTCTACCGGCGTGTCAACCAGGAAGGCACGACCCAGGTCGCGGTCACCTGCCCGGCCTGTGCCCACCATTTCGCGGTCGACCTGGGGGGTGGCCGCCTGGGGGAACCGTGACGTACGCGAGCGACCGCCTGTTCAACGAGATCGCGTACGTGGCGTACCACTTCCATTGGCCGCTGGATTCGATCCTCGACCTCGAACACCCGCTCCGGCAGCGGTTCGTCGAGGAGATCGCCCAGCTCAATCAACGACGGACTGAGGAGTAGGCGTTGCGCTGGCCCTTCGGCCGCAAGTCCTCAAGGGGCGATGGCCCGACGCCGCCGTCGGCGACCGACGCCGCCGCGCCGACTGCTGCCGCGCGCCCGGACGCCGCGTGGCGCTCGCTGCCGGCCATCCAGCGGACGATCGGCGCTCCGCCGGTCGTGGCTCCCGCCGCGCCATTCGCGGCGCGCCTGGCGACCCGTCAGCCGCCCGAGCTGGCCCTCGAGGTCCTCGGCCACGAGGTCTCGTCCCTGGCCGCGCCCGGCCTGCTGATCGGCCGGGCGAGCCCGACCGGCGCCTTCAACTCGGGTCGCATCGAGCTGCCCGTCCAGCGTGCGGCCCTGGCCCAGCCGGCAACGCTCGCCGAGGCACTCGGCTGGAGCTCGTTCGACGCTCCCGATGCGAACCCGCCATCGGCAATCCAGGCGACGGCCGATGCCACTGGCCAGCCCGGCCCCGGCCCGGCCGATTCGCCCAAGTCCGAACCGCCGGCCGTCCAGCGGAGCGCACCCCGGCCAATCCTGACGACGTCGACCGCGACCAGCGTCGACGCCGCGCCGGCCGGCCGGCTCGACCTCCGATCCGCGCGTGTGACTCCGCTCGAGCGCCGGACCAGACCGGCCACCCCGCTCGCTCCGCCGCTGGCGGCGACCCCGGTCCAGCTCACCCCGATGGTCCCGGCGTCAGAGCCGTCGGCTCGCCGGCCAACCCTGGGCCAGGCCCGCCGGCTGGGCCTGGGCGCGCCGCTCCGATCGGCCCCTGAGCAGAGCCTCCAGCGGATCGCCCAACCCGGCCCGGCCGACGCTTCGGCAACCTGGGTTGAGCTCGGTGCGCCGAGCCTGCCGATCGCCCGTTCGGGGCCCGCAGCAGCCAGTCCGTCACGGTCCGCCGGCTGGGCGCCGGGGCCAGCCGGCGGACCCACGCTCGAGGCGGGATCCGATGGTCCGCCCGAGGTCCTTGTCCCGGGACCTGCATCGAGTGAGCTGGCCGTCGTCCGTCCGATCAGCATCCAGCGCCTGGCGGCGGCCTTGCCGGCTGGAGACCTGAGCCGGGTCGACCTGCCGCTTGCAGGCGCGGCCGCGGGAACGATGCCCGGCGACGGCGGCCCTTCCGGCGCGGTCATGGTCCAGCGCAACGAACGAGACGGCGGGCCGGGCTCACCGGCGACGGTCGGGCCCGAGCCGCAGCCGGGCCCGGCGGATGCCGGCTTCGAATCGACGGACGTTGTGTTCGCGGCGGCAGCGCCGTTCAGCCTTGCCCCGACGCGGACCGGCCTGGCCGGATCGCTCCTCGAACCGCGGCCCTCCCCCGCCGTCCGGCCCGCCGGCGTGAGGGCTGCAGTCGGAACTGCGCCCGCGCCGGTCGTCGCCCGCTCGATCGCCGGCCCGATCCACCCATCGGGGCCCGTGTCGGTTGCGGCCCTCGGCGGTCGGCTCGATCGAGGCAGCCCTCGATCGGAGCCGGTCGGTCCCGTCGTCCAGTCCGGCCCGATCCTGGCGCCTTCTCCGCCCTCGGCCCCTTCGGGCGCTCAGCCTGCGCCGACTCCGGGCGATCCAGCGATCCAGCGGGCGGTCGAGATCCGCGAGCTCGGGATCAGCACCCAGGAAAGCGGGCGCCCTGCCGGCGCGGCCCAGCCGGACTCGAGCGGAGAGCCGGCCGGCGGCGCGGCGCCGATCTCCGCCGCCGATCGGGATCGCGAGCTCGATGAGCTTGCCCGACGCCTCTATGGCCGGATCCGGTCGCGATTCGCGGCGGAGCTGCTGGCCGATCGTGAGCGCGCCGGCCTGCTGGTTGACCTGCGATGAGCGAGACCGCCCTCGGCCTGCGCTTCACGGTCACGATCGACGGCCTGTCCCTGGGCGACTGGACCAAGTGCGACGGCCTGAGCATCGAGTACGAAACCAAGGACTACCAGGAAGGCGGCGAGAACAGCTTCACCCACCGCCTCGCCGGCCGGGTGAAGTACCAGAACATCAAGCTGACTCGCCCGATTGACAGCCATTCGTCGGACATCGCGACCTGGGTCTCCAGCGTCGCCACCAAGCTGGTCCGCCAGACGGCCCAGATCAAGGTGATGGACGCCAGTGGGGCGACCGTCGTCGCCTGGAACCTGACCGGCGTCTACCCGACCAAGTGGACTGGGCCGACGCTCGACGTCGCGGGCAACCAGGTCGCCTACGAGTCGCTCGAGCTGGCCCACACCGGCCTGACCGGGATCCCGACATGAGCCTGGTGGGTCTCAACCTCAAGAAGGCCGGTCTGAAGGTCGTCTCGAACGACGCCAAGACAAGCCACCTGACCTTCGCCTACAACCCAAGCGAGCTGTCGACCGAGAAGTCGGCCAAGTGGAACCGGCCGACCACGACCTCGGCCAAGTCGACGACCAAGCCCCAGTTCGGCGGCTCGGAGCCCCAGTCGGTCAGCATGGAGATCTTCTTCGACGCCTACGAGGACGTCTTTGGCGATGTCTCGGGCGATGTCAAGACGCTCTTCGAGTGGCTCAAGCCGACCGCTTCCTCGCTCTCAAAAGGGCTGCCCTGCCCACCGATCCTCGCCTTCGAATGGGGCAGCAGCAAGATCCTGGCCGACTTCAAGGGCTACCTCAAGCACGTCTCGGCGAAGTACACGATGTTCCGCGCGAACGGCACGCCGATCCGGGCGACGGCCTCGATCAGCCTCGAGGAGGTGCCCGACGAGCCGGCCGGCCAGAACCCGACCTCGGGCAGCCTGAACAGCCGACGCAGCCACGTCCTGCGCGACGGCGACAGCCTCCAGTCGGTCGCCTACCGCGAGTACGGCAGCGCCGCGATGTGGCGCAGCCTGGCCCTCTTCAACGGGATCGACGATCCGCTCCGGCTCGAGCCCGGCAGCTCGATCCTGATCCCCAGCTCGGGCGAGGCGACACGCCTGCTCGAAGGCGGCGGCAATGCCTGACGCGCTGCAGGCCCTGCGGGCCGAGATCCAGATCGACGGCAGCCCCCTGGGCCAGGACATCGAGCCGCTCGTCGAGCAGGTGGTCGTCGACAACGACGTCCGGTTCCCGGACGCCTTCCTGATCGTGTTCAACGATCGCGACCACGACGTCCTGGACCAGGCCCGCATCTCGATCGGCTCCAAGGTCGAGATCAAGGGCACCTCCCTGCGCAGCCAGCAGACCGAGCTGCTGATTGCCGGCGAGGTGACCTCGCTGGGCGCCGAGTATCACTCGGGCGAGAGCCGGATCCTCGTCCGCGGCTATGACCGGTCCCACCGCCTCCAGCGCGGGACGCGCACCCAGACCTACCTCGGCCAGAAGGATTCGGACATCGCCCAGGCGGTGGCCAGCCAGGCGGGCCTCGAGCTCGGCACGATCGACGACTCGGGCGAAGTCCATCCGTGGGTCGCCCAGCTCAACCAGTCCGACTGGGAATTCCTCGGCGGGCGGGCACGCGAGATCGGCTTCGAGCTGACCGTGATCGACGGCAAGCTCAACTTCCGCAAGCCGACGCCGGCGTCGGACGCTCCCAGCAGCGGCGAATACGGCTCGACCAATCCGTTCCAGCTGGTCTACGGCGAGGACCTGCTCCAGTTCCGGCCCCGGCTCACGGCGGCGGAGCAGGTCGGCTCGATCAAGGTCTACGGCTGGAATCGTGAGACCAAGGAGGAGCTGGTCGGCTCGGCCGCGGCGGCCACGACCAGCGCGGCGGTGCCCACCACGCCGGCCGACCTGGCGGCCGACTTCGACACGGCGACCCACTTCGGCACGGGCCACCCATATGACACCCAGGCCGCGGTCGATGCCCGGGCCCAGGTCCTGGCCGACCGGATCGGCAGCGCCTTTGCCGAGGCCGACGGGATCGCCCGCGGCGAGCCAATGCTGCGGGCCGGGGCGGCGGTCAACGTCGCCGCCGTGTCGACGCCGTTCGCCGGCCAGTACACCCTCAGCCGGACCCGGCACGTCTTCGACCAGGACGGCTACGGGACCGAGTTCCACGTCAGCGGCCGCTCCGATCGCTCGCTCCTCGGCCTGACCCGGGGGGCCTTCGAGTCGCCCGACACGGAGCGCCAGCCAAAGATCCCGGGCCTGGCCCCCGCGATCGTGACCGACAACAACGACCCAGCAGCGCAGGGTCGGGTCAAGCTGCGCTTCCCGTGGCTCGGTCCGAAGGCCGACACCCCGGCCGTCTCAACCTGGGCGCCGGTGGTCCAGTTCGGGGCCGGCAACGGCCGCGGCGCGATGTTCATCCCGGAGGTCGACGACGAGGTCCTGGTCGGCTTCGACTACGGCAATATCGACCATCCCTACGTCCTGGGCGGACTCTATAACGGCGTCGACAAGCCGCCCCTCCAGGACGACCTGTTCGACACCTCGGCCGGCAAGGTCAATCATCGCGGGTTCGTGTCGCGCCTTGGCCACCAGATCGTGTTCCTCGACTCCGACGCCAAGTCGGGCATCACCCTGACGACGGCCAAGGGCAAGATCAGCCTCGAGCTGAACGAGGCCGACGGGCAGCTCCACGTCAAATGTCAGGGCGACGTGCTGATCGAGGCCAGCGGAGACCTGAAGCTGACCGCCCAGGGCTCACTCGAGCTGAGCGGCCAGGGCGGGGTCAAGATCGAGAGCAGCGCCACAGTCGAGGTCTCCGGCTCAATGATCAAGCTGAACTAGGAGGCTGACGTGGGCGCCCCTGCCATCGTGGCCAACGACCAGATCACCGGAGTCTGCTCGAATCACCTGATCATCGGACCGCTTGGAGTGCCCACCCCGGCGCCGGCCCTGCCGTTCGCGGCGCCGCTGACGATGAGCCTCTCGCTCAACGTCCAGATCGGCGGCAAGCCGGCCGCCGTGGTCGGCTCGTTCGGCTACAACGCACCGCCTCACGTCGGCCTCCACGCGTCCGACCCGTTCTTCGTCCCAGTCATCCAGATGGGCCAGATCACGCAGGGCAGCCCGACCGTCCAGATCGGCGGCCAGCCGGCGGCCACGGCCCAGTCAATCGCCACCTGCTGCGTCGTGCCTGGCAGCCTCGTGCCGTCGGTCACGACGGTCCTGATCGGCTAGGCGGCCGGCATGAGCGGCGACTTCATCGGGGCCGGCTGGGCCTTCCCGCTGCGCACCGATGCGACCGGCGGGATCGCCCTGGTCAGCCGTGAGCGAGAGATCGAGGAGAGCATCCGGCTGATCCTGGGCACCGCGATCGGTGAGCGTCCGATGCGGCCCGAGTTCGGCTGCGGCATCCACGACTACATCTTTGCCCCGACGGACGCCTCGACCGCGGGCCGGATCGCCTACGAGGTGCGCGCCTCGCTCCGCCGTTGGGAGCCCCGGATCGAGGTCGCCGACGTGCTGGTCGATGTGGCCGAGGACGATCCGGCCTTGCTCTACATCGACATTCGCTACACGTTCACCAACGCCAACGACCCGCGCAACCTCGTCTTCCCGTTCTACGTGATCCCGGCCGAGCCCTGATGTCGACCAGCCACCCCTGCCAGCCCGGAGCGCACTGACCATGGCCCTGCCCGTCCCGAACCTCGACGACCGCCGCTTCCAGGACCTGGTCGACGACGCCAAACGGCTCGTCCAGCAGCGCTGCCCGGAATGGACCGACCACAACGTCTCCGATCCAGGGGTCACCCTGATCGAGCTGTTCGCGTGGATGTCCGACCAGCTCCTGTACCGGATGAACCGGGTGCCGGACCGCCACTACGTGAAGTTCCTGGAGCTCCTCGGCGTGCGCCTCTTCCCGCCCATCGCGGCCCGTGCCGCGGTGACCTTCTGGCTGAGCGCGCCCCAGTCGGACGTCGTCCGGATCGCCGCGGCGACGCAGGTCGCCACCGTCCGGACCCAGGCCGATGAGGCAATCGTCTTCGGCACGCTCGAGGACCTGGCCATCGTGCCCTGCGCCCTGGCCCGGCCGGGCTCGATCGTCGACGGCAAGCAGTTCCGCGATGGCAGTGGGGCGATCGACAAGGGTACCGGCTTCCTGTGCTTCGACACCCCGCCCAAGCCGGGCGATGCGCTGATGGTCGGCCTGACCGACGCGGTGCCCGCCTGCGCGATCACCCTGCGGATCAAGGCCACGATCGAAGGCGTCGGCGTCGACCCCGATCGGCCGCCGCTCGTGTGGGAAGCCTGGGACGGCGCCGGCTGGTCGGAATGCGAGGTCGACCGGGACGGTACCGGCGGTCTCAATCGCGATGGCGACATCGTCCTCCACGTGCCCGCCAGCCACACCGCCTCGGTGATCGACAAGCAGCGCGCCGGCTGGATCCGGGCCCGGATCGTCGAGCCCGAAGACGACCAGCCGGCCTACAGTGCCTCGCCCAGCATCCGCGCCCTGGGCGCCTTCACGATCGGCGGCACGACGACCGCGGTCAACGCCGAGGTCGTCCATGACGAGCTGGTCGGCGTCTCGGGCGGGATCCCCGGCCAGCGCTTCCTGCTGAAGCGGCGGCCGATCGTGCCGGGTAGTGGCCCGGCGATCCTGCAGGTCAGCGACGACGAGGGCTGGCTGGACTGGCAGCAGGTCGCGACGTTCGCCGATAGCGGCCCCGCCGACCACCACTTCGTGCTCGACGCGGCGGCCGGCGAGCTGCTCCTGGGACCAGGCGTCCGGCTCGAGGATGGCTCGTTCCGCCAGTACGGGGCCGTCCCGCCGAAGGGCGCCCGACTCGCGGTCCAGACCTACTACACCGGCGGCGGACGGCAGGGCAACGTCGCGGCCCGGGCGATCAGTACCCTCAAGTCGTCGATCCCGTACGTGGCCCGGGTCGAGAATCGGCGGGCAGCCAGCGAGGGCGTCGACGGCGAGGACATCGAGAACGCCAAGGTGCGCGGCCCGATCGTCCTGCGGACAAGGGGCCGGGCGGTCACGACCGAGGACTACGAGCAGCTCGCCCTCGAAGCCGCGCCCGAGGTCGCCCGCGTCCGGGCGGTCCCCGCCGGGGATGGCGTCGATGCCGGCTCGGTCCGGGTCCTGGTCGTGCCCGCCGCGACGGGCCAGGCCGGGCGCATCTCGTTCGAGCAGCTGGTGCCTTCCGACGACACCCTCGAGAAGATCTCGCGGCGCCTGGACGAGTGCCGGGTGATCGGCGTGCGGGTGCTGACCGAGCCGCCGGCCTACCGCGGGATCACGGTCGTCGCCCGCCTGCGTGCCCGGGCCCGGACGAACCCCGCCCGGCTCCAGGAAGCTGCCCTCGAAGCGCTGTATGCCTACTTCCACCCGATCAGCGGTGGTCCGGACGGCGGCGGCTGGCCCTTCGGACGGCCGGTCCAGGTCGGCGAGGTGTACGCCGTCCTGCAGTCCGTGCGCGGGCTCGAGCTGGTCGAGGACGTCCGCCTGTTCGGTGCCGACCCGATCACCGGCCAGCGCGGCCAGGCCGTGCCCCGGCTCGACCTCGACCCCAATGCGCTGGTCTTCTCGTACGAGCACCAGCTCCTCGTGGAGGGCGTCTGACGTGCGCGGGATGATCGCGGGCCTGGCCAGTCCGCATCCCCTGGCAGCCGGCCTGCCGGCGCTCTACCAGGAGGACAGCTTTGCCCAGCGCCTGACGGCTGCCCTGGACGAGGTCCTGGCCCCGATCTTCGCCAGCCTCGACACGCTCCACGCCTATCTCGATCCGGCCCTGGCGCCCGACGACTTCCTCGACTGGCTGGCGGGCTGGGTGGGGGTCACCCTCGACGAGACCTGGCCGATCGAGCGCCGGCGCCAGCTCGTCGCCGACGCGGCCCAGCTGTACCGCTCGCGGGGCACGGTCGCCGGCCTGGCCGACCAGATCACGATCTACACCGGCGGTGAGGTCCTGGTCGAGGACAATGGGTCCGCCGCCTGGAGCTCGACGGCGGGCGGCAAGATCCCGGGCACGGCCACACCGAGCCTCCGGGTGCGGGTGACGGTCGACGACCCGAACGCCGTCAGCCTGGCCCGTCTCGAGGCGGTCGTTGCCACGGCCAAGCCGGCCCACGTCCCGCATACCATCACGGTCGTCGGCCGGAGTGGCCGCGGGGCACGGGCCGCGAAGCCGGACGCCTCCGTCGACGACCCGTCCGCGCCGGAGACGTCCGCCGGATCGAGCGAGCCGCCCGCAACCTGAGCTGGCTGACGGGCCTGGCTCAGGCCCCGCTCGAGACGGCCACCGGGGCGAAGGCGCCGGGGGCCGGGATCAGGAGCGCTTCGGCGACCGGCTCGATCCCGAGATCGCTGAGCATCTGCTCGTAGCCCCGCCGCGCCCGGTGAGCCGCGCTCAGGTCGCCGGCCCGGTCGTGGGCCTCGACCTGCAGCCGCCACAGGGCGTCGTCGTAGCGGTCGACCGACAGGCCGCGCAGGCAAGCCCGGATCGCCGCCGCGTGGTCGCCGTCCTTGAGGCGCACCTCGGCCAGCGTGCGGGCTGCTCCGACGGCGGCGAGACGCGCCCTGTCGCGCGCATCGACCAGCCATTCCGCCGGCCCATCCTCGGGCAGCAGGTCGCCGCGATAGCGCTCGAGGGCCCGGCGGAGGGCGTCGGCGGCCGCGTCCGGGTCGCCGGCCTGCTGGCTGCCGGCGGCGGCCACCAGGAGCGCCTCGAAGACAACCAGGTCGATCTCCGAGCCGGCCGGCAGGCCGAGCCGGTAGGCATCCCCCTCGCGCCGGATCAGACCCGCCCCGCCGCGCGGGGTGCCCGGTTCGAGGGCGGTCCGCAGGCTGGAGATCGCGACGTGGAGCAGGCGGGCCGCCGTTTCCGGGTCGGTGTCCGGCCAGAGCGCCGCCAGCAGGGCCTCGCGATGGACGGGCGCGCCGCCGGCCAGGCTGAGCAGGTGGAGGACGAGCCGGGCGCGGGGCTTGATTCCGGCCAGGTCGACCTCGGCGCCGTCGACCCGCAGCCCGAACCCGCCGAAGAGGTCGATCGAGACCGAGCCGGCCGGGCCGGGCCCGCTGATCGGGGCGCTTGCCGGCGCCTGCCTGCGCGGTTCGGTCCGTGGCGTCCGGCCGGTCCCCGTCACGGCTTCGTCCAGGACGAGCGGCACGGCGGCCACGGGGATCGGCGGGCTGGACAGGCCCGTCCGGCGGCCAGTCTCGGCCGAGCGGGCCAGGTGGAAGTCCGCCCGTTCGAGGTCGGCGATCGCCAGCGCCTGCTCGATCAGGTAGCGCACCTCGATCACCGCCCCGCGCCGCGCGGCGGCCTCGGCCANNGGCCGGCCGGCCCGGCTGGCCACGAACGCGCGCAGGGCGAGGGCCCAGCCCTCGAGGACCGGCGAGCCGAGGGCGGCGGACCTGGCGGCCACCCCGGCCAGGGCATCGAACGCGGCCGGTTCGTCCGGGCGGAGCCAGCTTCGAAGGAGCGTCCCGAGGCCAGCGGCCCAGGCGTCGGACTCGTCGTCTGGAGCGGCCGGCGGCGGAGCGTC
>PNAZ01000142.1:42218-42347 GCA_003169655.1 Chloroflexota bacterium
CCAGCCGGGTCGAGCAGCTCGCCGGCGGCGATTGGCCAGCCACCGGCCAGGGAGGCCAGGCCGCGCACGAGTCGGGCTCGGACCGGGCCGCCCGGGTCGTCGCCGAAGCGCTGGTCGAGGCCGCCGGTC
>PNAZ01000092.1 GCA_003169655.1 Chloroflexota bacterium
GGCGCCGGCGCGAGGCCGCTGGCAACGACGACGAGGTCAGTGCTGGTCGGCGAGAAGAGCAGCGTCCCGTGAGCCGGCGAGCCGGTATGACTGACCAGGGTGATCCGCTTGACGTCGGGCTCGGCGTCGACCTGGAGCGTCCAGGACGCGACCCGAGCCAGCTCGGTCGAGGTCTCCTGGCTGNNGACGATGGCCGCGGCGATGCCGAGGGCCAGCGCGATCGTCCGCAAGGAGCGCCGCTGGACGATCGTCACTGTCGCGATCGAGATCGGCGCGGATGCCGCCACCGGACGCGCCCGACCGGTTGAGCGGATCAGCTGGATCGTGCGATCGCGCAGCTCGGGCGGTGGGGTCTCGAGGACAGCCTCCCGAATGAAGCCTGCGGAGGCGCGCAGGCGATCCGCCTCGCTGGAGCAGCTCGGGCAACCGGCCAGGTGGCCGGCGAGGGCGGCCGCCTNNCGCCCGCGGCCAGCCGGTCGAGCCCGCCGGGCTGGACGGCGGCCAGCTCGAGCTGCTCGCGGATCTCACCGTGATCGATCATGGTTCGACCGCCCCGACGACGGAGGCGGGCCCGTCGACGGGCATGAACCCCGGCCCAAGCGCGTTTCGCATCCGGAGCAGGGCTCGGCGGGTGCGGGTCTTGACCGTCCCGATCGGCCAGCCGAGCCGCTCGGCGATCTCGCTCTGACTCAGCTCGTCGCGATAGGCCAGGACCAGGACGGCCCGTTCGACGTCGGGCAGCCCGGCCAGGGCCTCGGCCAACGAGGTGCGCAGCTCCGTCTCGGCCAGGAGCGCGGCGGGACCCATGACCGGCTGTCCGGCTCCGACGACTTCCCCACCGGCGATCAGCCGCTCGAGGGTGGCCGTATCGCCCTCGTCGGACAAGGCGACATCTGAGATCGGGACGGTTGGCGGGCGGCGTCCGAGGGCGCGCAGCCGATCGATCGTCCGGTTCCGGGCGATCGTCAGCAGCCAGGCCGGCAGCGAACCCATCGCCGGGTTGTACTGCTCAGCCCGGTTCCAAAGGGCGAGGAAGGTTTCCTGGACCACGTCTTCGGCTAGTCCTCGATCAGTTGTCAGCCGGCGCGCGGTGGCGTAGACCGCGCCGGCATAGCGGTCATAGAGCTGGACGAGGGCGTCCTCGGATCCGGACGCCACCGCGCGGACGAGCCCCGAGTCCTCGCCTGTCATCGGCTACGCGTCCTGTTCGGCCGCGGTTTCAACCGGGATCGCGAGGGGGCGGTGCTCGAAGGCGCTCGAATAGACCACGTCGGTCTCGGTCGTGTACACGAAGGGGATCGCCTGGATCCGCTTCATGACCCGCTCGAGGTCGAGCGTGTCGGCCGCCCGGACCTTGAGCAGGTAGTCGGCCTCACCGGCGATGTGGTGGCACTCCTCGATCTCGGGCAGCTCGCCGAACGCCTCGATCAGGTCGGTCGTCGATGGCCCAGGCGACTGGCGGACCCAGCTGAAGGCCAGAATCCCGCGGCCCAGCGCGCGGGCGTCCAGGCGCGCCGCGTAGCCCTGGATCACGCCCCGGGCCTCGAGCTTCTTGACCCGCTCGTGAGCCGACGGCGCGCTCATGCCCACGGCCGCGCCAATGTCCGCGAACGACGCCCGGCCATCCCGCTGGAGGATGTCCAGGATTCGCAGGTCGACCTGGCTCAGTCCGTCCTGTCGAGGCATATGGTCCTTATTTGTTAGGCTAGTAGGCTTTACAGCCACGATTTGTTAGGCTATACTGTGCAAAGCAAATGGATGGTATGGCTGCCAGGAGTGCTGGCCGCCCCGCTCCGGCGGAGCCGATCCAATCATCAGGAGGACCTCGACATGCTGATCGCCAGCTCCGTCGCCCTCCTCGCGCTCTTCGCGTTTGTGAGCATCCTGCTCTCTTCCGACGAAGGTCGAGAGGGCACCGATCCACGCGACCATCTCGCAGCCTGGACGCGCTACGGAATGCGCTAAGCCAGCGCGGCAGGCTCCCTAGCCTACCCCCACAAGGCCCCCGAACACCGGGGCCTTGCTGATTCCCGGGCGTGGGTCGGTGGCCTATCCGGCGGACGCCCTCCCGAGCCCTTCAGCCGCGCCCGACGGTCCATAAGGTCTGCTTTGGCCGACATTTGTCAAAACGCCGAGGAACCTCCGAACGTTTGCGAGGTCCAGCGCCGAAGGTCGTCACGGGTACATCTGGCTGCCCACGGAACAGACGCCGAATGCCGTACTGCTGCTGCTGGGATCCTGAAGGCCGCCGCCCAGGTCCGAGAGAATGTCTCCGCTCGCGCCCACGACTGAGCCATCGGGCGCCACGACCTCAGCCTTCCCATTTACTAGCCAGGCCGCGAACCCGCGCGGCCACACCACGAGAGTCGGCGAGCCGGTGTCCACGGACACGAAAGTCACGGCTGTGCCGGCCAGGACGATTCTCACGGGTCCGAGGAGCGCTTGTTCGCACGCCACGACTGCGCCACTCGGCAGCGGTCCAAGCGGCGCCGCGACGGCCAATGACAGCGGCGTCGCCTCGGGTGGTGCCGGGTATGGGGTCCGATCGGATTGGGGGGACGATGGTCCCGGGGTCGCGCAACCGGCGAGCAACGCACCCAGCAGCACAAGGCGAAGCCGTGTCATCGCCCGGGACCTACCACTCCCCCGCGGGGATCCGCCGCGCAACGGCGACCGTGCCGCGGGCGAGGTGCGCCTCGAGACAGCGCACGCCGGATGGGCCGACGAGACCGTCGTGCTCGGTGCCGGCGGGCAGCTCCAGTCGATCCCCTGCGGACAGAACGATCGACGAACCGGAGTCGGGCAGGCCGAACGTGATCGAGCCCGAGGTGACGACGATCACCTTGTCGTAGCCGTGCTCGTGCGGGGCGTAGCGGTCCCCGGGGCCGTTGCCCCACGAGCCAGGGTCGAGGCCCTCGGCGCGTAGCCGCGCCTCGAAGCCGGTGCCGGAGGTCGATGGATCGGCCATCAGCCGACCGCGACGCCGATGATCCGGCCGACCAGGAACGTGACGGCCGCCGCGAGGGCTCCGATCCCGACCTGGCGCGCCCCGCTGAACAGGGCGCTCCGGCCGGTCAGCAGGCTGATCCCGATTCCGACGACGAACATCGCGGCGAGGCTGAGGCCGATGCTGACGCCGAACGCCACCGCTCCCGACCCGACGAGGTAGGGCAGCACGGGCACGGCGGCGCCGGCGGCAAACGCGACGAGCGAGCCGAAGGCTGCCCCCCAGGGCGATCCGAGCTGGTCCGGGTCGAGGCCGAGCTCCTCGCGGATCAACGTGTCGAGCGCTGCCTCCGGGTCGCGGAACAGCCGCGCCGCGACGCGGCTGGCCTCCTCCTCGGTGAAGCCTTTCGTTCGGTAGATCGCCGCGAGCTCGGCCTGCTCCTCATCGGGCATCGCCTGCATCTCGGCCCGTTCGAGGGCGATCTGGCGCTCGTACAGCTCGCGCTGCGACTGCATCGAGATGTACTCGCCGGCGGCCATGCTGAACGAGCCGGCCAGCAGCCCGGCGATCCCGGCCAGCAGGATGAAGTGCGGGTCGGTCGACGCCCCGCTGATGCCCATCACCAGCGAGGTGTTGCTGACCAGCCCGTCGGACACGCCGAAGATGACTGCCCGGAGGGTGCCCGACTGGCCGGTCCGGTGCCAGCTCTCATCCCGACCAACCTCGCCCTTCCCGCGCGGTGCCCTGACCTGGCGCAGGACGGCCGGGTCCGCTTCAACCGGCTGCTTCGCGTCGGCCAGCCTGGAGGCCACCGACGGGTCGCCGGCCAGGCGCTTCCAGATCTCGGCGTGCTCCCGCTCGTCGGCCGCGATCGCCTCGACCTCGGGCGACGCCTGCCCCGCATAGGCCATCTCCTCGTCACCTTCGAGGGCCTGGACCAGGTCGCTGACCGCCCGGGTCCCGAAGATCCGGGCAAGGACGATGATCGTCCGGACCCGGAGTCTTGGGCCGCCGACCAGCGGCACCGTGGCGCCCAGCTCGCGCAGCTTCGAGGCCCAAACCTCGGCGTGCCGGCGCTCGTTGCCGGCGATCGTCCGGAACGCCGTCGCCCGGCGGTCATCCTTCTCGATCCCGGCCAGGGCGTCGTACAGGACGATCGCGTCGCGCTCGAGCTTGAGGTTCTCCAGGCTCTGCTGGATGTCGATCGCGGCCACGCCTCGATGGTAGCCGGGCGGACTGGGGCGCGGGCTGGCTAGAATCCGGCGATGGCAGAGCCCGGGATCCTGTACCTCGACGGCGCCGCGGTCCGCGCCGCGATGCCCGATGTGGGCACCCGGATCGAGCTCGCCGAGCGGACGATGCTGGCCCTGATCGAGGACGCCGACCTGCCGCCCGAGATCGGCGTCGACGCCCGCCCAACCGGCTCGTTCGGCCACGCGATGCCGGCCTTCCTGCGTGGCCCATCGATCGACGGCTCGGAAGATCTACTGGGTGTCAAGTGGGTCGTCGGCTTTCCGGCCAATCGCGCGGCCGGGCTGCCCACGATCCACGCGATGGTGATCCTGAACGATCCACGGACCGGGCAGCCCAACGCAATCCTCGACGGCGCGCCGATCACCGCCGACCGGACCGCAGCGATCTCGGGCGTCGCGATCCGGCACTGGGGCCCGGGCCTCTCGGGCACCGACGCCCACCCGACGCGCGTCGCGATCCTCGGCGCCGGCGTCCAGGCCCGCAGCCACCTGCCCGTGATCGGCCACCTCTTGCCCGGCGCCGATCTCGTCATCCACGACCGCCATCCGGAGCGCGCCGAGGCGGTTGCCGGGATCGCCCGAGCCACCCCCGGGATCGCCCGAGCGGACAGCGCCGGGACAGCCGATGAGGCCACCCAGGGCGCGGCTGTCGTCGTCACCGCGGTCTCGTTTGGGCCGATCCGCCAGACCCTGCACAACGCCCACCTAGCGCCGAATGCCCTGCTGATCGCGATCGACCACGCAACCAGCGTCCATCACGAGGTGGCCCGCGAGGTCGGGCTGTTCCTCGTCGACGAGCGCGGCCAGTTCGACGCGAACCGATCGGCGGGCGCCTTCGACGCCTATCCCGACCCGCATTCGACGATCGGTCTGGCGATTCGGGACGGCGTCGGGCGGCCCCCGTCGGGCCGGATCCTGGTCAGCCATCTTGGCGTTGGCCTGGCCGACCTGGTCTTCGCCGACGCGATCGTCCGGAACGCCCGGGCGGCCGGCCTCGGGACTCGCCTGCCGGGCTAGCGGCGCGGGTCGGCCGGGCAAAGGCCGGCTCGGCAACGCACACTGACCGCGGTTGGCAATCGGCCCGCCGAATCGCGGAGGGACTCGTGCGCATCGTCGGCCGCCTCCTGAGCTTGCTGCTCGTTCTGCTGATCGTGCTGATCCTGGCGACTGGCGGGCTTCTCGTGTGGGTGACCCATCGCGCGCTGCCCACGACCAGCGGCTCGCTCAAGGCGGTCGGCCTGACGGCCCCGGTGACGGTCACCCGCGACGCGTCCGGGATCATCAACATCACCGCGACCACGCCCCACGACCTGTTCCTGGCCCAGGGCTACGCCCACGCCCAGGAGCGCTTCTGGCAGATGGAGGTGTGGCGCCACATCGGTGCCGGGCGCCTGTCGGAGCTGTTCGGCGAGACCACCCTCAAGGAAGACGAGTTCATCCGGACGCTCGGTTGGCGCCAGGCCGCCCAGCGCGACCTCGACGCAGCCTCACCTGAGCTGAAGGCGGACCTGCAGGCGTACGCCGACGGGGTCAACGACTGGATCAACGCGAACAAGGGCGGGCTCGGCCTGGCCTTCGTCGTCGAGGGGCTCAAGGCTGGCCTCGGCGGCGGCGTCGGCGGGTACGAGCCCGAGCCCTGGACCCCGCTCGACTCGGCGACGTGGGCCCTCGTCCAGGCCTGGTCACTCGGCGACAACTTCGATTCGGAGATCTTCCGGGTCCTGGCCGACGCCAAGCTGGGCGATCCGACCCGGACCGACGAGCTGACCCCGCCCTACCCGTCGACCGGACCGGTGATCGTGCCCAGCGGCGAGCCGGGCTCCGGCGGTGCCGGCGCCGACCTGCGGGCGAGCTCGGCTGACGTAGCCACAACTGCGCTGGACGGCCTGGATCCGACGCTCACCCCGAGCCAGGCCGATGGCCTCCGGGCGCTCGCCGCGCTCGGCCAGTCGATCGCGGCGACGGCCGGCATCGACCCTGCCCAGGGAATCCTCGGCGACCACGGCGTGGGCTCGAACAACTGGGTCGTGGCCGGCTCGAAGAGCGCAGACGGCAACGCCCTCCTCGCCAATGATCCCCATCTCGGGATCAGCATGCCGTCGGTCTGGATCATGAATGGCCTGCACTGCCAGGTCGTCAGCCCGGCCTGCCCGTTCGACGTGACCGGGGTCAGCTTCCCTGGCGACCCGCTGGTGATCCTAGGCCATAACGAGCGGATCGCCTGGGGTGCGACGAACCTCGGGCCTGACGTCGAAGACCTGTTCATCGAGCAGCCCGATCCGAACCTGAAGTCCGACTACATCTTCAAGGGCGAGTCCGTCCCGTTCACGACCCGGACCGAGACGATCAAGGTCGCCGGCAGCCAGCCGGTCACGATCACGGTACGCTCGACCGGCCACGGGCCGATCGTGACCGACGTCGACGACCGGCTCAAGGACCTGCCCATGCTGTACTCCCTGCGCTGGACGGCGACATCCCAGCCAAACGGGGCCCTGGACTCGTTCCTGGGCCTCGACAAGGCCAAGGACTACACCGACTTCCGGGCGGCCCTCAGCGTCTACGGCGCACCCGCCCAGAACTTCGTGTATGCCGACGTGGACGGCAATATCGGCTACCAGGCGCCGGGCTGGATCCCGATTCGCGCCGACAAGAACGACCACGGGGATCGGCCGGTCCCGGGCTATGACGGCCTCCACGAGTGGACCGGGATGATCCCCTACGACCAGCTGCCGCGGGTCTACAACCCACCCTCGGGGATCATCGTCAGCGCCAACAACGAGCTGGTCGACAGCTCCTACCCGTATCTCATCGCCCAGGACTGGGATCCGGGCTATCGGGCGGCCCGGATCACCGAGCTGCTCAAGTCGGACATCGCCCACGGCGGGGTGACCCTCGACGACATGAGCACGATCCAGACCGACACCAAGGTCCTGCGGGCTGCCCTCGTGATCCCGTACCTCAAGGGGATCACGGCATCAACCGGTGACGGCAATGCCGTGCTCAGCGCGATCCAGGGCTGGGACCAGACCTGCGACACGGCCAGCACCGGCTGCGCGGCGTACATGACCTTCGAGGAGCAGCTCGAGCGCCACCTCTGGGACGACGACCTGGGTTCGCTCGCCCGGGAGTACGCCGGCAGCACCGAGAGCTGGCAGGGCCTGATCTCGCTGCTGGCCAAGCCCGACGACCCGTTCTGGGACGACATCACGACGACGAACAGGAAGGAGACCCAGGCCGACATCCTGAAGGAGGCCCTCGACAGCACCGGCGCGGCGCTCCATTCATCACTCGGCGCGGGTCCGGCCACATGGACCTGGGGCCGGCTGCACACAACCACGTTCCGCGAGGTCACCCTGGGCGAGAGCGGGATCGCCCCGCTGGAGTGGTACTTCGACAAGGGCCCCTACCCGGTCGCCGGTGCCGCGGGCGCCGTCGACGCGACGTACTACCAGTTCAGCGTCGCCTACGACGACCCGTATGACAGCACCGTGAAGGCGGCGACCGACCTCCGGTTGGTGTTCGAGATGACGAACATGCCCAGCTACCGGCTCGACGTCGACATGGGCAAGCTCGACGCGGCCCGGATCGTGATCACGACCGGCCAGTCGGGCAATCCCAGCGATCCGCACTACGGCGACCTGATCGACGACTGGCTCGCCGGCCGCCAGGTCCCGCTGCCCTTCAGCGCCGTCGCCCGGCAGGCCGCCACGCTGACGATCCTCACCCTGACGCCGTGACCGAGCATCTGCGGCAGGGCGCGCCGCTCGGGCCGGGCGAGGAGCGCTTCAACCTCGGGACGGTGCGGGTCGACGACTCGACCCTGCGGACGGGAGCCGACGCGATGGTCGCCGGCCGGCAAGGCTACTAGCCAAGCCGCGGTTCCGGAGGGGCGCGGTCTGGCCTACTCGTTGACCTCGAGCGGACCATCCGCCTCGAGCTGGACCCGGCCGTCCTCGACGACCACGACGTAGCGGGCGATCGGCTGGTCGGCCGGCGGATCGAGCGCCTCGCCGCTGTCGAGGTCGAAGCGCGACAGGTGCAGCGCGCAGGTCAGGCTGCCGCCCGTCAGGAAGCCCCGGTCGAGCTCGAAGTACTCGTGGCTGCAGATCCCCTGGAAGGCGCGGTAGTCACCCCCGACGTTGACGACCAGCACGGGCTCCGTGCCGTTGACCCAGGCCATCTTCATCTCGCCCGGCGCCACCTCGGCGGCGGCCAGCAGGTCGATCCGCATCAGGCGGCGGAGGCGTCCGCCACTCGACTGCTCCACTTCGCCTCGAGCAGCTCGCGCAGGCGATCCTGGGCGTCGGCCATCGGGACGCGGACGACGACCGGCTCGAGGAAGCCGAGGACGATGAACTTGCGGGCGTCATCTGGGTCGATCCCGCGGCTCTCGAGGTAGAAGAGCTGGGTCTCGTCGATCGGCCCGACCGAGCTCGAATGGGCGGCTCGCCGGCAGTCGGGCTGGTCGATCTCGAGGCTGGGGATGGCGACCGCCCGGGCGTCCCGCGACAGGTTCATCCCGAACTCGCCCAGGAAGCTGTCGGTGCCGACCGCCGACTTCTCGATCGTGATCAGGCCCTTCATGAACGTCCGCGCGCCATCCTTGAGGGCGCCCTTGCTCAACAGGTTGCCGGTCGTGTTCCGGCCCAGGTGGGTCGTGAAGCTGGTCAGGTCGAACAGCTGGGTTCCGTCGCCGAAGACGATCTCGACCTGTTCGACCGAGCTCCGGTCGCCGACAAGCCGGTTGTCGACCCGGCTGCGGACGAGCCGGCCGCCGAGCTGGGCGAGGGCCCAGTGAAGCGTGGCGCCCTCGCCGATCTCCGCGTGACGTTGCTGGAAGGCGATCGTGTTGCCCGGCAGGTTCTGGATCGAAGCGACGGAGAGCTCGGTGTCGGTGCCCAGGTGGAGCTCGAGCGAGCCGGTGAACAGCGCCTGGGCGGCGCCGGTCGCGAAGGGCAACGTGGTCGAGGACTCGAGCTCTTCCAGGACGGACGCCGAGGCGCCCTGGCCGAGGTCGACGATCGTCCGGGTCAGGAGGGCGTGACCGCCCTGGCCCACCTGCCAGCGCAGGATGATCGGCCGGGCAAGGTGGACGTCGGCCGGCACGTGCAGGACGACGCCCTGGTTCCAGCCGGCGCGGGTCAGCTGGGCGAGCTTGTCATCGGCCGGCAGGGAGGCTGGGTCGGTGAGGAGGCGGCGGGCCAGCGCTTCGTCGCGCTCGATCAGCCCCTCGAGGGTGTCGAGCACGACGCCCGCGGCCTTCGACTCGTCGTCCAGGGCGAGGCCGGTCACCCGATCCTCGCTGAACGAGGCGATCCCGGCGGCGCCGGTCGGGACGCGCGCCGCGGGGCCAGGTGCCGGTGCCGGGGCCGGCGCGGGCCAGGCCGTTGCATCGGCGAGCTCGGCCAGGCGCAGGTCGAGATAGGTCGTGTACAGCCGGTTGCCTTCGACCGGCAGCTCCTGCCAGCGCTCGAACGCGGCGAGCCGATCGGCCGCCAGCCAGTCCCGTTCCTGGCCGGCCCATGACTCGACCAGGTCGCCGTCGAGGTTGAACGTGAGGTCGGCGGGTGCCTGGCGCGGGACGCGCCCGACGGTCATCCGAGCGACCCCTCCATCTCAAGCTTGACCAGCCGGTTGAACTCGATCGCGTACTCCATCGGGAGTTCCTTGGTGAACACCTCGAGGAAGCCCTGCACGATCAGGTTCTGCGACTCGTTCTCGGTCAGCCCGCGGCTCATCAGGTAGAAGATCTGGTCAGCGCTGATCTTGCCAACGACCGCTTCGTGGGTCATCGTCGTGTCGTCTTCCTGGATGTCGATGTACGGGTAGGTGTCGCTCCGGCTGATGTCATCGAGCATCAGCGCATCGCAGCGGACTGAGGCGACCACGTTCGTGGCACCTGGCATCACCTTGAGCGAGCCGCGATAGGTGGCCCGCCCGCCGTCCTTGCTGACCGACTTGCTGACGATCCGGCTGCGGGTGTTCTTGGCCAGGTGGATCGCCTTCGCGCCGGTGTCCTGGTGCTGGCCCTTGCCGGCGACCGCGACGCTGATGATGTCGGCCGTGGCGCCCTCGCCGCGCAGGTAGATCGCCGGGTACTTCATCGTCAGCCGGCTGCCCGTGTTGGCGTCGATCCACTCGACTCTCGAGTTGGTGTGGGCGTGGGCCCGCTTGGTGACCAGGTTGTAGACGTCGTTCGACCAGTTCTGGATGGTCGTGTAGCGGACCTTCGAGCCGGGCAGTGCGATCACCTCGACGACCGCGGCGTGGAGCGAGTCGGTAGCGTAGATCGGGGCGGTGCAGCCCTCGATGTAGTGCACCTTGGCGCCTTCGTCGACGATGATCAGGGTCCGCTCGAACTGGCCGGTGTTCTCGCCGTTGATCCGGAAGTAGGCCTGCAGCGGGAGCGGGACCTCGACGCCCTTGGGGACGTAGACGAACGAGCCGCCCGACCAGACCGCGCTNNCTCGGGGTATTCCTTGAGCGCCTGGTCGGTGCCCATGAACACGACGCCGATCTTGCTCAGCTCCTCGCGAACCGAGTGGTAGACGACCTCGCTGTCGTACTGGGCGCCGACCCCGGCCAGGAACTTGCGCTCGGCTTCCGGGATACCCAGCTTCTCGAAGGTCGCCTTGATCTTCTCCGGGACGTCGTCCCAGGACTTCTCCTCACCGGCCGACGGCTTGCGGTAGTAGACGATCTTGTCCAGGTCGATGTCGAGCAGGTTGCCGCCCCAGGTCGGCATCGGCCGCGTCAGGAAGTGCTCGTAGGCGCGCAGCCGGAACCGGAGCATCCAGTCGGGCTCGTCCTTGAACCGGCTGATGTCCTCGACGGTCGCCCGGGTCAGGCCGCGTTTCGTCTGGGCGAGGTAGTCGATGTCGTCGTGGAAGGCGTATTCATCGCGGCGGTCGCTGACGATTTCGCGGGTCGTCGTCATCGGGTCTCCAGACGGCTTGGCTGCCGGTTCGGATTGGGTCTCGGGTTAATCCCGACTCATATTATCGGAATTCCGGGGCTGAGCGTCAACGCGACCTTTGACGCCGGCCTCCCCGGGCTCGGCGGGCTTCGTCAGTACGCGCAGCCGTAGCAGGTCTGGGACGAGATCACGACGACAACCTTCGCGGTTGCCCCGGTCGTGAAGGTCACGATGATCGCGTAGAAGTCGTGCGGGCCGTCGGTGGCGATCGGCTCGCCGATCTCCTCCCAGTTGGGCCACGTCCAGCTTGCCGTGCGGGCCGACGCCAGGACCTTGCGGATCAATACCTCCCTGGACGCGGTGATGTGGGTGGTCGTCCGGACGCAGGGCCGATCGGTGGTCGTCTCGTCGGCATAGCACTTGGTGACGCCCAGGACGCGGACGACGGTGCCGGCCGAAGTCGGCGTTTGCCAGGTCAAGGTGAGCCGCTGGTGCCCCGGCGATGTCGCCGTATCGTCGCCCAGGTCCAAGGCGATGAGCTTGAGGCCGGTCGCCGGATCGCGGTCCCCGAACTGGAAGGGCGTGGGCGGCGGCGTTGGCGCGTCCGTGGGCGCCGGAGTCGGTGCCTCCGATGGCGTCGCGCTCGGTTGCGGTGTCGGGGCCAGGCTCGGCGATGGGGTTGACGCCGATGTCGCGGACGCGATCGGCGCAGCGCTGGCAAGGACCGAGGCAGGAGCCTCCGAGGATGGGGCCGACGTGGTCGTTGAGGCCGGCGTGGAAGTGGAGCTGGAGCTGGTGCAGCTCGCCAGCACGATCGCCACCGTGGCCGTGATGACGGCCAGCCGTCGGGCCTGGGACTGCTTGATCGAGCCTCTGTTCATCGAGCGCCTCGCGACTCCCACCTCTGCGCGCCAAGAGCGAGCATACCGATCAGGTGGACGTGGGTCGAGTCAGCCGTGTGGCGCGAGCCGGCCTACTCCCGGATCCGGACCTCGGCCTCGATCTCGACCGGGATGCCGAAGGGCAGCTCGGCCAGCCCGACGGCCGATCGGNNTCGTGATGGCCAAGTACCTGTGGCAGGTCTCGTACACCCACGAAGGCCTGAAGGGCCTCGTCAAAGAGGGCGGCAGCAGCCGGGCAAAGTCGATCGGAAAGCTGGCCGAGAGCCACGGCGGCAAGATCGAGGGTTTCTACTACGCGTTCGGCGACGACGATCTCTACGTGATCGCCGACCTCCCCGGTAACCTCGAGGCATCGGCGATCAGCCTGGCCATCGGCGCATCGGGCGCGGCGCGGGTCAAGACAACGGTCCTGCTCAGCCCGAAGGAAATCGACGCGGCGACCAAGGTGAAGGTCGCCTACCGCGCACCCGGCGCGTAATCGCGCGCTCGGGTCCAGACCCGAAACCTGGCTCCTCGGCGGCATTTCTGGCGGCCGAATCAAGCGCCATCCATGACCAAGAGGTGCCGCCAGGTGGCCGCGGTCCGCGGTAGGCGGGTCCGGCTCACGGCGGTCACCGCCGCCAGGGCCAGCGCCCCGATCAGGCACCGGCCGAGGGCGACCTGGATCGGGTTCGGGCCCTCGAGACCGAGCTTGATGAAGTAGAACGAGCAGGCCCAGATTCCGGTCAGGACCAGGAAGGCGGCCGGCCATGGGAGTCGCGCGCCGGCAGCGCGCGGGATGGGCTCGAGCTTGGCAACGGGTCCGGTTGTCATCGGGATCGGGGCATCTCCGGCGGCAACACACAGTGGGGCGGGCGGGTTGCAGCCCGTGAACCGTGCCCGGGGCACGAGCGTATCCGCCCCACAAGGAGATCGATCCGAATGCCTGATTCCCCTCGCCCGGCGGGCTTCTCCCGGGAGGACGCCGTCCTCGACATCGGCGGCGACATCGGGGCCCTGATCCTGTACACCGACGCGGCCTACAACGGCCGCGAGATCGAGGTCAGCCCGATCGACGAGCCCGGTCAGAGCCACGGCGATGCCCACACCCACGAACGCGACCATGGCCACGAGCACGGGCACCGGACGCACACGGCGATCCATGAGCGGCGAGCCGGCGGCCAGGTGACCTACGCCGGCATCTACGTCGAGCTCAAGGCCGGCACCTACCGGATCTGGACGGACGACCCGAGCCTGCCCGATCGCGTCACGATCATCGGCGGCCAGGTTGCCGAGGTCGACTGGCGGACGGCCCGGGAGTAGCCGCTTGGTCCGGGCGAATCGCGAAGCCCGGTGGCTGGTTGGCCACCGGGCTTCGTCGCAGGCGGGCGGTCCACGCCGCCCGACCGGCTTACGGGATGTCGAAGCCGCTCTTCGGCGTACCGAGGTACGGGAAGTGCTTGATATAGCGGTTGCCCGGGCTGACGCCGTCGGTGACGAGCAAAGCCGCCCCATCGGGGGTGAACGTCGGATCGACGAGCGGGATCGTCCGGCCGGCGATGGCCTGGACCTCGATCGTGACGACATCGTCGGCGACGCGTCGCCCATTCGGGTAGCCGGCCAGGTCGCCGCCGAGGATGCCCATCGGGCTCGGCTTCGAGGTCGTCGGCGGAATCGCCAGGTTGAGGCGGAGCAGGTCCGCAATCACCGGGCCGGTGTAGTTCTGGAAGCCGGCGATGATCCCCGACGGGATCCCGGTCATCAGGATGGCCTGGAGGTCGGCCCGATCCTTCGAGTAGGCCGCGATGTGCGGGAAGACGCCGGGATAGAGCACGTTGAGCAGGCCGGCCAGCTCGGGATGGAGGACCTGCTTGACGAACTGGCTGTCGTCCTTCGGACGCTCGGAGTTCCAGGAGTCCTTCTGGGCCATCGGGGTGATGACCTCGTTGATCAGCGGATTGCCGAGGCGCGAGACCTGGACCCACGGACCCGACTCGACGTCCCTGGGGCCGTGCAGGATGCGCGCCTTGCGCCGGCTGGCCCGAGCGTACATCCCGATGACGGACCGTGAATCAGCCGGGTCGGTCGGGTTGTAGCCACCCTTGGTCAGCTTCGTCTTGGGGACCTGGAGCGCGATCGTGTGGATGCTCGCGTTCGTGGTCGTGTCGTGGCCGTTGGTCGCGACCGTCGGGATCAGGTGGAGGTTCTGGAACGGGCGCAGGTCGCCGAGGTCGAAGATCGAGCCAAGGTCGACGAAG
Source organism: Chloroflexota bacterium (assembly GCA_003169655.1). Classification (GTDB taxonomy): domain Bacteria; phylum Chloroflexota; class Limnocylindria; order Limnocylindrales; family CSP1-4; genus Palsa-1033. The sequence continues at coordinate 14,256 of PNAZ01000092.1, forward strand.
AACCCCTCCCGGCGCTGCCCGGCGAAGACCTTGCTGCCGTCCGACAGGGTGTGCACGGCAGCACTGGCCAGGGCTGCGTAGTTCGGCGTCGAGCGCGGGCCGATGTTGACCGGCGGGCACAGGAGGTCCGAACCGAGCACGGTCGTGTGGCCGTTCCTGACCCGGGCAACCGAGTAGGTCTGGACCCGGTTCCAGTTCGAGCTGGTCAGGCTCGTGATCTGGCCCGTGTTGTACAGGAACGTGTTCTTGTTCTTGACGTGGGTCTTGAACCGGAACTGGTAGACGATGTCCGCATCGGCGTCCATGTCGTTGTCGATCACGAACTCATACAGCACGTCGTCGCCGAACTCGTAGAAGTTCGGGCCGCCGGCCGGTCCCTCGAGCGGGATGTAGTTCATGATCAGGGTGACGGTGTCCGGCTTGTCCGGGCTGACGAAGGCGTACGTGTCGGTGTTGTCGGCGACCGGATCCTTGGAGATCGACGGCGCCTCGCGATGGGAAGACATCGGCTAAGCCTCCTGCCCGGCCGTGCGCGCGCCCTTGAGCAGGCGAGCGACGAGCTCGGGATCGTGGTACGTGACCTCAGCGGTGCCGACAAGGAGCAGGACATCACCGGTCGAGGCGTCCTGGACATGGGCGACCACGTCCTGGCCAACCGGACTGAGATCAAGCGCGGTCGCGCTCTGCGGACCGGACTTGCTGGCGGCCGCCGGGGCAGCCGCGGCGAGCAGGCCCGGCAGGGCAACGATCCCGCTCGAGGCCGCGACACCGGCGGCCGTGACCGCTGCGGCGCGGCTCATGAACGCGCGTCGTGAGAGTTCAGACATTGGTTCCTTCTCCATCGGAAACTGGCTCTAGGCACAGGGCTGCCTGGGCTGTCGTCATTGCCACCTCTCGTGCGGAGTCGCGCGGCGGGGACGTTGCCGGTCCGGACTCGTGGGGGGTACGTCCGGTCAACAGCCATGGATCAACGGCTCAGGCCGGGTTGGAACCTGCGCAGCGNNCAGCGAATCCGTGGGGTCCGCCAGCCACTACCATCCGCCGGTGACCACGCCCCGCAAGGTGAGCGCAGCCGCCGCCCGCCGGTTCATGGTGCTCAGGCACGGCCTGGCACCGCCCCGCTCCCTGCCACCCGGACCCGATAGCGTCCTGGCCGTCGTTGCCCGCCTCGGCTCGCTCCAGTTCGATCCGCTCGAGGTCGCCGGGCGGAACCACGACCTGGTCCTGCTCGCTCGGATCGAGGGCTACCGGCGCGACTGGACCGATGCGCTCCTGTACACGGACCGGGTCCTGTACGAGACCTACAACAAGGGCCTCAGCCTCGTGCCGACGGCCGAGCTGCCGTACTACCGGATTGCCTGGGACCGGAGCTCGCGACGTCATGACGCCGGCTCGTTCGACGAGCACGCCCCGCTCGTTGCCGAGCTCCTCGACCGGATCCGGGCCGATGGCGAGCTGTCGTCGACGGACGTCGAGCCGCGGGCGGCAATCGACTGGTACTGGCGTCCAACCAACCAGGTCCGCGCCCTCCTCGAGGCGCTGGGCGAGGCCGGCGTCCTGGGACTCTCCCGCCGAGCCGGCAATCGACGCTACTACGACTTGGTTGAGCGGCTCTTCCCGGCCGAGCTGCTGGCGGAGCGCCGTGAGGAGCACGACCAGCTCCTCCACAAGCTGCTGTCCCGATTTCGCGCCCATGGCCTGCTCGGCCGGGCAGGCCAGGCCGAGCTGTGGCTTGGCCTCGGAAGGGCCGTCGCCGAGGCCGGCGATCCACCCTGGCGGTCACGGATTGCGCTGCGCGCCGAGCTGGTCGAAGCGGGCGAGATCGTCCCCGTCGAGGTCGAGGGGACCAAGGGCGAGCGGTTCGTCCTGGCCGGCGAGCTGCCGGTGCTTGACGCCGCCGAAGCGGAGCTGGCCGGTGACTTCGGTCCGGGCGGCCACCAGCCCGCGGCCGCCTTCCTGGCGCCGCTCGACCCGTTCGTCTGGGACCGCGAGCTCCTGCGCAGCCTGTACCACTTCGACTACGTGTGGGAGGTCTACGTCCCGGAGAAGAAGCGGCGCTGGGGCTACTACGTGCTGCCGATCCTGTTCGGCGACCGGCTCGTCGGTCGGATCGAGCCGCGAATCGATCGAAAGGCGGGCGCCCTTCGGATCCTCGGCCTGTGGTGGGAGGCGGGCTTCGATCCGCTCGACGCGCCTGGGTTCGTCGGAGCCTTCGCCGAGGCGCTCGAAGCCCACCGCACGTTCGGCGGCGTGCGCCGAGTGGTGATGCCCCGCGCGCACGCGCATCGACCCTTCATCGGAGCCTTGCGCGAGCACCTCGACTGAGCGGCGGTTTGGCGCCCTCGACCGGGCTGTGGGACGATCAGGCCGGGCCAGCAAGGCCCAGCGGCTGACATCAGCCACGATTGACAGAGGAGAGACGTCATGGCCGCAACCCGTCGAGCCGATGCCACCTGGGGCGGCGACCTGGCCACCGGCAAGGGCACCGTCAGCGCCGTCTCGAGTGGCGCGTTCAGTGACCTGGCCACGACCTGGGCCTCACGGATCGAATCGGCCGATGGCCGCACGAGCCCCGAGGAGCTGCTCGCCGCGGCTCACGCGTCGTGCTTCTCGATGTCCTTTGGCAATGAGCTCTCGAAGAAGGGCTTCGTGCCCGAACAGCTCAGCGTCTCGGCAAGCGTCACCCTCGACATGACCGACGCCGGCCGGCGGGTGGTCTCCAGTGCGCTGAGCGTGAGCGGCCGCGTCCCGGGCATCGACGCGGCGACCTTCGCCGAGGTCGCCGAGGTCGCCAAGAACGCCTGCCCGATCTCGAACGCCCTCAAGGGCAACGTGGCCCTCAGCGTCGAGGCAACCCTGGAGAGCTGAGCCGGAGGAGGGTGGAGATGGGCCCGATCGAAGGAGGCAGCCCGGCCTTCGGAACCGTGCGCCGACGGGCGTGGGGCGTGGCCGGGATGCTGATGCTCGGCCTCGGCGGCCTGCTGTTCGGGGTCGGCCTGATCGGGCTGGCAACGGCTGGCGGCGGCGCCGCGTTCATCGCCCTGGCGATCCCGCCGGCCGGCGTTGGATACCTCGTCCTGCGCCGGATGGCCGCCGTGCGGGTCAGCGCCTTGAGCGTCTCCCTGGCCTACGGCGCGTTCGCGCTGTACGTGGCGACCGCACCGTTGCGCGGCCTTACGCCGGCTGACGGCAGCGGCTCGGCCGGGCCGGACCTGGCCCTGATGCTCATCGGGGCTGCCTTCGGCGCCGCAGCGGTCCTGCTGATGATCGGCGAGCCTGGGACCTGAGGGCTCCCCGGGTCAGGTGGCCAGGATGCGGGCCGGGTTCAGGACCGTCATCTGGTGGATCGCGGCTTCGGGCACGCCGGCCGCGCGCAGCTCGGGCAGGAACGTCTTGAGCAGGTGGACGTAGCCGTTGCCGCCATAGGCCGTCAACTGGCTGTTGTGGCAGACGTCCTGACTGAGCAGCAGGCGATCAGCGTGGCCGCGCTCGACCAGCTCTCGGGCGAGGTCGACGATTCGCGGCTCGCCATGACGCTCCATCGGGGTGAAGCTCATGCCCAGGAAGTCGAACTCGAGGTTCGCCCCACGGCGGATGATCTCGAGGTAGTGCTCGAGGACCGGGTACGAGTCGGCGTGGCCGATCACGACCCGCCCCGGATCAACGCCCTCGTCCTCAAAGACTCGTAGCTGGGCGAGCCCGACTGCCGACATGACCGAGTGGGTGGTGACCGCCAGGCCGGTCCGCCGGGCGGCTCGACCGGCGGCCCGATGGACCCGCTCCTCGAGCGCCGTCAGCCAGGGCTTGTCAGTGCCGATCTCGCCGATGATCCCCGGCCGCACGTCNNGTGCGCCGGTCGATCAGCGCCTCGGCCGGGTAGTAGGCCGTCCGATACCAGCCGGTGCCCATCACGATGTGCAGCCCGCTCGCCTCCGCGTAGCGCCGCAGCCGGAGGGGATCGCGGCCGACGCCGGGCAAGGTCAGGTCAACGAGCGTGCCGCCGCCGGCCGCCCGATAGGCCGCCAGCTCAGGCAGGAGCAGGGCGTCGTCCGGGGTCAGCTCCCAGTAGTCCCAGCGGTTCGGGATCTGCCACAGGTGGATCCCCGTGTGTTCGTGGGGCAGGACGAAGCCCAGCTCGGCGGCCGGGATCCGGCCGTGGACGGTTTGGACGTAACCGGTCGGGGCCTGGCCGGCAAGCGGATCCTGCAAGGCGGACATCGCCCGGAGTCTAGCTGAGGGCGGTGCTTCTCCTCGCGCCGTAGAATGCGCATTCCCGATCGTTGCCCCGGTCAGATCCAAACGCCCCGAGGCCGTCGCGGATGCCCGGCCAGTCACGAAAGGTCACCTGATGTTCAGCCGCTGGGGAGCCTTCGTCTATCGCTTTCGCCGGATCTTCGTGGTCGGCGCCGTGGCCTTCGCCCTGGCGATGACCTTCTTCGGGGTCAACGCCTCGAGCCACCTGAGCTCGGGCGGCTGGCTCGACACGACGTCCGAGTCGGCGGCAGTCGACGAGCGCCTGGCGACCGAGTTCGGCGGCGGCAAGAGCAGCATCATCGCCCTCGTCCGTTCGACGACACCGGGCGCCAACGCAACCGCCCCGGCGTTCCAGGCGGCGATCGCCCAGACAGTCGCACCGCTGGCGGGCGATCCCGACGTCGCCGGGATCGTGGGCTACGCTCAGACCAGGGACCCCCGGTTCATCAGCACCGACAGCAGCGCGACCTATGTCGTGATCCAGCTCAACGCGACCGACGAGCAGTCGGTCGACCTCGTGGCCGGGATCCGGGCGAAGCTGAGCGCGCCGGCCGGCTTCAGCGATCAGCTGACCGGCTACGGGCCGATCACCAAGGACGCCGCGGTCCTGTCCGAGCAGGACCTGGCGCGGGCCGAGACGGTCTCGCTGCCGATCGTGGCCCTGATCCTGATCCTCGTCTTCGGCTCCCTCGTCGCCGCCGCGCTGCCCCTCCTCGTCGCCGGCCTGGCGATCCCCACGACGCTCGGGCTGATCTACTTCGGCAGCCGCCAGATCGAGATGAGCGTCTATGTCATCAACATCGCGACGATGCTGGGGCTGGCCCTCTCGATCGACTACTCGCTGTTCATGGTCAGCCGTTTCCGTGAGGAGCTGGCCAAGGGTCGAACGCCGGGCGAGGCGGTCGAGAAGGCCGTTGCGACGAGCGGTAAGGCCGTCGCCTTCTCGGGCGTTGCGGTGGCGATCGGCCTGTCCGGCCTGTTGCTCTTCAAGTCGAGCGCGATAAGCTCGATCGGCGTGGCCGGCTCACTGGTCGTCATCGGGACCCTCGTCTACGCCCTGACGTTCCTGCCGGCGACGCTCGGGATGCTCGGCCCGCGGGTCAACTCGCTCAGCCTGGGCGGCCTCTTCCGGCGGCTGGGCTGGCATCCGAGCGCGTCCGGCGGTCATCGCTGGGAACAGGTCGCGCGGGTCGTGATGCGCCGGCCGCTGTCCGTCCTGGTGCCCGTGCTGGCCGTCCTGTTCCTCGTCGGGTCACCGTTCTTCCGGCTGGTCCAGGGCGTGCCTGACGCCTCGATCTACCCGCCCGGCATGGAGAGCCGCGACGCCTACATCGCCCTGCAGACCGAGTTCCCGACCGGTGAGACGACGCCGATCGTGATCCTGGCGACCGTCCAGGGCGACCCAACCTCGACAGCCAACGCCACCGCGCTGGCGAGCTACGCGGCCAGCCTGGCCAAGCTCGACGGGGTCACCCGGATCGAGAGCCCCTACACGCTGACCGACCCGACCACCGGCGCCCCACTCACGCCCGACCAGGTGGGCCAGCTCTACGCCCTGCCCGCGGCCAGCCGCCCGGCCCCGGCCGCGGCCGCGATCACGGCTCTCCAGGCAGCCTACGTCCGGGGCGGCACGGTTCGCCTGAACGCGATCAGCAAGCTCGACCCAGCGTCGCCCGAGGCGACGGCGATGGTGCCCACGATCCGGGCGATCTCGGCCGGCAACGGGATCACGACGATGGTCGGTGGTGAGTCGGCGATCGGCCACGACTTCCTGGTGGCCCAGGGCGAAAGGATGCCCTTCGCGATCGGGCTGACCCTGATCGCCAGTGCGATCGTCCTGTTCCTGCTGTTCGGGTCGCTGGCGATCCCGCTCAAGGCGGTGATCATGACCCTGCTCTCGATCAGCGCCAGCTTCGGCGCCCTGGTCTGGATCTTCCAGGACGG
>PNAZ01000041.1 GCA_003169655.1 Chloroflexota bacterium
GGCTAGGGAGCGGGATCGAGCGAGCGCCGGGGGCCAGCGCCCGCCTGGGGCGCCGGGCCGAGCCGAGTCACATGCCGGGGGCAGCGCCACGCGACGCAGGACAGGCCGCGAACCCTCAGGTGCCGTGCTGCCAGGAGGACATGTAGGCGACCTGTTCGGGGGTCATCGGGTCGAGGGTGATCCCGAGGGCGGCCAGCTTGAGCCGGGCGACCTCGGCGTCGATCGCCTCGGGGACGACGTAGACCCGCGGCTCGAGCTCGGCGTGGTGAACGGCGACGTACTCCGCTGAAAGGGCCTGGTTGGCGAAGCTCATGTCCATCACTGCCGCAGGGTGGCCCTCGGCAGCGCCCAGGTTGACCAGCCGGCCTTCGGCAATCAGGTTGACCCGCTTGCCGCCCAGGTCGAACTCCTGGACGTTGTCGCGGACCTCGCGGACATGGCCCTCGGCCATCTCGCGCAGGGCGGCCAGGTCGAGCTCGGCGTCGAAGTGGCCCGAGTTGGCCATGATCGCGCCCTCGCGCATCGCCGCGAAGTGCTCGCGCCGGAAGACGTTGACGTTGCCCGTCGCGGTGATGAACAGCTGACCCCAGGCTGCGGCCTTTTCGGCGGTCATCACCTGGTAGCCGTCCATCAGCGCCTCGAGGGCCCGGATCGGATCGACCTCGATCACGGCGACATGGGCGCCGTGGCCGGCCATCCGGGCGGCAATCCCCTTGCCCACCCAGCCGTAGCCGGCGACCACCACCTGGCGGCCGGCGATCAGGATGTTGGTCGCCCGCAGGATCCCGTCGAGAGTCGACTGGCCGGTACCGTAGCGATTGTCGAAGAGGTGCTTGGTCTGGGCCTCGTTGACGGCCACGACCGGGAAGCGAAGGGCGTTGTCGGCGGCCATCGCCTTGAGCCGGATCACCCCGGTCGTCGTCTCCTCGGTCCCGGCCAGGACCTCCTTGAGCTGGTCCGGCCGGTGCTCGTGCAGGAGGCCGACCAGGTCGCAGCCGTCGTCCATCGTGATCTGGGGATGGGTGTCGGCGACCTTGTTGAGATGGCCGTAATACGTGTCGCGATCCTCGCCGTGACGGGCATAGCAGCTGATCCCGTAGGCGGCGACCAGGGCCGCGGCGACGTCATCCTTGGTGGACAGCGGGTTCGACGCGGCGAGGGTCACCTCGGCCCCGCCGGCCTTCAGGGCGCGCATCAGGTTGGCGGTCTCGGTCGTTACGTGGAGGCAGGCGCCGATCCGCAGGCCGGCCAGCGGCCGCTCACGTTCGAAGCGCTCGCTGATCAAGCGCAGGACGGGCATCTCGCGGGCCGCCCACTCGATCCGGCGGACGCCTTCGTTGGCCAGTCCGAGGTCGACGACGTCGTGCTCCGGCAGTTGGGTGGTGAGGGCGGTCATTAGAGGTCGGTCTCCTTGCGGGCGGTGAGGAAGCGGCGGAGCGGACCCGGCAGGCCGGGCCAGGGCGTCCCGACGCGATGGATCAGGCGCTCCTCGAAGCGGATGTGCTCCTGGTAGCCGAGACGACGATAGGCCTGCAGCGCAGGCGGATTGTCGGCCCGGACATTGAGGACCACCTGGTCACAGAAGCGGAGCAGCTCCGCGGTCACGGCCCCGGTGGTCGCTGCAGCGTAGCCCCGGCCGCGGTATTCGACCTGGGTCAGGACGTTGCCGACCACTGCGAGGCGAGCCGCGGAGCTCACCACATGGGTGCCCGCCGCGGCGACGAGCCGGCCGTTGACCCGCACGCCGTAATAGACGCCGCTGGCGATCGCGCCCGAGCCGAGCCACGAGGCGAAGCCGAGCTGGTACAGCCGGTTCAGCTCGCCGACCTCGATCGGCAGGAGCCGGCGGGTATCGGCCGGGTAGGGCCGGAAGGTCGAGCGGTCGACCCACATCCGGACCATCTGCGGCCCCGGATCGACTCGGTAGCTTCCCTCGACGGCGGGCAGGGCCGTGGGGAGGGCCGCCACGTACGCGGCCCGCGGCTTGACCAGGTCGCGCAGGGCGGCCTCGATCCCGTCGTTGCGACCCATCACGAAGAGCGGCTGGGGCGACAGGCCGGCGTATTCCAGGGCGACCGCGACGAGGTCGGTCCCGACGAATGCTCCTCCCCAGCGAGTCCGGCTGAACTCGCGGTCGTCGAGATCGCAGATGGCGTACGCGGCGAAAAGGCGATCCTGCTCGAGGAACTGGCGCAGCAGGACCCGGTCGGTGGTGGTCCGGGTGACGAGCCCGGCATCGCGCCGGGAGACGACGATGCTGGCCATCAGGAGGCCACCTGCGCCGGGGCTTCCGCAGGAGCCTTGGGATTAACTTCGGCCGGAGCTTCGGCCGCCGCCTCGACGGTCGGCGCCACCGGCCGCCCCGCGGTCTGAGCCAACCGGGCGGCCGCGTCGTGCTCGGCCTTGGCCGCAACGGCGGCCGCCAGTGCCGGACCGAACGGCGCCCGGAGCGCCCCCTCCTCGGTAATGATCGCGCTGATCAGCTGGGCCGGGGTGACATCGAAGGCCGGGTTCCAGGCCTTGCCGAAGCGCGGCGCGATCCGCACGCCGCCAAAGCTGAAGACCTCGTCCTCGGAGCGCATCTCGATCGGGATCGTCGTCCCGTCGGCGGTGGCCAGGTCGACCGAGCTGAGCGGCGCACAGACGTAGAACGGCACGCCATGGCGGGCGGCCAGGACCGACAGCGGGTACGTGCCGACCTTGTTCGCCGTGTCGCCGTTGGCCGCGATCCGGTCCCCGCCAACAAGCACGGCATCGATCTGGCCCGAGGCGAGCAGCGAGCCTGCCGCGCCGTCGGCGATCAGGGTATAGGGCACTCCGGCCTGGACCAGCTCCCAGGCTGTCAGCCGGGCGCCCTGGAGGTATGGCCGCGTCTCATCGACGAAGATCTCGAGCCGGCGGTTGGCCGCCCAGGCCGCCTGGACGATGCCCAGGGCGGTCCCGAACTGGCCGCAGGCGAGCGGCCCGGTATTGCAATGGGTCAGCAGCCGCAGCTCGCGGCCCGGCGTCTGGGGCAGCAGGGCCAGGCCGAAGTCGGCGAGGGCGCCGTGGTCCCGGGTAGCCTCGGCGCAGATCGCGTCAGCCTCGACCCGCAGCACGCCGGCGACCACGTCGCCGTTCTCGGCCAGGTCGCCCAGCCGGTCGATCCGGGCCATCATCCGATCGACGGCCCAATTGATGTTGACGGCCGTCGGCCGGCTCTGGCGGAGCGCGGTCGCTGCGCCGCGCAGCCGGGCGCGACGATCGGCCTGGGGCAGGCTACGGGACTGCTCGGCGGTCAGGGCCAACCCGTAGGCGGCCGCCTGCCCGAGCGCCGGCGCCCCACGGACGACCATCTCCCGGATCGCCGTCGCGACCTCGCCACCGTCGGAGCAGGCAACCTCGACGAGCTCGCCCGGCAGCTTGCGCTGGTCGATGAACAGGATCCGGTTGCCGTCCATCCGGAATGCGGTCCGGAAGCCGCGCGACTCGCCCGGGGCAGGGTTGGTCAGCGCGGGAGTCGGATTCAAGAGACCGGGCGACGCGCCGAGCATCGGGTTGGCCGACGACCCGTTGGGGATGGTCCCGAATGCGTTCTCCGGATTGAGGATCGCGCCGGCGGCGTCCGACGCCGCTCGCTGGAGCGCGCCCGCGGCCCCTGCCGCGGTGGCCGCGGAGTGGATCACCTCGGCCGCGAATTGCCGGAAGAACCGCCGCCGGCCGACATCGATCTCCTCGACGGCCGGCTGGGCAAGCGTCACGGGATCCGGCGCGGGCGGGACCGGCGCGGCCGGCGCAGGCGCGGCGGGACCGGCAGGGAGGGCGTCCCGGCCGTCTGGCTCGTCGTTGGTCGCGTCGCTCACCGTGGTCCGGCTCAGTAGCGGACGACGCTCTCGACCCGCAGGCCCTGGAGCCGGTCGCGTCCCTTGAGGAACTCGAGCTCGACGAGGAAGCCCAGGCCGACGACCTCGCCCTGCAGCCGCTCGACAAGGTCGATCGTGCCTCGGACCGTGCCCCCGGTGGCGAGCAGATCGTCGACGATCAGGACTCGCTGGCCGGGCTGGATCGCGTCGCGATGGATCTCGAGCGTGTTCGAGCCGTACTCGAGGGCGTACTCGACGGTGATCGTCTCGGCCGGCAGCTTGCCTAGCTTGCGCACCGGCACGAGACCGGCGTCCAGGAGATAGGCCAATGGGGCACTGAAGATGAAGCCGCGCGATTCCATCCCGATCACCAGGTCGACCTTGTCGCCCCGCCAGGGCTCGACCATCAGGTCGATCGATTCCCGGTAGGCCTTGGGGTCCTTGAGCATCGTGGTGATGTCGTAGAACAGGATGCCGGGCTTGGGGAAATCGGGAATCTCGCGAATCCTGGCGCGGAGTTCCTCGGCGGACATATCGGCGTGGGGCCTCCGATGAGGTTGCTGGCACGATCGCACTGGGGTGCGCCGTCGGCGGTTGCAGTCTAGCGCGCCTCCAGCGCCGTGCGAATGGGTGCGGCCTGCCCTCGCAGCCGGCCGGTCAAGCCGAGCCCGACGAGCCCGACCAGGGCGCCGACCACGAACGCGCCGGCCAGCCCGACCCAGACCGGCTGGGCGGTCCCTGCCGCGAACGCGATTACGGCCCCGCCGGTGCCCGTGCCGAGGGCAGTCCCGAGGACATCGCTGAGCTGGAGCGCGGCGGTCGCCTGGCCCTGTCCCTCCGGCGGTGCCTCGGCCAGCACGATCAGGGCCAGTGGCGCGTAGCCAAGGCCCATACCGATCCCGGCGATGCCCCAGGCGATCGACGCCACGATGATCGGGACCGTGGGCGACAGGACCAGGGCGAGAATCGCAATCGCAACGAGCAGGATCGCGAAGCATGCCGTCACGAACCGACCGGCGCCCAGGCGGATCACGTAGCGAGCCTGGATCCACGCGGCGCCGGTCCAGCTGACGGTCGCGACTGTGAGCGCGATCCCGGCCGTGCTGGCATCGATCCCTCTCCAGCCGATCAACAGGAGTGGCACATAGGCGTCGACGCTGAAAAAGGCGAAGGTCAGCACGCCCCGGATCAGCGTCGCGGCCGGCAGGCCGCGTCGAGCCGACAAGGTGCCTGCCGGCGTGAGCGCCCGGTAAGCCGGCAGGCCGATCGCGATGCCGAGCGCGACCAGGACCAGGCCCGGGAAGAGGGTCGCATTCGTCAACCCGATCAGCAGGAGTCCGGCGCCACAGGCAAGGACGATCGCCCAGATCAGCCGTGTGCGTTCGCTCGAGCCCGTCCGGGACCTACGGGTCGGCGCTGGTCTGACCCGGGAGAGAGCGGGAATGGTCAGGACCGCGGCGATCAGGACGAGGGGCAACAGGCCGAGGAAGACGATCCGCCAGCTGAGGTGCTCGGCGATCAGCCCGCTCAGTGCCGGGCCAATCACCCCAGGGACGACCCACGCCGTCGACAGCACGGCGAACATCTTCGGCCGCAGCCCTGCCGGTAGCGCCCGGGCGATCGCCACGTAGGCAACCGGGGCGATCCCGCCTGCTCCGAAGCCCTGCAGCAGGCGGCCGCCGATGAGGATCGGCATTGATGCGGCCGTACCCCCGATCAGCAGTCCGACGGCGAAGAGCCCCAGGCCCAGGCTGAACGGCCGGATCAGGCCGCCCCGGTCGATCAGCAGGCCCATCAGCACGATCCCGACCAGGTCACCCAGGAAGAAGAGGCTGAAGACCCAGCCGTAGAGCTCGATCCCCCCAAGCTCACGAGCGACGATTGGCATGGCAGTCGCAACGGCCAGCGACTCGAATGCCACGAGGGTTACGGTGAGGACGAGCCCGAAGGTCAGGCTGCGGCGGCCGACCGAGAAGAGGCCACTGTCGACCGCCAACGGGGCGACGGGCGGTCCACCCGCGGCGCCGTCAACCATTTGAGAGGACGAGCTCCGCCTCCGACAAGCGGGCGACGACCGCCTGGGTCAGCGCCCAGCCGGTGCGCGGGTCGCGCGGCAGCCGAATCCGGACCTGGTTGCTGGCGAAGGTCACGTCGCCCGGTCGAACGCCGGGCAGGCCCAGGCCCACCGCCCGCGGTCCGCCGCCGAGCGGCGCCAGGAGGCGCATCGCGGTCGCCCGGCTCAGCGCGCCGAAGCGAACGACCAGCTGGCCGTCCTCACGCGAGATCGAGGCGATCCCGGCCGCCTCCGCGGCTAGTCGCAGGGCGGCAACTTCGACCAGCCGCTCGACCGGCGGTGGCAGCGGGCCGAAGCGGTCGGCGGCCTCCCGCCGGAACGCGGCCAGATCCTCGGCACTCCGGGCCCGAGCGAGGCGGCGGTAGAGCTCCAGCTTCTGGGCCTCGTCCGAGACGTAGGCATCGGGCAGGTGGGCGTCGATCGGCAGGTCGAGGACCGCCTGGGTCGGAGCCACGATCGGCTGGCGATCCTCGCGGCGCGCCTTGACCTCCTCGACCGCGTCGGCCAGCAGCCGGCTGTAGAGGTCGAAGCCGACGGCCGCCATGTGGCCCGACTGCTCGCCGCCCAGGATGTTGCCGGCGCCCCGGATCTCGAGGTCGGACAAGGCGATCTGGAAGCCGGCGCCGAGCTCCGAGGCGTTGAAGATCGCCTGGAGCCGCTTGCGGGCCTCGTCCGAGAGGCGCTCGCGACGGCGGTAGAGCAGGTAGGCGAAGGCCCGCCGGCTCGAACGTCCCACCCGGCCGCGGAGCTGGTAGAGCTGGGCCAGGCCGAGGGTGTCTGCCCGGTCGATGATGATCGTGTTGGCGTTCGGGATGTCGAGGCCCGACTCGATGATCGTGGTGCACACGAGGACGTCGGCCGCTCCCCCGGCGAAGGTGATCATCACCTGCTCGAGGCTGCCCTCCGGCATCTGGCCATGGCCGACGACGATCCGGGCGTCGGGCAGCATCCCGCGCAGCTGCTGGGCCTGGGCTTCGATCGTCTCGACCCGGTTGTGGACATAGAACACCTGGCCGCCGCGGTCGAGCTCGCGCTCGATCGCATCGCGGACGAGCCCGGCGGTTGCCTCGGCGACCCGGGTCTGGATCGGCAGGCGATCCTCGGGCGGGGTCTCGATCACGCTCAGGTCACGCACCCCGGCGAGGGCCAGGTTGAGCGTCCGCGGGATGGGCGTTGCGGACAGGGTCAGGACGTCCACCTCGCGCCGCAGCCGCTTCAGGCGCTCCTTGGCCGCAACCCCAAAGCGCTGCTCCTCATCGACCACGACAAGCCCGAGGTCGCGGAACTTCACGTCGCGCGACAGCAGGCGGTGGGTGCCGATCACCAGGTCGACCGCGCCGCTGGTCAGGCCCTCGATCGTCTCGGCCTGCTCCTTCGCGGGCACGAACCGGCTGAGCAGCCGGACCGTGATCGGGAACGCGGCAAAGCGTTGCGAGAACGTCGTGTCGTGCTGCGCGGCGAGAACGGTGGTCGGGACGAGGACCGCGACCTGTCGGCCGTCCTGGATCGCCTTGAACGCCGCCCGGATCGCGACCTCGGTCTTGCCGTAGCCGACGTCGCCGACGACCAGCCGGTCCATCGGCCGGCGCGACTCCATGTCGGCCTTCGTCTCGGCGACCGCCCGGAGCTGGTCGACGGTCTCCTCGTACGGGAAGCTCGCCTCCATCTCGCCCTGCCAGGGCGTATCGGCGGCGAACGAGTGGCCCTCGGCGCCGGCCCGCACGGCGTACAGCTCGAGGAGCTCCTCGGCCAGGTCGTCGACCGCCTTCTTGACCCGCTGCTTCGTGCGCAGCCAATCGGTTCCGCCCAGCCGGCTAAGGGTCGGGTGCTCGCCGCCCGAGTAACGGCTGACCCGCGCGATCTGCTCCACCGGGACGTAGATCCGGTCGCCGCCGGCGAAGCTCAGCTCGAGGTAGTCACGCTCCTCGCCGGCAGCGCCGCGGCGAAGCATCTGCTCATAGCGGGCGACGCCGTGGTCGATGTGCACGACGAGGTCGCCCGTCTTGAGCCGCTCGAGGATGTCGCGCGGGACCACCCGCCGGAGCGCCTTGGGCCGCCGAACGCGGACCGAGCCGAACAGCTCCCGGTCGGTGATCACCACCAGCCCGTCGGGACCGCCGCTGAAACCGCCGTTCAGGCTGCGCTCGATCAAGGCCACCGCTCCGGGCGGCGGCGCGGCGGTCAGCCGGCTCGTGACCCCGGTCGGCTGGCCGGCTTCGGCCAGCAGCTCGGCGAGACGGGGCGCCTGGTCCGAGGCGAGGACGATCCGGGCGCCTTCCGTGCGCCAGGCCTCGAGGGCCTCCGGCAGGCGGCCGGTACGAGCCGAGGGCACGACCGGCTCGCGCCAGCCGAAGAGGTCGCCGCTCGATAGGCCCCGGGCGGCCATCGCCGTCCCCGCCGCGAGGACCCCTTCCGATTCCCAGGTCAGCTCGAGGGTCCGGGACCGGACCAGGCGGCTCTTCCATTCGCGCGGACCGAGGTACGTGACCGGCCAGTCCTTGGGCAGCTCGCCGCCGCCGACCAGCTCGGCCCTGCGCTCGTCGGCCTGCCGCCACAGGAATTGGGCGGCCTCTGCCAGGTCGCCCGGCTCATCCAGGATCACGAGGGTCTCCGGCGGGATGTGGTCGAAGCCGGTCGCCGGGCAGATGATCCCGGCCCAGATCTCGGCCGCGTCGCCGGCGTGCAAGGCTCGGCCACCGTCGGCCTTCGCCTGGCCGGTCGAGCCCTCGGCCCGGGCGCCCTCGAACCGGGCCAGGTCGGCCTGGAGCCGCTCCGGGAGCCGGTTCGCGGCTCGCCCCAGGCCGGTCCGGATCTCGTCGATGCCGCCGGCCGGGATCAGGAACTCGGTGGCCGGCAGGAGGTTGATCGAGCCGATCCGCTCGGTCGTCCGCTGGTCGGTCGGGTCGAAGCTGCGCAGCGAGTCGACCTCGTCGCCGAAGAGCTCGATCCGGACGGGCAGCGCCGAGCCGGGCGGGAAGACGTCGACGATCCCGCCCCGCCGGGCGAACTCGCCTCGGCCGGCAACCTCGATGACCGGCTGGTAGCCCAGGCCGAGGAGGTCGAGCAGGAACCGATCAAGGACGAGCCGGTCGCCGGGCTTGAGCTGGCGCGACTCGGCCGGCAGGTCGGACGGCTGGAGGGTGTGCTGGAGGAGGGCCTGGACGCTGGCGACCATCACCCGGGCGCCACCGCTCCGCCAGGCGGCCAGCGCGGCGACCCGGGCCGCCGTCTCGTCGGGCACCAGCTCGCTCCGCTCGTAGGCCAGGGCGGTCCGCGGCTCGAGGACGACGACCGACTCGGGGTCGCCCAGCCAGGCTGCCAGCTCCTCGGCCAGCCGATCGCCGATCTCGGAGTCACGGGCGATCCACAGCAGCCGCTCGCCAGTCGCCGCCAGGGCTGCCCCGAGGAAGCTCTTCGCCCCGTGCGGGATGGTCGTCAGCCCGGCATGCCGGCCGCCTGTTGGCACTACCCCGGCCGGCGAGCCGATCCGTTCCTGGAGGGAGGCGAACGAGCCCGTCGCGACGAGCAGCGGCGGCAGGACCGACAGGTCGGGGATCCGCCGGGCTGAGCGCGCCGCGGCCGCCTTCGTCGCGGCTGCCCGGACCGCGGCGGCCCTGGCCACCTCGGCGGCTTCCGCCCGCCGCACGTCGTCGATCTCGGCATCGACTGCGGCGACATCGAAGTCGAGCGCGGTCGCGTCGATCCTGGCCTTGCGCTCGGCATACTCGGTCGAGATCCGTTCGACGAGGCGTCGCTCGGCGCCACGCTTGCCACGGAAGGGTGGGCGCTCGTTCATTGCTCGTCTCCGGCCGGATCGGCCGGGCGCGGCTTGCGCCAGCCCGTCCTGGTCCGGCGGACACCGTCGACGCCGGGCGGTCCATCGATCTCGCCCGGGGCCGCCTGCCGCTCGGCGTCGGCCGGTCGGAGGAGGAAGCTGTTGAAGCGATTGGCCGCCTTCGAAGTGCCATCGCGGGCCCAGGCCTCAACACCGTCGGCAGCCGCCTCGAGGAGCTCCTCCATCCGCGCCTGCTCGTCCGCGCTGAACGCCGACAGGACGTGGTCGATCGCACGGTGCTCGGGATCGCCGATCCCGATCCGGAGCCGGCTGAAGCCCTCGTTGCTGAGCTCGTCGATGATCGAGCCCAGGCCGTTATGGCCACCGGCGCTGCCTCCCTCGCGGAAGCGGAGCTTGCCGAACGGCAGGGCGAAGTCATCGGCCACCACGAGCAGGTCGACCAGCGGTGCGTGCTCTCGGGCGAGCACTTTGCGGACTGCCAGGCCCGAGTCGTTCATGAACGTGAGCGGCTTGACCAGGATCAGGTCCAGGCCACGGAACCGGCCCTGGACGACCGAGCTGGCATCGCGCGTCCGGCCGCGACCCGACCAGCCGGCTCGGTCGGCGATCTTGTCGAGCACCATCCAGCCGGCGTTATGACGGGTCTTCGCGTATTGGCTGCCCGGGTTGCCGAGGCCGACGACGATCTTCACCAACGCTCCATGGCATGCCAAGCGGCGTGCTCCGCGCCTTGAGGCGTGCACGCTGACAGGACCCAAACCGTCTTCGGCGGGCCCACGACGATGGTATCAGCGTCATCGGGGTGGCGGGTCGTTGCGCGCCGGTCGGTCGGTCGGTTGGCGCGGGGCGGGCGTGGCGCAGGGCTCATCTTGCCGCGGGCCGACTCGACTTCCTGCCGACTAGCGACCCGGGTGTTGTTGGGCGAGGTCGGCCATTGCCACGGTTGGGTCTGAGCACAACTGGTCGGGGTTGTATACTTGATACAGGGTCAAGCCACCCTCCGCTAGACTGTGGGGGATGGCCGAGTCCACGCCGCCGACACAGCCTAAGCGGGGCTACTACTGGCTGCGGGTCGCCACTGAGGCTTGGGCTCGGGTGAGAAGGCACCTGAGCATCCCAACGGCGCTCGGACTCGCGGCGCTACTGACTGGCCCTTGGCTGACGGCTGGAATCGTTGTCTGGCTGAGCGATCCCGCCAAACCCTGGGACACATACCAGTGGGCTGTCGGAGCGAATGGGGCTGAGCTCATCATCGCGGTGAGTGCCTTTGCACTTCTTTTCTTCGTCGTTCCGTCGGGACTAGACGCGGAAGCCCGGCGACGGATTGACCAGCAAGCAGCGGAACTAATCAAGCGCGACCAGGAGGTCGCGGTGCTCAAGACGGACCTCGAGAAGGCCAAACTTCCCATCGGAACGATTGATCTTGGTCCAGGTCACGCTGTTCTCATTGGGGAGCACGACCCGGAAACGAAGCTCCGGTTCATGGAGCGTTTCGAGCCGCTTGTTTATAGCGGTCGCACCCCTACCCGAGCGAACCGTACCGACGTGCGGACTTCTACGGTTGGGGCTCTGACTGGCGCTCAACAGGCGGGGCCGCTGCCGGTTGACCAGCTCCCCGCGCCGCTAGTTGATCAGCCGCCTGCTCCGTCAGGGTCTTAAGTGCATTTGTGAGGATTTCGACAAGTTGACCCGTCATCACCGGGCTCATCCGGACGTAAGCCATTTCGTCGTACTCGGGAGTAATCCCGACCACGACTTCTTGGGGCTGACTCGCCGTCGGTCGCGAACGGAGCAGGATCAGGGTAACGCCCGGGATCCCGAAGTTGACTCGTGCTCCATCAATGTAGAAATCGGGAACGTCGGCCATGTTGGCTCCTTGCGGGTTGTCCGCTATGTCAGTGCTTGATCGTCGAAGCCTGTACCGCCGCCTGAGCCGAGGCCGAGGCCTGCGCCATCGTTTTCGTGATTACCTCGGCAAGGGTGGAAGCCAAGGCAGGGCTGAGCCTGATTCTGCCCACGGTCTCGGTGCGAATGACGGGCTGTGGACCCGGTTCGAGAGCGGGGTCGGACCGCACGAACGTCAACGTAACCCCGAACGGGCTGACGGACACAGTGACATTGTCCGCGTAGATGTCTGGGTAGTCGGCCATCTTGGTCCCCTGCCTTCGATTACCGGGACAACCGCTCAGGAGCGTGAGCCATGATCCTACGCGCTGATCAGCTCCGCGTAGGGCATCCGCTCCGCATCGATCAGGCGCAGCAGCGTGTCGCGGAACAGGTAGGCGTTGTCCCGGTTGTTGTACCGGAAGGCCATCTCGTCCAGATAGGCCTGGGCATGCTTGACGCTGAGATGGTGGTACGAGCCGACGATAGAGCGCTTGAAGAGGCTCCAGACGCCCTCGATCGTGTTCGTATGAACGTCGGCCTGGACCCACTGGCCGATGCCGTGGTTGACGGCCTCGTGCCGAGTGTTCTCGTCCTCAAAGCCGATGTATTGCGGAGCGGAGTCGGAGTACAGGGCTTCGGTCTCATCGGCCAGATTGGCCACGAGGAAGTCCCAGACCTCGCGCTTGGACGGTCCGCCCATCGCGCCCCGATGCTCGCTCAGGCGCATCCGAACTTCTCCGCCGCGCTCGACGGCTCCGAGGATCGTGGCCTTGCCGGCTGGGCTCGGGCGGCGGCTGAACGGTCCGTTGCGCGTCCCGCCGATATGGGTCTCGTCGGCTTCGACGATGCCCGAGAGAAGATCGAGGCCATCGGCGGTCATGGCGGCTCGGATGCGGTGGCACAAGTACCAAGCCGTCTTGTAGCTCACCTTGAGCATCCGCTTGAGCTGGTTGGCCGAAATGCCCTTCTTGGACTCGCCCACGACGTAAATCGCCAGGAACCACTTCCACAGCGGCAGGTGGGAGTCGTGGAAGATCGTGCCCGCGGTCACGCTGAACTGGTAGCGGCAGGCATCGCAATCGAACTGGTTGCGCTTGACGATCCGGCTGATCTTGTCCGAGCCGCACTTCGGGCAGCGCACGCCGTCCGGCCAGCGGAGCCCTTCGAGATAGGTTCGGCACTTCTGCTCCGAGCCGAAATCCTCGATCAGCGAAACCAGGTCGATGTCCTGGGTGAAGGTGGCTTGACGTGACATCTCAGAAACCGCCAGCCAAGAAGGCCAGCGAACTGACCAGCGATGAGGCGATCCGCGAGCTGTTCCACCCGGAGGTCGTGGAGCATGCGAAACGGCATGTCCGCGAGGCCGATGCGAAGCGGTCCAAGCCCGAGAAGAAGTCCATACGTGAAGACTAGATCAATCTCGGCCTTGTGTCAAGTATACAACCCCGCACTGGTAGCCGCCAGCGGCTACTTCTGTCGGGATTTGGCCGATCCCGATTGCCTCCGAGGTCTTGATCGACCCGTCTCCTGGCCGAGTAGCGCTCGGGTCGCTACCGGGCAATTTCCAAAGCCAGATAGCCGCTTCCCGTCGTCTAACGTTGCCGCGATGGTGCCCACGCAGCGACACTGCGTGCCATGAGCTTGCCATCAGGCGTCCCGCTGGAGCTCCGGCTCCGCCGACCGATGGAGGCCGACCATCCCAGGCTGGTTGCGATCGTCGACGACTGGTGGGGCGGCCGGCGGCTGCACGACCTGCTGCCGCGGCTGTGGCTCCAGTTCTTCACCGGGACCTCTTGGATCGCGGAGACCCGCGACGGCCGGCTGGCGGGATTCCTGATCGGCTTCATCAGCCCCGACGATCCGACCCTTGCCTATATCCACATGGTCGCGAGCAACCCCGAGCTGCGAAAGCGAGCCGTCGGGCGGGCGATGTACGAGGCCTTCCTCCAGGACGTTGCGGGGCGCGGCGCTCGTCAGGCCAAGGCGATCACCTGGGCCGGCAATACCGTCTCGATCGGCTTCCATCTGGCGATGGGATTCCAGATCGTGGAGGGTCCCGGCACCCGCCAGATCATGGGCGTGACGGCGTTTCCCGACTACGAATATCCCGGCGAGGATCGAGTCGTGTTCGTCCGAGGCGTCAGGCCGCCGAGCTAGGCGAGATCCGCGCCGGCCGCAGCGTCCCGGGCAACGTCAGTGGTCGCCCGCGGAGCGCGGCGAGAGCCGTTTGATCGCGCGTCGAATCGCGCCGGGCGGCTCGGGCTCGGGAACCCGATCGGAGTCCTGGGGCTCAGCCGGAGCGTCGTGGTACTCGTCGCTCAGGGTGCGCATTGGTACGGCCGTCATCGAGATGGCGTCGGTGCCCAGGAACGCGCCGGCATTGCCTTCGGCCCTCCGGTGACTCGTCTTGCTCATGGTTCGACCCCATCTCGATCGCAGGTCAGGTGCCCGCCACGCATCCACGCTGCGCTCGATTCCGGACGGCGTCAAGACGCCAGGTCAGCTCCGCGCCAGGAGTCGCTGCTCGAGGCCGCGCATCGCGGCTTCATCCGCGGGCTCGACGTGGTCCCAGCCGCAGATGTGGAGCGTGCCGTGGGTGACGAGGAGGAGCAGCTCGTCGGCCGGTGACCAGGTGACGTTGCCCGTCTGGCCGCCCCGACCCGCCTCGGCCTGCTCGACCGCCCGCTCGACCGACACGACCATATCGCCCAGGTGCAGGCGCCGGCCGGGCGGCAGAGCGAAGGCCGGACCAGTCGTCGATCGCCCGTGGAGGGTTGGGGGGACGCCGAGGTGGACGGGAAATGCGTCGGGTGGCAGGAGGGGGAATGACAGGACGTCGGTCGGGCCCGCCTTGCCCATGTGCGTCGCGTTCAGGCTGGCGAGCTCCGCGTCGTCGGCCAGGATCAGGCCGATCGAGGCCGGTCGCGGAGACCGTGCGGCCTCGATCGCCGAACCGATCATCCGCGACAGGCCCATCAGCGAAACCAACCGAGGCACGTCGGGCCGCGTCGTGATGTCGATCCGCCACGGACCCAGGTAGATTGAGCGCGAGGTCGAGACCGGCTCAGGCCTCATCGCTCGTTGGCCCACGACGCTCGGTCGTGCCCCCACCGCCGGCGGCGATTCGGCGCGCCTCGAGCTCGACGATCTTCGATTGCGGGTAGGCGATTCGCTGGTGGTACATCCCCAGCAGCTGCGAGATGAACGCCTCGCGGATCCGTTCGAGGTCGCGCAGGGTCAGGTCGCACTCGTCGAACTGGCCATCCTGGAGCCGCTCGGCAATGATCCGGTTGACCATCGCCCGGATCGCCGGCTCGTCGCGCGACGAAAGGGACCGCACGGACGCCTCGACCCCGTCGGCGAGCATCAGCAGCGCCGCCTCGCGGCTCTGCGGCTTGGGGCCGTTGTGGCGATAGAGCTGCCCGTCGACAGCGTCGGCCGCCTTGTGGCCTTCGGCCGTCTCGAGCCCGCCGAAGGGGGCCGCCGCCTCCTCGCGGGCCTTCGCATAGAAGTAGCTGAGCCGCGCCGTCCCGTGATGCTGGGGGATGAACGCGATCAACGGCTTGGGCAGGTGGGCGCGGTAGGCGATCTCGATCCCGTCGCTGACGTGCTCTTTCAGGATCGTGGCCGAGACGTCCGGCTCGAGCTCGTCGTGGACGTTGTCGCCGCTGGCCTGGTTCTCGATGAACGCCTGCGGGTTGGCCAGCTTGCCGACGTCGTGGTAGTAAGCCGCGACGCGGGTGATCAGCGGGTCGGCGCCGATTGCCTCGGCCGCCCGCTCGGCCAGGTTGCCGACCATGATCGAGTGGTGGTATGTGCCTGGCGTCTCGATGAGCAGCCGGCGCAGGAGGGGCTGGGACGGGTTGGCCAGCTCGAGCAGCTGGAAGATGGTCAGGATCCCGAACAGGTTGCCGATCACCGCGAAGCTGCCGACCGCGGCAATGGCCGACCCGCCGGCCGACGCGGCGGAGGCGCCATACAGCTGGAGCACGCCGGTGATGTCCCGCTCGCCGAGCAGCGAGAAGGTCGACACGACCAGGGCATTGACGATGAAGATCGCGATCGCCGCCTGGACGAACGCGTTGAGCCGATCGCCGCGGCGCACGGCGACGATCCCGGCCAGGCCGCCCAGGAAGATGTAGGCCGTGATCTCCAACGAGTTGCCGTTGACGGCGCCGCCGATCACCGCGATCACGGCGGTCAGGACCACCGCGGCGCTGGCGTCGAGGAGGATCGCGATCAGGATCCCGGCGGCCGCCGTCGGCACGAAGAAGGGCAGGACCGAGCGTCCCGCGGTGAGCTTCAGGGCGATCGTCGTGAAGACGAGGAGCATCCCGATCAGGACCAGGACATTGGTTCGATGCCAGAGTCCCGGCCGGAAGCGATAGATCCAGGCCAGGACGAGGCCGACGATCAGGATCGCGAGGAGAGCCCAGCCGGCGAGCCTGGCCAGGTCGACCCGGGCGTCGGTCAGCCCGAAGGCCTGGATCTTCTCGATCTCGAGGGGCCCGATCGGGTCGCCCTTGCGGACGATCGTCTGGCCCTGGCTGAGGGTGACCGTGACCGGAGCCACGGCGGTGGCGGCCTGCTGGCGGGCCGCGGTCGTCAGGTCCGCGCTGTACGACGAGTTGGCGGTCAGGACCGGCGACACGAGCTCGGCCACGAGCTGGCGCTCCGATGCCTGCAGGCCGCCCAGGACCAGGCCGGCGAGGTTCGCTCGAGTGCTGGCCAGGTCGGAGTCGCGCAGCTCCGAGCGCTCGAGCTGGGCGAGCAGCCGGCGCGCTTCGTCGCGGACGGCCGGCCAGCGGTCGGTGGTCATCGCCAGGAGGGTCGCCTGCGACTCATCCGACAGGTCCGGGATGGCGTTCTTGAGGAGCGCCTTGCGGGCCGCGTCGGTCAGGGTCGCCGAGAAGGCGGCATCGACCGGGGCGATCTCGGTATTCAGCTCGACCGTTGCCGCCTGGGCCACGGTGTCGCCCTTGGCCGGGGTGTAGTCGTACTGCGGCGCGACGGCCTGGCTGGCGGCGTCGCGGGCCTGCTGGGTCAGGGTCGCGCTCGTGAACGTGGTGGCGCGCGGGGCGACGATGTCGGCGGTGGCCACCTGGCCGGCCGTCACGTCGAGCTTGGTCGGGATGATGTCCGAGGCCAGGACAGCCGTCAGGGCGACGATCAGCAGGATCGACGAGATCAGCAGGCGAACCAGGTCGCGCCGGGTGAAGGGGGTCGCCCGCGCCGGTCGCTGGACCAGCATTCCGTTCATCGGCTGCTCAGCCCGGCCCGCTCAATCGGGCGGCGACGAGCCCGCTCACGACCTTGCCGTCAGCCCGGCCCTGAGTGTGCGGAGCGAGCCAGCCCATGACCTTGCCCAGGTCCCTCGGCGTCTCGGCGCCGGTGGCCTGCAGCGCCTGGTCGACCAGGCTGGTCAGCTCGGCCTGGCTGAGCTGCTCGGGCAGGAACTCGGCGAGGATCGCGATCTCCGCCTCTTCCTTCGAGGCCAGGTCCTCGCGGCCGCCCTTGCGGAATGCCTCGACCGACTCGCGCCGCGTCTTCACCTCGCGCGAGACGACCGCCAGCAGCTCCTCGTCGCTGAGCGGCTGGCCGCTCTTCTTCTCGAGGTTGTAGGCGGAGTTCTGGACCATCCGAAGGGTGTCGCGGCGCAGCGCGTCACCCGACCGCATCGCGGCGGTCGTCTCGGCCTGGAGTCGTTCCTTGAGGGTCACCGGTTCAGCTGGCACCTCGGGCGGGTCGCCCGGTGCGGAGCGAGGTCGAAACCTAGCTCTGCGACGTGCGGGCGGCCTTCTTGCGCTTGGCTTCCTTGCGCTTGCGCTTCACGCTGGGCTTCTCGTAGTGCTCGCGACGGCGAGCCTCGGCAAGGATTCCACTCTGCTGGATCTTCTTGTTGAAGCGGCGGAGGGCGCTCTCGAAGGTCTCATTTTCACCCACGCGGACTTCTGCCAATTCCCGGATCACCTCCCACGGCCAGGGTCACGATGCACTCTTCGGGCTCGTGGCCGGAGGGGCCCGAGGAGGCTTCGGCAGCGTGGATCCCACGATTGTCGAACGGCTGGCGGAGCATAGACGAGCCCCCTCGGTCGGTCAACCACGCTCGTGGCGGATCGCCACGGCCTGGCTGGCCCCGGTTCGAGACTCGCTCGACGTTCTCGCCCGCGCCAATATTCTCCAGTTTTCGGGGCCGGCTGAGACGTGATTGGACGTCAGTCAGGCGTCGATTCTTCCGGGATACTCGCCCGGGTGGTACTAAGGAAGGAATCGGGCAACGAGCGGGTGTCCCTGAGGAGATCGGGCGGGGTCGTCCGCACGAATCAGCCGCCGGCGGAGCTCGAACCGGGCCAGGTCCGGCTTGGTTCTTCCTTACCACCACGCGGGCTAGTAATCAGGAACAACTCCTTGCGGGGCTACCCTGGGGCGCCGGAGCCTCGCGAGGCAATCGCCTCGGCGATCGCGGAGCGGATCACCGCCGTGAACTCGACCGGCCGGTCGAGGCTCGAGAGGTGGTACGCCCCGGGCAGCGTGACCAGCCGGCCGCGCCGCGTCCGGGCGAGGAAACCACGCTCGCCGGGCCGCATCGCGACGTCTCGGCTGCCGTTGACCAGGACCACGGTGCCCGGATAGGCCGCGATCCTGGACAGGAACGGCTCGCCTGCCAGCGAGCGAAGGGCCTCGGCGGCGCCCCGATAGGCAAAGCCCGAGGTGACCAGCAGATCGCCCAGGCCGTTGGGGTAGCGGCGCCGGATGAATGACGCGCTGAGCCGGTCGAAGACCAGGTGGTGAGCGCGGTCGTAGGCGAGGGCCAGGGCCCGGAACTGGTGGGCTCGGCGACCGGTTGGCTCGGCCGTCGAGCCGGCGAGAACGAGCGCATCGGCGATTTCCGGCGTCTCGGCCGCCAGGGCCATCGCCACGTAGCCACCGAGCGACAGTCCGACAATGACCGTCGGCCGCTGCCCGCCGATCGGCCGCTCGCCGCCACGTGGCCCCTCCCCGCCGGCAGTCGGCCACCCCACACCGGCAGTCGACCGCTCACCGCCCGAGGAAGGCCGCTCGGACTCGATCGCGGCCCGGACCAGGGCCACGGCCCCGGGCAAGGTGAAGCGCTCCCGCTCGAGGTGGCCGTGGCCGGGCAGGTCCATGGCGATGATCCGGTTCGAGGGCGAGAGGGCCTCGATCTGGGGCGTCCAGTACGTCCGGTTCATCCGGGTCGGGTGGATGAACACGACGAGCGGCGCGCCGACCGGCCCGAGCGCAGTCCAGCGCGGATCGACCTGGGGCAAGGTCCCACCAATTCCACTCATGCACCGAGTCTAGGCCCAGCGTCGCCCGGCCCGGTACCCTTCCGGCGTGACCGACCCTTCGCCCAGCTGGTCGACCCTGCTCGACATCCTCGACGACGCGGCCAACCGCTACGGGGATCGCCCGGCCCTTGGCCTCCGCCGGGACGACGGTAGCTCGATGCGCTGGAGCTTCCGCGAGCTCGACCGGCGGACCCGAATCGTGGCCTGGCGGCTCCATGCCCTGGGGATGCGGCGGGGCGAGCGGCTCCTGACCTGGTCGCCCTCGACGCCTGAGCTGCCCGCGGTCTACTACGGCGCGATCCGGGCCGGGGTGGTCGTCGTGCCGCTCGACCTGCGCATGGCGCCCGACGCGATCGAACGGATCGCGGCCCGGGCCGAAGCTTCGCGGCTGGCGATCGGCACCGGCCGGGACGCGCCCGACCCTCGTGACGCGCGGCTCGAGCGGTTCCCGACCTCGACGGTCGAGGCGCTCGCGGCCGAGCCGGGCGAAGGCGACTCGGGGGTCGAGTTCCCGCCCGACTGGCAGGCCCAGGTCCTGGCGTTTCCGCGGCCGAAGCCCGAGGACCTGTTCGAGATCATCTTCACCAGCGGGACGACCGGTAATCCCAAGGGCGTGATGCTGACCCACCACTGCATTGCCGAGACCGTCGGTGCGATCCATCACGTCATCCCGCCCCAGGAGCACCGGCTCGTCTCGCTGCTGCCCCTCTCCCACCTGATGGAACAGGTCGCCGCCCTGTTCTATGCGCTGACCGTGGGCGGTGACATCCTGTACATCCGGAGCCGCAATCCGCGGGTGATCTTCGAGGCGATCCGTGACCACCGGGTGACGACGATGCTGGTCGTGCCCCAGGTCCTCGACCTGTTCTGGAGCGCGGTCGAGCGCGAGGTCGAGGCGCAGGGCCAGGCGGCCAATTTCAACCGCCTGCGCTCGATCGCCCGGCGGCTGCCCTATCGCGCCCGGCGGATCCTCTTCCGGCGCGTCCACCAGCGGCTGGGCGGCGACCTCAACCTGCTCGTCTGCGCCGCAGCCTTCCTGCCGCCCCAGCTGCAGCAAGCGTGGGAGGAGATGGGCGTCGTCGTGATGCAGGGCTACGGCGCGACCGAGTGCGGGATGGCCTCGGTCACGACCAAGGAGGACCACGGCCTGGGCACCGTCGGCCGGACGATCCGGCCGATCGAGGTCCGGCTGGCCGAGGACGGCGAGATCCAGGTCAACGGGCCGACCCTCTTCTCGGGCTACTGGCGCGATCCGGAGACGACCGCCGCCGCATTCACCGCCGACGGCTGGTACCGGACAGGCGACATCGGCCGTCACGACGCGAGCGGCCACCTGATCCTGATGGGCCGGACCAAGGACATCATCGTCCTGCCCAACGGCCTGAACGTCTATCCCGAGGACATCGAAAATGCGCTCCGGGTGGCGGGCATCCGCGATAGCGTCGTGATCGAGACCCGACCGGGACGGATCGAAGCCGTCGTCCTGGCCCCCGGCTCCCATGCGCTGCCCCAGGGCGGCGACATCCCCGTCCGCAACGCCCGGGGCCCGCTGGAGGAAGGCGTCGAGCCGGCCGCCCTGCGAGCCGAGATCGAGGCCACGGTCAAGGCCGCCAACGCGACCCTCGCCACCCACCAGCGCGTCGCGGCCTGGCGGCTGTGGCCCGAGGCCGACTTCCCGCGGACCCACACCCTGAAGGTCAAGCGCGACCAGGTTCGGGCCTGGGCTGCCGTCGACGAGCCGTTGCCGGTCCGCGGGGACTGACCCTCAGCGTGGGACGTCGATTCCCACCCCGAACGTGCCGAGCACTGTCGCGA
The DNA here is from genome assembly GCA_003169655.1 of Chloroflexota bacterium. Classification (GTDB taxonomy): domain Bacteria; phylum Chloroflexota; class Limnocylindria; order Limnocylindrales; family CSP1-4; genus Palsa-1033. Next base: position 20,725 of record PNAZ01000041.1, read on the forward strand.
TGTCCGGCGAGCGGGGATCGGTCGAGGCCGACGGCGACCACGCATAGAACAGGACGCAAGAGCCGTCCTGGCGCAGGACGAACTGGCTGTCCGGCACGAACTGGACTCGCCCTTCGCCACTGCCGACATAGGCAGCCTGCTGCTGGGCGGCGGCATAGGCGCTGGCCGGGTCGGGGAACCCGTACAGGACGATAAAGCCGTGATCCGGGTCGGCCGGCAGGATCACCTGGCCGACCGTCCGCGGCGCAGCGGTCAGGAGCGGCGACTCGCCCGGCCGGACGGCCGACGCCGGCTGGGTCAGCGGCAGGCCCGCCGCCGCGAGGGTCGTGGTCAGCTGATTCCGGCACAGCTGGAGGGTCGGACTGAGGCTGACCTGGGGGGTGATCGCCGGGGTCGGCGTATCCCCGCCGTTGGCGGCAATCCCGCAACCCGCGAGCAGGCCGGCGGCGAGGACCAGGCCCGCAATCCGGGCGCGATGCACGGCCGGCGTCATCCCGGCGGCCAGCTCATGGACCGGCCTCCGAGCAGGTGGACGTGGAGGTGGCCGACGGTCTGGCCGCCCCACTGGCCGATGTTGGTGACCATCCGGTAGCCGGCGTCGGCCAGGCCCTCGCGCCGGGCAAAGTCGGCCGCTGCCCCGAACAGCGCACCGAGCATTGGGCCGTCGGCTGTCGTCAGCTCGGCCGCCGAGGCGATGTGCTCGCGGGGCAGGAACAGGACATGGGTCGGGGCACGCGGGGCGATGTCGCGGATCGCGATCACGGCGTCGTCCTCGTGGACGCGCGCGGCCGCGATGTCGCCGGCGACGATCCGGCAGAAGAGGCAGGTCGGGTCCGGCTCACGGCCGGCAGCCGGGCGGGATTCGGTCACGGCCTCACCACAGCTCCGGCTTCGTGCTCATCAGGAAGCCGACCGTGGCCACCAGGCCGGCCATCGCGTACGAGACGTAGCGCTGGCGGCGCGCCCGGGCCCGCCAGACCTCGTCATCCCAGGCGGCCCGGACGCCGATCAGCCGGCGCAGGTTCGGGCGCTGGACGAAGAAGGCGATCGCGAGGTCGAGGGCATAGATCGCCAGGGCCACGATCAGCCAGGGTTGAGCGGCCAGCCGATAGCCGAGGGCGGCGATCAGGGCGATGCCGGTGATCGCGACGCCGAGGCCGATCACGAGCGTCCCGCCGGCCTGCAACCGGAGCAGGAGCTGGACAAGCCGGCTGCCCGATTCGATCGTCGCCCGGCGGGTTCGCAGCGCGAACGGCAGGAGCAGCGACGGCAGGAGCAGGCTGATTGCCAGGACGATGTGGATCACGAGCAGGATCGGCAGCCAGGGCACGGCCAGATTGTAGTCGGGCCTCGCCGGCCCTCCCCGGGCCCTGCTGGGCGGCCCTCCGTCGGAGGATCAGGCGCCTGGCCGCTCGAATTCGAGGGCGACCCATTCGCCCTCCGCGGTGCGGCCGATCGGGCGCAGCCCGGCGGCCTCGAGGGCGCCGGCGACGTCGGCCTCGCGATCGATGAAGATCCCCGACGCCAGGAGCCGGCCTCCTGGGCGCAGCTCGGCCCGCAGCTCGCCGGCAGCGGCGATGATGACGCTGGCGATCAGGTTGGCCGCAACCAGGTCGAACGGCCCGCGCCGGCTGGGCAGGCTGCCGCCCCGGACCTCGACCGGGATCCGATTGCGGCGTGCGTTGGCAGTGCTGGCCTCGGCCGCGATCGGATCCGTGTCCAGGCCGACGAGCTCCGTCGCCCCGAACAGGCCGGCGGCGATCATCAGGATCCC
>PNAZ01000022.1 GCA_003169655.1 Chloroflexota bacterium
CCCAAGCCGCCCGCGGCTCCTCGCCCTCGCCCACGGAGGTCCCTTCAATCCGGCACGCCCGATCCCGACCAGTCCAGCAGCTGAGCCGGGTGGCGCACTGATCGGGGAGCCAGGCGCAGCCCAGGTCGAGCCCGTCCGGGAGCCCGGCGCGCAGGTCGTCGCAGCGGTCGACGTCGGCGCAAACTCGGTCCACCTGCTGGTTGCCGTCGTGACCGGCCGGCGGGTTGAGCCGCTCGTCGACGAATCGGTCTTCCTTGGGCTCGGCGATCGGGTCGACGCGACCGGCACCCTCGGTCCGTCGAAACGGGGCGAGCTTGTCGCCACCCTGGTCCGCTACGCGGAAACGGCCCGCCGGCTCGGCGCGGAGCTGATCGCCTTTGTCGGCACGGAGCCAATGCGCAGGGCGAGCGACGCCGCTTCCGCGGTGCAGGAGGTCGGCCTGGCCACCGGGGTGCCGCTGTATGTCCTTGACCCACGCGAGGAGGCCGAGCTGACCCTGATCGGCGTGACCCTTGGCCGGCCGATCACCCGCGAGCTCGCGGTCGTCGATGTCGGCGGCGGCAGCAGCCAGATCGCGCTGATCGGCCCGGACCACCCGCCGGCGTCGATCGGGCTGCGCCTGGGCGGGGCGCGCCTGACGGCTGCCTTCGTCGCCAGTGACCCACCGACCGAGGCCGAGGTCGAGCGGCTGCGCGCCGAGGCCCGGCGCTTGGTGGCCGAGCTACCCGAGCTCAGGGCGGCCGAGCTGATCGCGGTCGGCGGTACCGCGTCGAACCTGGTCAAGGTGCTGCCTGCGGCCGCCCTCGATCGCCGGCTGGATCGGAACCGACTGGAGGCCGCGCTCGAGGTCCTGCGCAGCGAGCCGTCGGCATCGGCCGCCGAGCGCCACGCGATCAATCCGACGCGTGCCCGGCTGCTTCCGGCAGGATCGCTGATCCTGGAGGCGGTCATGGCCCACCTGGGGGTCGATGGGCTGGCGGTCTCCGAGGCCGGAGTTCGCGAGGGTACGGTCCTCGCCCAGGCGCACGCCGGGCGCGCCTGGCGGGATCAGTTGGCGACCCTCGCCCGGGGCTGGCCTGACCGAGCGGGCTGAGCCCGGCCGGATCTCGGTTCAGGTCGCGATCGGTCTCGGCTCGGGTGGCGGCGCCGGCTTCGGCTTGGGCTTGGGCTTGGGCTTCGGCTTGGGCTTGGGCTTGGGCTTCGGCTTGGGCTTCGGATGGTGGATCGGCTTGGAGACCTTGATCTGCTTCGGTGGTGGCGGCGGCGTGAACGTCTTCGCCAGCGCCTGCCAGTTGGCGGCCGATCCGGCGTCATAGCCGAGGGCCCACAGGCCGACGCCTGCCAGCCCGCTTCGCCGGGCCAGGGCGTACTTGGCGGTCAGCGACTGGGCGTTGTCGTAGTAGGTCACCCGCCAGACCCGGAGATGCGAGTCGTAGGTCGCGACCCAGGCCGTGGCCTCGATCGGGTCGTAGCCACGCCGGGCGCCGCGCGGGACCGCGATCTTGCTGAACCGGATGGCGTAGGCCGGCGCCTTGCCGTACGCGGCCTTCGCCGGCGCGCTGCCCAGCTTGGCCGACTTCGTCGGCCAGCTCATCCCGTAGTACGGCAGGGCCAGGATGATCTTGTTCATTGGCAGCTTGCCCGCCTTGAACAGGTTCAGGGTCCAGGTCAGGCTGAGCCCGCCATCGCTGCGCACGAGGGGATCCGTGCTACCGGTGGTGGTCGAGCGCGAGCTGCGGTAGTCGTAGCCCATGATCAGGACCCGGTCGGCGTGGCCCGCCAGGGCAGCCGCGGCCATCGCCGCGCCGGCCTGTGACGCACCGACGGCGACCGTCACCCGCCCGATCCGGTTGTGAGCCCGAACCGCTCGGCCCAGGGCATCGACGAACCGGCTCAGGTCTGGCAGGTCGCGAAGATAGACGCTCTCGAAGTCGACCGTGACCCCGTCCAGGCCGCGCGCCGCCATCAGGGCCACGACCTGCTTGATCGCCCGCCGTTGGGCCGTCTTGTTGCGCAGGAACGCGCGGTTGTCGCCGTAGCCGAAGCTGGCCAGCGTGACGTCGACCCGGTCGCCGGCGGCGTGGGCCGCCGTGATCACCGCGGTCGATGCGGACCCGACCAGGGCCTTGTAGCCCGGCCAGCCGTGGTCAACGGAGCCATTCGCCGTGAGGCCGATGTCGAACAGGGAGACCGTCGTGAGGAGGTCGTAGCGGAGCGTGCCGGCGGTCTGCTTCGTCTCGAGCCAATACGGCAGGAAGCCGTAGACCTCGCCGGTCAGCCGATGGGCGACCTGTTTGGTGGTCAGCGGTCGGAGGACCGGCGCCTTGGCGCTGGCGGCGTCCGCACCGCCGACGCTCGCGAACGGCAACAGGACCGCGAGGGCGAGGCCCGCGAGGAAGGGCAGGCGGATCGTCTTCATGGACCCGAGAATGGCGATCCAGACCGCACCGGACCACCCCACGATGGTCCCATCCACAACGGGACCCAGCCACCGTCTTCCTGGACAGGTGGCGTCCAAGGCTGCAGTCCGGTGCTACGCTCCCGAGGTGACCGACTTCGAGAGCGAGGACGTGGGCCATCCAGGCGACGGCGACCCGAACGAGCCGCACGAGTTCCTGGCGGCCGACACGTATGTTCCGCTCGGTCCGTTCAGTGGCGGTGGGGCAGCAATCCGGGGCCTGTTGACGCCCGACACAGTCGCCACCGGCCGGGAGGATCGCTGCGCCCTGTGTGATCGTCCGGCGGACGACCCGATCCACCAGCTCGGAGCGGCCTAGAGGATCGCCACCGTGCGACCCAGGCTTCGCCGGAAGGTCAATCCAGCCACACCCCGCCAGACGGTCCCGACCGTCCGCTTCAACCGGGCGACTTCGCGCTCACGGGATACTAGGTAGCGGCCGATCGCCTGGGCCTGGGCTTCGCTCAGCTCGGCACCGTGCTCGACCAGGAAGATCCGGGCCATTGTCGCGGCAACTTCGGCATCGTTCATGAACCCGAGGTGGTCCTGCAGGGCGACGATCCGGGCGATCAGCGGCGAAGCGTCCTCGCCGAGCGGCTCGCGCACGAACTCGAGGGTGTAGCGCAGGCGCTTGGCGGCAATCCGGAGCTGGTGCAGGGTGGGCACGTCGGCCCAGCGCAGGACGGCTTCATAGGCCCGGACATGCTCGTAGGCGGCCCAGATCCGCGATGCGGCGGTGTCCCGCACCCGGTGCGGGATCGTCGGCTCGACCGGCAGCACGTCCCGGCCCGGGCTGCTGACGAAGTCGACGTAGTCGTCGACGAACCGGCGATGCCCTTTGGAATCCAGCTCCACGACGAGCTGGACGCGGGCCAGGTCGCGGTCGCTGCGCCAGGCGGCAAGCAATGGGCGCAAGGCGGCCCGGTCGGCTGACCCGATCGCCTCGCCATACGCCTCGGTTGCCCCGATCAGCACGTCGAGATCGCGAACCCCTCCGAGCAGCGCCGCCAGCTCCCGTAATCGGCGCCGGAACGCCTTCGTCCGGGCCGGATCGTAGGCATCGCCGAAGACCCGCCAGGCAGCCCGCATCCGGCGGGTGGCGACCCGCATGCCGTGGAGCTCCTCCGCGTCGGCGCCGTCCCGGGTACCCGGCTCCCGAGCCAGCATTCGCGCGAGGTGGAAGCGGAGGACCTTGCGGCCGGCCTCGGCGTGGAGATCCTCGGCGACGACGCCGGGGTTCTTGAGGGTCGGCAGACGCTGGTCGAGGTCGGCGCCTTCGACCCTCGCCGGCTTGTCGGCCCCCGCGGCCTGTTCGAGCACGAGGTCGGGCACCTCGAGGGGATCGTCGGAGGCATGCGGCAGGTCGAGGATCGGCACGAGCTCGTCGACCTCGACCCCATCCAGCTCGGCTTCGTCAACCTCGACTTCGTCAAGCTCGACGTCGCCCTGGTCAAGCTCGTCGACCGGTTCGGAGGCGTCGTCCGGCTCCTGATCGAGGACGCTGGATTCGGGTGCGGCGACAAGCTCGGTGCCGAGGACGGGCTCGCCGACCTCGGGCTCGATCGGCGGAGCTACCTCGGGTTCGACCGGCCGGGCTGCCTCGGGCTCGATCGGCGGAGCTACCTCGGGTTCGACCGGCCGGGCTGCCTCGGGCTCGATCGGCCGATCCGCTGGCGCGTGAACCGCGACCGTTGCCTTTGGACCTTCCCGAGCGGCCTCCACGGCTGCCGCGGCCGCCCGCACGGAGGTGGCCACGGCGATCGCCCGGGCGAGCTTCGATTCGACCGTGGGCGAAAGCCCCGGCCGGCCGTCCAACAGTCCGAGCAATGGTCGAAGGGCCGATTCGGGCCCGCGGGTCAGCTCTGCCTCGAGCTCGGTGAAGCGCTCGACCGTATGCCCATCGACGACGATCCGGGCCTCGTCCAGGCTCAACTCGACGGTGGCCTCACTGGTGGCGAAGTCGCGCTTGCGCCGGTACTGGCGGATCGTGACGAGCTCGTGAAGCGGCTGGTCGCCGATCAGCGCGAGGAGCCGATCGCGGGCTGCCGAGGCCGGCCAGGAAGCGGGCGGCGTGCCGGCCTCGGCCGGGCCCTCGAGCTCCTCGCGTCGCCGGATGGCGCCGTCGACCGACCCCGCCGCCTTGACGGTCAGGATCGTGGCGTCGTCTTCGGCGCGCAGCCGGACGCCGATCCGCTGCGCTTCGAGGGCGCCGTCCGGCGTGTCGAGGTAGGTGTCGGTCTGCTCCGCGACCCGGATCTCGCCGATCGGCGCAAAGCCGCCCAGCTGCTCGGCCGCCAGGAGCCGCTCGCCGATCGCCAGGTCCGTGACCTGGTACTTGAGCTCGACCTCGACGGCGCCGGGCAAGGTCATGCCCGGGGGTCGAGCGAACCGGTGCCCAGGCCAGGCCGGCGAGGCTGGTGGGTCACCGCGCTGTAGATCAAGGTCCGCTCCTTCATCGCGGCGAACGTGTCGATCGTGCCCTCGGCCTGGTTGAGGTCCTCGGTCCGGCGCCAGACGGCATCATTGCCGAGCTGCCACGAGCGTCGGTCGTCGGCCAGCATCGTGGCGATCACCTCGGCGATCCTGGCCCGCGCCTCGGCATCCTCGACGGGCACGACCGCTTCGATCCGCCGATCGAGATTGCGCTCCATCAGGTCGGCCGAGCCGATGTACCACTCGTCATCGCCGCCATTGCTGAAGCCCCAGATCCGGGAATGCTCGAGGAACTCGCCGACCACGGAGCGTACCCGGATCCGCTCCGAGACCCCGGGTACGCCGGGCTCCAGCGAGCAGATGCCGCGCACGATCAGCTCGACGTCGACGCCCCCCTGGCTGGCCCGATAGAGGGCCTCGATGCAGGCGGGATCCACGATCGCGTTGATCTTGAGCACGATCCGGGCCGCCCGGCCGGCCGCGGCATGGCCGATCTCCCGCTCGATCAGCTCGATCACCCGGGTTCGAACGCCGTGGGGCGCCACGATCAGGCGGCGGAACGTGCGCTGGCGGGAGAGCCCGGTCAGGACGTTGAACAGGTCGGTCACGTCCGCCCCGATCTCGGGCCGGCAGGTGAGCAGGCCGATGTCGACATAGAGGCGGGCCGTCTTGGGGTTGTAGTTGCCGGTCCCGATGTGGACGTAGCGGCGGAGCAGGCTGCCCTCGCGCCGGACGACGAGGGCCACTTTCGAATGGGTCTTCAGGCCGACCAGGCCGTAGACAACGTGGGCCCCGGCGCGTTCGAGCGTGCGCGCCCAGACGATGTTCTGCTCCTCGTCGAAGCGGGCCTTGATCTCGACCAGGACGACGACCTGCTTGCCCCGCTCGGCGGCCCGGATCAGGTCGCGCACGATCGGCGAATCGCCCGACGTCCGGTACAGCGTCTGCTTGATCGTCAGGACATCCGGGTCGGCCGCTGCCTGGGCGATGAACCGCTCGGTCGAGGCGGCGAACGACTCGTACGGATGGTGGACGAGGATGTCTCCCGCCCGGATCGCGGCAAAGACATCGACCGGCTCGTCCTCGTCGGGCGGCATCAGCCGGGGCGGGGTGACCGGCGTCCAGGGTAGGCGCTGGAGGTCGGGCAGGTCCAGGTCGGCGATCTGCCACAGGCCGGTCAGGTCGAGCATCCCGCTGATGTCGTAGGCGTCGTCCTCGGTCAGCCCGATCCCGTTCAGGAGCAATCGGCGGGTGGCCGCCGGCATGCTCCGCTCGACCTCGAGCCGGACCGCCTCGCCGAAGCGGCGCCGGCGGAGCTCCTCCTCGATTGCCATCAGCAGGTCGTCCGCCTCGTCCTCCTCGATCGCGAGGTCGGCGTTGCGGGTCACCCGGAAGAGGTGGGCTTCGACGATCTCGAGGCCGGTGAACAGGATGTCCAGGTTGTTCGAGATCACCTGGTCGAGAAGCACGAAGGTCGTCGGATCGAGCTCCATCAGCCGGGGCAGGACCGGCGGGACCTTGACCCGGGCGAAGCGCCGTTCGCCGCTATCGGGATCGCGCAGGCCGACCGCGATCGACAGGCTGAGCGTCGAGATGTACGGGAACGGGTGGCCCGGGTCGACCGCCAGCGGGGTGAGGACCGGGAACACCTCTTCGATGAACCGCTCGCGCAGCCGGGCGTGATGCTCGGGCACCGCGGCGTAGTCGACGATCCGGACGTCGGCGGCTGCGAGCTGGGCCCGGATCTGGGCATAGGCCAGGCCCTGCTCCTCGACGAGGGCCTGGACCCGCGGCCGGATTGCAGCGAGCTGCTCTTCCGGCGTCCGGCCATCGGGTGAGCTGCGCACGGCCGAGGCGGCCACCTGCTGGCGCAGGCCGGCGACCCGGACCTGGAAGAACTCGTCCATGTTCGAGGCGAAGATCGCCAGGAACTTCACCCGCTCCAGGATCGGATTCCGGTCGTCCTTCGCTTCGTGCAGGACCCGCGCGTTCCAGTCCAGCCAGGACAGCTCCCGGTTGAGGTAGGGCAGGTCGGGACCGCTCTCGGATCGCCGGGCCCGTTGGGCGCGAGCGACCCGCTCGGGTCGAACGGCGGTCATTCGCGGATCGTCTCCGTGGCTGGCTGGTGACGGAAGGAGCCGGCTCAACGGGCCGGCGGGCCAAGCGTAGCACGAGCCAGTTCCGGCTCCGGAACCCCCCGGAGGTCAGTCCTCGGCCATGTACCGTCGGTCACCGGTGGCCGGCTGAAGGTAGACCCGCATCCGTCGTCCGGAAGCCGGATCCAGGAAGACCTCGGTCGTTGCCCGGAAGCCCGGCGGCATCGAGCCGAGGGGCTCGCCGCCGCCCGGGCCGGGCGTGTCGTTGCGCAGGTCCGCGTCAGCCGACCGATAGCGTGACCGTTCGGAGACCACGGCGATCAGGACGGCCGCGCCGATCAGGATCGTGACCAGGCCCATCGACCGATCGCCGTCGGTCACGATCAGGCCGAGCCCGAGGAGGACCGTGATCCCGCCCACAAAGGCCAGGATCACCCGCGAGGCGGCCATCATCAGCATTGGCCTACTCGGCGGCGGCCGGCGCGCCGGCGTCGGGGACGAGCACGACAGCCGTGCCGTAGGCGACGATCTCGGACATCGTCTGGCCGATCTCGGAGCTGTCGAAGCGCATCGACAGGACCGCGTTGGCACCCATCATCGTCGCGTTCTGGACCATCCGGTCGATCGCCTGGCGGCGGGTGTCCTCGAGCAGGCTGGTGTACTCATGGATCTCGCCGCCGACCAGTGAGCGGAGGCCGGCGGCGAGGTTGCCCGCCAGGCCCCGGCTGCGAACGACCAGGCCGAAGACATGGCCCTTCGTCTCGGCGACCCGGAAGCCGCCGACCGATGGAGTGGTGGCGATGATCATCTGGTACCTCCAACTTCGTGGCTGGCGTGGCTGGCAGAGCCAAGCGTGGGCGTTCCAGCGGCGACCCGGTTGGCCGAACACTCGTCGCAGGGGCACATCGCCCGGAGTGTGGTGAACGTGTAGAAGCCGGTATGGTGGCCGTCGCCCCACGTCGGGGCCACGGCATACTGGCCAACCAGCGCGAGATCGACGAGGCGAACCTGGTCGGAGGTCAGGCTGGGCGCCGAGTCGAGCCAGCCCGGCAGGCCGGCCTCGCCCCGGCAATAGGCGCACGGACAGAGCCAGCGCAGGGTGGCGGCAGGATAGGTCGTGTGGTGCTCGTCCCGCCACTCGATCGTCAGGGTGCCGGCGGCTCGATCGGCATGGATTCGGGCTGGATCCGTCGCGCTTAGCATGCCCTGATGGTACGCGCCCGGAGCGGCGGCCCGATCAAGCGGCCCGGCTGGGACATCCGTACTGCGGTTGCACCGGCCGTCCGTGTGCGATCCTCGGCCTGATGACTCTCGTGATCGACCGGCTATCGAAGCGCTTCGGCCAGGTCCTGGCGCTCGACGAAGTCGGCTTCTCCGTGCAGCCCGGCGAGATCTTCGGTTTCCTGGGCGCCAACGGCGCCGGCAAGACGACCACGATGCGAATCATCCTCGACATCCTGCGGGCCGACAGCGGGACGGTCACCTGGCGCGGCCGGCCGAGCACCGAGCTGAGCCGGCGGACCTTCGGCTACCTGCCCGAGGAGCGTGGCCTCTATCCCCGGATGCGGATCCTGGACCAGCTGGTCTTCTTCGCCGCCCTGTACGGCGTGGCCGAGGCGAGCGCCCGGCGGAGCGCCCTCGAGTGGCTCGAGCGATTCCGGGTGACCGAGCTGGCCGGCCGACGGGCGGACGAGCTGAGCAAGGGCAACCAGCAGAAGATCCAGTTCATCGCGGCGATCCTCCACGATCCGGAAGTGGTCCTGATGGACGAGCCGTTCACCGGCCTCGATCCGGTCAACGTGGCCCTCCTGCGGGCCGCCTTCGTCGAGCTGGCCGCGGCCGGCCGAACGCTGGTCTTCTCGACCCACCAGATGGAGGTCGTCGAGTCGCTGGCCGGCGCGATCGCGATCATCGACCACGGCCGCCTCGTCACCGGCGGCCCAACCCGGGAGGTCCGCCGCCGAGCCGGCCGGCCGGTCATCCGGCTGGCCGTCGAGGGCGACCCGGAGCTGGCCTGGGCGACGTCGCTGCCCGGGGTTCGATCGGTCCGTCCGCGGCTCGGCGTCACCGAGCTGACGATCGCGGCGGGCACCGACCCGCAGTCGGTCCTCCATGCAGCCCTGGCCCGGGGTGCGCTCGTGACTTGCTTCGAGATCGCCGACGCATCGCTCGAGGACGTGTTCATCGAGCTCGTCGGGCGGCCGCCCGATGCGGACGGCTCCATTGATCGCCCAGCCGCCGTCGGGTCGGCGGCATGATCGGCGGGCAGCCGTGACCGGCGGCCATCCCGATGGAGCGTTGCTGCCCAACGCCCGCCTGATCGCCCGGCGGGAGTACGTCGAGAAGATCCGCAGCCGGGCGTTTGCCGTCGCGACCGCGATCCTGATGGCCGTCGCGATCGGGGCGGCCCTGGTCCCGATCGGGCTACGCGCCCTCGATCGCGGCCAGACCACGACGATCGGGGTCGTCTCGTCCGATCCGGCCGTGACGGCCCGGGTGTTGACCCTCGTCTCCGACTACCTCAACCCGATCCCGCCGGGCGCCGATCCCGCGACGATCCGGCCGCACTACCTGCTGAGCGCCGAACCTGACCTGGCCAGCGGCCTGGCCGCCGTCCATGGTGGCCACCTCGACAGCCTGCTCGAGGTGACGATCCAACCCGGTGGCGGCCTCGACTTCACGTTCCATGGCAACGACGGACCGACGAGCGCGACGATCCAGCGGCTCCAGGTTGCGACCTTCGGCGCCGCCGTCGTGGAGTACTCGCAGAACCTCCAGGGTTCAGCCGGGCCCGGCTTTCACCTGCCCGGTTTCGAGCTCCAGCCGACCGATGCGGGTGCCAGCGTGGCTGCCCTTGACCCGGGCCTCACCGGCAGCCGGACCCTGCTCGCCTCGATCCTGGTCGTCCTGATCTTCATCACCCTGACCGTCTACGGGATGTGGGTGGCGACCAGCGTCGCGTCCGAGAAGGCGAGCCGCGTGATGGAGCTCCTGATCAGTGCCGGGACGCCGCGCCAGCTGCTCGTTGGCAAGGTGATCGGCGTCGGCGCGGCCGGCCTGACCCAGTACCTGGCGATCCTCCTGCCGGCAACCCTCGTCCTCGCCCTGCAGGATCCGATCGCCACGGCCCTGATCGGCCCGGCCGACCCGGGCGAGGCGCCGCTGGTCGGCCTGACCCTGCCGATCCTGCTGGCGTTCGGGGCATTCTTCATCCTGGGCTTCCTGCTGTACGCCTTCGTGTATGCCGCAGCCGGCTCGCTGGTCAGCCGGCCGGAGGACATCCAGCAGCTGGCGATGCCGCTCAGCTTCGTGTCGATGGCCGGCTACTTCGCGGCCATCTTCGGGATGACCGCGATCAACTCGCGGCTCATCGAGATCCTGTCGTTCGTGCCCTTCTTCAGCCCGTATGTGATGCTCGCCCGGGTGATGCTCGGCCACGTCGATGCCTGGGAGGTTGCACTGTCGCTGGCCATCCTGGTGGCCTCGATTGCCGCCTCGAGCTGGGTCGCGGCCCGGATCTATGGCGCCGGGGTCCTGCTCTACGGTCAGCGGCCCGGGTTCCGGACGTTCCTGCGGGTCGCGATCCGCCCCGGCGGCGGCCGAGCAGCGTCCTAGCCGGTCGGCTCCTCGAGTGGCAGCCGCCGGATCAAGGCCAGGATCGGACTGCCGGCCGGCTCGCCGCCGACGCTCTCTGCACTCGCCCCGGCCTGCGCGGCGTCGGGATGGACGGCGATCAGCCGCCACAGGCTGCTCCGCACGCCGGCCAGGTATGGACTGCGGCGGTCGCGGGCGAGGACCCAGCCGACGCCCTGGGCAGCTGCCGCGGCGCACAGGGCCCGACCCTCGCCGGCGATCATCGGGACCGGCACGATCGACGGCGAAGGGCTCAGCAGGCGGGCCAGCCGGGAGCGCCGGCGCTCGAGCGGCTCGCTGACCAGCGGACGCCCATCAAGCGCGAGGAGGTCATACACGAGGAAGGCCAGCCCAGGCCCCGGCTGGCCGTCGAGCCGGGCGAGCAGGCCGGGCTCGTCGAGCCGGCCGGCTTCGTCAACGGCGACCAGCGTCCCGTCGAGGATCGCCGGCCGGCCACCGAGCCGCTCGGGCAGGTCGGCGATCTCCGGCACCCGCTCGGTCAGGACCACGCCGTCGGCGCTGACGAGGCGCATTCCGAGGGCCTCGCCGCCGAGGTAGGCGAGCGCCCGCTCGCCACCCCACCACGGCTCGAACAGGTCATCCGGATCGTCGAACGGCCCGTCGCCGGGCTGGGCGAGCATCGGCCGGATCGGCGCGGGCCAACCCGCGGCATCCGGCTCGAGGCGCAGCGAGAGCTGATCGGCCATCGGCTCGATGGTAGCGGTAGACTCGGCCGATGGCGCGAATCCCTCGGCCCGACGACTACTACCGGTTCAGGATTCCCACCGACCCCCAGCTCGCCCCGGGCGGCGACCGGATCGCCTTCACGGTCCAGACGGTCGCCGCCGGCCGTGATGGCTATCGCCACGCGATCTGGTCCGTGCCGTTCGATGGCTCGGCCCCGGCCGAGCCGCTGACCATCGGCAGCCGGCATGACACCAACCCGCGCTTCGCACCAGACGGGCGCAGCCTGGCCTTCCTCTCCGACCGCCGGTTGGCCGTCGAAGACGAGCCGGCGGCAGCCAAGGATCGCGAGGATGGCACCCAGGTCCACCTGCTGCCCCTCGATCGACCCGGTGAGGCGCGCCGGCTGACGAACCTGCCGCGCGGAGTCGAGGGCTTCGCCTGGTCGCCTGACGGCCGGCGACTCGCCGTGGTCAGCTCGTCGCATGGCGCGACGGTCGCCGAGGACGCCCGCCGCCGGGGCCGCCCGGCGAAGGCGCCCGCGCCAGGTGACCCGCCAATGTCCGATTTCCACTACGTCGATCGGCTGCGAATGCAGTCGAACGGCTCCGGCTGGGTCTACCACCAGGTCACCCGGCTGTGGGTGTTCGACGTGGCGACCGGCGCAGCCACCCTGGTCCATGCTGGTCGGGCCCCGATCAGTGAGCCGGCCTGGGCGCCGGACGGCAGCCGGATCGCGTTCACCGCAGACCGCGGCCGCGACGACGACCTCGGCTTCCACAGCGACGTCTGGGCCGTCTCCGCGGCCGGTGGCCGGGCGATCAGGATCACTGGTGGCGGCGGCCGATTGGGTGGGCGAGGTGTCTTCGGGTCACCGGCCTGGCTGCCGGATGGCGCGAGGCTGGCCGTCCTCGGCCACCGCTGGCCGGCCGGGGCGGGTAGCCGGGCGGATGTCTGGCTGATGACCGCAGATGGCGCCGATTCCGGCCCGCGTGGCGGGCGCAACCTGACCGCCACGGCCGACCTGGTGATCGACTCGGGCATGAACAGCGACATCACGATCGGAGAGGGCAACCGGATCAGCGTCGCGCCGGATGGCCTGGCGGTCTACTTCAGTGCCCCGATCGAGGGTTCGTTCGAGCTGTGGCGGGTGCCCGTCGACGGCGGTCCGGTCGAGCGGCTCACCCACGGCGAGCACTACTACTCATCGTTCAGCGTCGGCCCGGGGCCGCGCGGCAGCGTCCGGATCGGCGCGGTTCTGTCGGCGCCGGCCGACCTGCCCGAGGTCGTCGCCCTCGAGCTGCCCGCCGGGCGATTGCGTGCCCCGGTCCAGGGCCATCCGGTCAGCGAGCTCAATCGAGCCGTCCGGGACGAGATCACCCTGGTCCCGGCCGAGACCCGCTGGACCGAGGTGGACGGGCGCCGGATCCAGGGCTGGTACCTGCCGCCCAGCCCGCTCGTCGCCCGCAAGGCCGGCGGCCGCCGGCACGCTCCGCTCGTGGTCGAGATCCATGGCGGCCCGCATACCCTCTATGGCTGGAGCCCGATGTGGGAGTGGCAGGTCCTGGCCGCCGCCGGGATCGGGGTGTGGGCCGCCAATCCGCGCGGCTCACAGGGCTACGGCGAGGCGTTCAACGGGGCCAACTTCAAGGATTGGGGCCCGGGCCCGATGCGCGACGTCCTGGGCGGGGTCGACAGCCTGATCGCCGAGGACCGGGCCGACCCCGAGCGGCTGGGCGTGACCGGCGGCTCGTACGGCGGCTATCTGACCAGCTGGATCGTCGGTCACACCGATCGCTTCCGAGCGGCGATCACGTGCCGCTCGGTCAACGACCTGATCAGCCAGATGTCGACCGGCGACATCGCCGGGCCGAGCTTCGGCCGGCTCGAGTTCGGCGCGGCACCCTGGGAAGACCCCGACCTGTATCGCGAGCACTCGCCGCTGACCTACGCCCGCGAGATTCGGACGCCGCTCCTGATCCAGCACTCCGAGCGCGACCTGCGCACGCCGATTGGCCAGGGCGAGGAGCTGTTCACCGTGCTCCGCTCGCTCCGCCGGCCGGTCCGGATGATGCGGGTGCCCGACGAGTCGCACGAGCTGACCCGATCCGGGACGCCGTTCCGGCGGGTCGAGAACGCGAGCCAGATCCGGAACTGGTTCGAGCACTTCCTGGTTCGTGGCCGGCGGGACCTGCCGCCGTTGCCGCGGNNCAAGGCAACCGAGCTGGTCCGCTCGTTCGATGCCCGGGCCGGCTCGCTGGGCAACCTCCTCGGCCGGGTGACCCCGGTCGACCAGGTCGGTGTCGAGGAGCGGGTCGATTCGCTCAAGCGCCGCTCGATCAAGACGAACGCCAAGCTATGGGCCCTCGACCTGGCGATCCGGATGATGGACCTGACCACGCTCGAAGGTAAGGACACCCCGGGCAAGATCCGGGCGCTGTGCGCCAAGGCGATCCAGCCGCTGCCCGGCGATTCCTCGATCCCGCACGTGGCGGCGATCTGTGTCTACCCGGCCCTCGTCGCCGACGCCAAGGAAGCCCTCGGCTCGTCCGGCGTCCGGGTGGCCAGCGTGGCGACCGGCTTCCCGTCCGGCCAGACATTTCTCGACCTGAAGCTGGCCGAGACCCGCCAGGCAATCGAGGCCGGGGCCGACGAGATCGACATGGTGATCGACCGGGGTGCCTTCCTGGCCGGTGATTACGCCGCCGTCTTCGACGAGATCGTGGCGGTCAAGGGTGCCTGCGGCGAGATCCACCTCAAGGTGATCCTCGAGACGGGCGAGCTCGAGACCTACGACAACGTCCGCCGNNGCGAGCGTCCTGGCGATGGCCGCCGGCGCCGACTTCATCAAGACCTCCACCGGCAAGGTCACCCCGGCAGCCACCCTGCCGGTGACCCTGGTCATGCTCGAGGCGATCCGCGACTTCGAGCGAGCCACCGGCCGGGCGGTGGGTATGAAGCCGGCCGGAGGGATCCGGGTCGCCAAGGAGGCGATCCAGTACCTGGTTGTCCTGTACGAGACGCTCGGCCCACGCTGGATGACCCCCGAGCGGTTCCGATTCGGCGCCTCGAGCCTGCTCAACGACGTCCTGATGCAGATCGAGAAGCAGCGCACCGGCCACTATCAGGGCCCCGACCACTTCAGCCTGGACTAGCCGCTCTGGGTTCGGCTTCGCTTCGAGGCTTGGTGGGTCACCCGGCGAGTCGCCGGGGCCGAACAAAAGGCCCGAATCGACCGGGTTCGAGGCTTGCTGGGGGGCCTATTCCCGCGATTCGGTCGTCGGCGGAGAACGAATCCCCGGGATCCGGCCTGCCGCTCCCGCCCGTGGCCCTCGATGAGCGCCTTTTGTTCGCCCCTGGCGACATACCTGTCGGCAAGGTCCGGCCGGCGGCGGTGGCGTTATCGCTCCAGGAGATCAAAACCGCGGAATCGACCGACGTCGAGACTTCGATCGCGGCCCATTCCCGCGTTTTGATCGTCCGAGGCGATGGAATCCGCAAGATGCTGTCCGAGCGGGCTGTCCGGCACCCTCGACTTCCGCCATTTGATCGCCTGGGGCGATAACCGCGGCCAGCGACCGATCCGGCCCGGCAAAGCCCCAGGCCCTGCCGGCCCAGGGCCGACACGCGGGACCGGAGTCTCAGGCGGAAGTTCGGCGCGACTCGCGGTACCAGGGGATCGTCAGCCGCTCGGCGACCCCGACGAGGAGCCACAGGACCAGGGTGAGAACGGCGGTGATCAGGATCGCCCCGAAGACGAGGTCGGTCCGGAACAGGTTCTTGCTCAGGATCATCCAGATCCCGAGGCCGTTCACGGCCCCGACCTGCTCGCCGAAGATCGCCCCGATCACGGCGTAGGTCACGGCGATCCGGAGGCCGGTGAAGAACGACGGCAGGGCTCCGGGCAGGCGCAGCTTGAACAGGATCTGGGAGCGCGAGGCGCCCATCGTCTGGAGCAGGCTGGTCGCGTCGCGCGGCGTTCCGGCCAGGCCGTCAAGGAGGGCCACGGTCACCGGGAAGAAGGTAACGAGGACCACGACCGTGATCTTGGGCAGCAGGCCGAGCGGTCCGAACCAGATCACGAGGAGGGGCGCCACGGCGACGATCGGGATCGTCTGGCTGGTGACGAGGATCGGGTAGAGCGCCCGGCGGACCCAGCCAACCGAATCCATCACGAGGGCCGTCACCACCGCGAAGGCGACCGAGATGCCGAACCCGACGATCGTCTCGGCCAGGGTCGCTCCGGCGTGGCCGGCGGCGGTCGCCCGCGCGTCCCACAGCGCGGACAGGATCCGGCTCGGCGCCGGGAGCACGACCGGGCTGATCGCCAGGGCCCGGACCAGCCCCTCCCAGGCGAGCAGGACCACGACCACGACCACGACACTCGGCAGCGCCTGGCGCAGGCCGGCGCGGACGGCCCTCATTCCCCCGACCAGGTCATGGCAGGTAGGCGTTCGTGAAGTAGGTCGAGAAATCCGGGCGGGAGGTCAGGGGCTTGCCGTCGGGGCCGGCCAGGACGCCCTGGTCATAGAGCCAGCCCGAATAGGCGTTCCAGGTCGCGAGCGTCTCCGGTCCGACCCCGCCCGTCGGATCGAGGTAGAGCTTCTGGGCAGCCAGGTAGTTAGCGCTGTCGACGGGCAGTTGCGGATTCGCATCGAAGACACCGGGATTGGCCGCGATCAGCTCGGTCGACGCCGTTGCCGGGTCGGTCGCGGCGAGCTCGAAGCCACGCACGGTCGCGGCGAGGAACCGACGGGCCACATCGCCGTTGGCGGCCAGCCAGCCGTCATTGCAGACGAGGACGACGGCATATTCATCGGGCAGCCCGTAGTCCGGGAACGCGAATGTGCGCAGCGCGATCCCGCGTTCCTTGGCCTCGATCGCCTCCCAGGCGCTGAACGTGATCGCCATGTCGGCCTTGCCGGCGTAGAGCGCCTCGTAAGCCGCCGTGTCGAGGGTGACCGTGGTGAAGACGCCCTTGCCGCCGTCGGCCTTGATCACCGCAGTCAGGAGGGGTCCTTCCTGGGGCGAGCCGAAGCCGGCGTAGACCTTGCCGTCCATGTCCCGCGGTCGGGTGATCGGGCCACTGGCGAGCACGGCGATCTCGCTGGCGGTGTGCTGCAGGATGGCCATCACCGACTGTTCCTTCTCGCCGGCCGCGATCGCGAAGGTGGCACCCTCCTCGGTGCTGATCCCGCAGTTGGCCTGGCCGGCGCCGACCAGGGTCTCGGGGTTGGCGCTGGCATAGGGGATGAACTTGAGGTCGATCGCCTCGTCGGCGTACCAGCCGCTCTGCTGGGCGACGTAGAAGCCGGTGTGGTTCGTGTTCGGCGTCCAGTCGAGGGCGAGGGTGACGGTCGCGGTCGGCGGCTTCGGAGTGGTCGACGGAGTCGAAGACGCGGCGGCCGACGCGGCCGGGGCGGTTGGGGCGACGCTCGGCCCGATCGTGGGCAGCGGAGTCGAGCCAGCCGCGCACGCGCCGGCGACGAGCGCGACGAGCGCAATCAGGGACCCGAACCGGCGCAGGTTGGCTGACATGGTGACCGCGACTCCTCGATCGAAACGATGAACGCCGCCCCGGGTCTGAACGGGACGGCGTCGAGTCGACGGTTGGCCTGCTCCCTACGCCGGTGTCAGCCGGATCAGGTTCGGCGGGTCTGTGGTCGGACCACACTCTCAGCGCGATGGCGCTCCCCGGAGGCGTATTCAATTGCCCCGATCGTACACCCCTTCGGGCGGGCCCGAGGCGAATGACATAATGGCCGTCATGGCGACCGAGACGAAACCGGGCGCGGCGGTCCCCGCACCCGTCGCGACGAACGGGGGAGCGCCGCTGCCAGCGCCGCTGCCGACGCCTGGCGGACCGCCGAACAGCTGGGGCCTGGGCGACGGCCAGGCGATTCCCTGGGAGTACGCCCCGGCGCCTGAGTCGCGCGAGATCGTCACGATCCGCGAGCGCTACGGGTTGTTCATCGGCGGCAAGGAAGTCGCCGCGTCCGACGGGCTGACCTTCACCACGATCGACCCCTCGACGGAGCTGCCCCTTGCCGAGATTGCCCGGGCGACCGAGGCCGACGTCGATGCGGCGGTCCGTGCCGCCCGCCAGGCCCAGACCAAGGCCTGGAGCAAGCTGCCCGGCCGGGAGCGGGCGAAGTATCTCTTCCGGATCGCCCGCCTGCTCCAGGAGCGGTCGCGCGAGTTCGCCGTCCTCGAGTCGATCGATTCGGGCAAGCCGATCAAGGAATCGCGCGACGTGGACGTGCCCCTCGCGGCGGCCCATTTCTGGTACTACGCCGGCTGGGCCGACAAGCTCGACTACGCCTTCCCGGGGAGGGTCGCCCGGCCGCTCGGCGTGGCCGCCCAGGTGATCCCCTGGAACTTCCCGCTGCTCATGCTGGCCTGGAAGATCGCNNTGACCGCGCTCCTGTTTGCCGACCTCTGCCGGCAGGCCGACCTGCCACCGGGCGTGGTCAACATCATCACCGGACCGGGCGAAATCGGGATGGCCCTGGTCACCCATCCCGACGTGGACAAGGTCGCCTTCACCGGCTCGACTGCGGTCGGCCGGAAGATCGCCCAGGGCATCGCCGGCCAGGGCAAGGCGCTGACCCTGGAGCTCGGCGGCAAGGCCGCCAACATCGTCTTCGACGACGCGCCCCTCGACCAGGCCGTCGAGGGGATCGTCAACGGGATCTACTTCAACCAGGGTGAGGTCTGCTGCGCCGGCAGCCGGCTGCTCGTCCAGGAGTCGATCGCCGAGCTGCTGATCGCCAAGCTCAAGGACCGCCTGTCGACGATCCGGGTGGGCGACCCGCTGGACAAGAACACCGACGTTGGGGCGATCAACAGCAGGGCCCAGCTGGACAAGATCACCGAGCTCGTGGCGGCCGGTGTGGCCGAAGGCGCCGAGCTCTACCAGCCGGCCTGCGAGCTGCCCGGACGGGGCTTCTTCTTCCGGCCGACCCTGTTCACGAACGTGGCCCAGAGCTACCGGATCGCCCGCGAGGAGATCTTCGGGCCGGTCCTCTCGACGATCACGTTCCGGACTCCCGAAGAGGCGATCGAGAAGGCCAACAACACGCCCTATGGGCTGTCGGCCGGGATCTGGACCGACAAGGGCTCGCGGATCCTGATGATGGTCAAGCGGATGAAGGCCGGCGTGGTGTGGGCCAACACCTTCAACAAGTTCGATCCGACGTCGCCCTTCGGCGGCTACAAGGAGTCGGGCTACGGCCGCGAAGGCGGCCTGCACGGCCTGCAGGCCTACGTCCGGCTCGAGGACCGCTGAGATGCCCGGTGTGCGTATCGGCGGGACGGACCGGATCGACGTCCGGAAGACCTACAAGCTGTACATCGACGGAGCATTTCCACGCTCGGAGTCGGGCCGCTCCTACCTCGTCTCGAACCCGAAGGGTGCGGAGCTTGCCAACGCCAGCCGTGCCTCCCGCAAGGACGTCCGCGATGCGGTCCGGGCCGCGCGCAAGGCGGCCGAGCCGTGGGCCGCCCGGACGGCGATGAATCGGGGCCAGGTCCTGTACCGGGTCGCCGAGCTGATGGAGGGCCGGCGCGACCAGTTCGTGGCCGAGGTGGCGGCGGCCGAGGGCATGTCGGGCCGGCGGGCCAGGACGCTTGTCGATCACGCGATCGACCGCTGGGTCTGGTATGCGGGCTGGGCCGACAAGATCGCCCAGCTGCTCGGGTCGTCGAATCCGGTCGCGGCGCCGTACTTCAACTTCACGATCCCCGAGGCGACCGGGGTCGTGGGCATGGTCGCCCCCGAATCGAGCTCCCTCCTCGGCCTGGTCAGCCGGCTCGCCCCGATCGTCGTGTCGGGGAACGCGGCCGTCGTGATCGCCTCCGAGACACGGCCGCTGCCGGCCATCACCCTGGGCGAGGTCCTGGCAACAAGCGATGTGCCGGGCGGCGTGATCAACCTCTTGACCGGCCTGAAGGCTGAGCTCGTCCCGGTCCTGGCTGCCCACGTCGATGTCGATGCGGTTGACACCTGGGGCGTGGCCGCCGAGCAGCAGGCCCCGGTCGAGATCTCGGCCGCCGAGTCGATCAAGCGGATCGCCCGCCGGCCAAAGGGGATCAGCGACGCGGCCTTCGACTGGACCGACGACCGGGCCGCCCAGCGTCCGGAGTGGATTGCCGCCTTCCTCGAGATGAAGACGGTCTGGCACCCGATCGGGGCGTAGCCGAGCCCCAATGCCGGTCCCGCGCCCAGCCCCCCCGCCGGGCGTCCTCGAACGCCTGACGTACATCCAGGCCCCGCTCAGAACCGTCTGGGCCACGCTCCATGACCCGGCCGCCCAGGACACCCTCTTTCCCGAGCTGCGCCTCGGGCCGCCGGCGCCGAGCTGGCCGGCTGCCGGTGCGACGCGCGCTGCCCGGCTGCGGCTGGGGCTGCTCGTCGCGAATGTCCGCCTGGAGAGCCTCGAGGCCCGCCCGAGCGCCCGCTTCCAGCTGATCGTCGTGGGCGATGGGAT
This sequence comes from Chloroflexota bacterium, assembly GCA_003169655.1. GTDB lineage: Bacteria > Chloroflexota > Limnocylindria > Limnocylindrales > CSP1-4 > Palsa-1033. Next base: position 19,794 of record PNAZ01000022.1, read on the forward strand.
ACGGCTCCAGCGGGGCTGGTTCCTCGAGGAAGTTGCCGGCGGTACCCGGGTCGCCGGCACGGCCGGCCTGACGACATCGGGGCGCTGGACGGCCCGCCTCATCGCGGTCGGGCGGGGCTCAGTCGCCGGAATGGTCGAGACCCACCTGCGGATCCTCAAGGAGATGGCCGAAGGCAGCCCGCCCACGCCCGAACCGCGCCGGACCGGCGCCGGGCGGTCCTGATTGCCGCCCGGGATCCTCCTCCTGCTGCTGGTCGCCGCCGTGATGCATGCCACCTGGAACATCCTGCTCAAGACGGCCAGCGACCCGCTCCGGACGGCCGGCCGGGGGATGCTCGTGGGGGCTGTGGCGCTGGTCCCCCTGGCCCTGGCCGGCTGGTGGATCACCGACCAGCCGGCGATTCCTGCCGATGCCTGGCGCCTGTCCGTCCTGTCCGGCCTGCTCGAGGCCGCCTACTTCATCTTCCTGTCGGCGGCCTATCGACGGGGCGACCTGTCACTCGTCTATCCGATCGCCCGGGGCACGGCGCCAGTCCTGGCGGTGGGCGTCGGCGTCCTGATCCTTGGTGAACGACTCGAGCTTGCCGGCTGGATCGGCGTCGCACTGCTGCTCACCGGCATCCTTGGCCTCCAGAAGCCGTGGGCCATCTTCCGGCGGAGCAGCCGGCTGCCACGCCATACCCGCGAAGCCATTGGATTTGCGCTGCTGACCGGGGTCACGATCGCGTCCTACTCGGCAGTCGATCGAGACGGGGCACGCCTGGTCAACCCGCTCCTCTACGCGGGAATGCTCCAGGCATTCATGACTATCTTCCTGCTGATCTGGATCGGCATGGCCGTCCTCCGCGAGCGGAATGGTCACGCGTTTCCGACCGATGACGCCGACGACGAACGTCCCGAGGCATCCTCCTCGAGCGGTCTTCTCGGGCGCCTCCTCCGCCGGGTGTGGATCCGGGCCGGAATCGGCGGCCTGATCACGGTCGCCGCCTACCTCTTCGTGCTGATCGCGTATCGGTACGCGCCGCTCACGGCGGTCGCTCCGATGCGCGAGTCGGCGATCGTACTGATCAGTGGCTGGGGCTCGTTCCGTCTGAAGGAAGCCACCAACCGGGGCGACGCGAGCACGCGGATCGGGCTCGCCGCGATCGTCGTGGTCGGCGCCGTCCTGCTGGCTGCCGAGGGCTGACCGCCCGCTTCAGCGGAAGTAGCCGCTCAGATCGAGGATCAGCTGGGTCGTCTTGCCCGCGCTGGCCTTGTAGACGAGCCACAGCGAGCCCGTCCCGCTGAGGGTCACGGTCACCCCGTTGGCCCGGTCGTCGGCCAGCGGGAAGTTGAGGCTCGAGGTGCTCGGGTTGGCGGTCGAGACGGTCGTGATCGCGATGTAGCCGGCCCCGGTCTGGGCGGTGACGGTCAGGTTGCCGCTGACCGCCTGGGCATCATCGGGCACGCCCCAGTGGCCGCTCGTCGGGAGCTGGCGGGGGACCGCCGCGCTGAACCGGCCGGTGAGCCCGGAGTTGGCCACCCCGGTCCGGCTGTCCATGATCCGGCCCGGGTTGATCGGATAGAAGTGGAGCCCGCTCAGATCGTCGAGGTAGTAGCCGGTCACGTCGAGGATCACGTCGGTCTGACCGCCATGCGCGGCGATGTACACGATCGAGAGCTGGCCGCCGCTGAGCGGCGCCGTGAAGCCGTTGGCCCGGTCGTCGCCGAGCGGGAAGTTGAGGGTCGAGACCGAGGGCGTCGCGGTCGGGGTCGGGGTCAGGGCGAGATAGCCGGCCTTGGTCTGGCGGGTGACGGTCAGGTTGCCGGTGATCGCGGTCGCCGCGCTGGGCACCAACCCGGTGCTCGTCCCGATCGTGAACGTCTGGGGTACCCCGGTCAGGAACCGGCGGGGCTTGGCCGCCGGCTGGCCGAGGCCGGAGCGCGAATCGATCAGCCGGGTCGGGACGACGGGCTTGTAGGTCGAGCTGCTGTCGTCGGGCACGAAGTAGCCGGTCACGTCGAAGACGAGATCGGTCGTCTTGCCGGCCCCGGCCTTGTAGGTGACCGACAGGCCGCCGCTCGAGGAGAGGGGCACGGTCACGTTGTTGGCCCGATCGCCGGTCAGCGGGAAGTTGAGCGTGGATGAGCCCGGGTTGTTCTGGGCGGTCGGGGTGACGGCCACGTAGCCGGCCGCGTTCTGGCGGGTCACCGTCACGTTGCCGGTGACCGCCACGGCATTGCTCGCGATGTGGCTCGGGCCGCTGCCCAGGTTGGCCACCGCGAACGTCCGGGCATGGGACGCGACGAACTTGCCGGCCAGGCCCGCGGCCCCAACCGAGCCGGTCCCCCGGGTGTCGACGACCCGCAGCGGGGTGATCGGCACATAGGTCGTGCCGACCGTCGGGCCCAGCTCATCGACGAAGGTCGACCAGCCATTCGTGCCGACGCTGAACCCATTGGCCTGCCAGACGGCACTGGGCAGCTGTGGATCCTGGCCGAGCCCGACGTAATGGCCCCATTCGGTCCCGGGGTAGGTGCCGGTGCCGCCCGCCAGCACGACCGGCGGGCTGAGCGTGTTGGCGCCGTCGCCGGCCCGCTGGTATCGCTGGACCGACGACGGGAAGTTGGTGCCGGTCGAGTTCGACTGGCTGTAGACCACATCGAGCGTTCCGTCCGAGCTGAGGCCGATGCCCGGAGCGTAGCTGTCGAAGCCGTTCAGGCCGATCAGGAAGTCCTGGACGGCGGTCGGCTCGGCCGTCGCCGACGGGGTCGCCACCTGGCTGACCCGGACGCAGTCGCGGACGCTGCTGTCGCCGGTCGGCGTGCACGGATAGGTGGTGGGCCAGGTGAGCTTGCCGGCCTGCCAGATCGCGTCCGGCGGGTCACCGCTGGTCGCGTCGACGATCGTCGCCGGGGAGCCGGGCTGATGAGGCGCTGCGGGGTCGGCGAACGGGCCCACGATGCTATCGCCGGTCAGGGTCCAGCTGCCGGCCAGGGTCACCGTGCTCGTGCTGCTCGTCGTCCCGGTGAACGTCGTCGCGAGGACATCGTCGACGGCCACGTTGCTGGGCGTGTCGACGCCGACAGAGCGGCTGACCATGAACACGGTGGCCGTGGTCGCTGGCTCCTGGAGCGCGGCTCGAGCTCCGACGGCTGTTGGCGCGAGCACCGACAGGTCGGTCGATCCGGCCAGGAACTCGGTCGCCTGCAACGTCATCGAGGTGTGGGCGACGGCGTCGGTCCAGTTGGCGACCAGCACGTCGGCACCGACCAGGTTGGGCGTCAGCGAGGCCGGGTCGGCGCAGGCATCGCCGGGGCCTCCGCCGGCCTGGGACATCTCGTACAGGGTGCTGGTCAGGGCCAGCTTGTCGGTCGACGTGCCGATCGACGGAGCGACCGGGACGACGTCGTCGAAGAACCAGAAGTAGACGTCCCACGGACCCCGCGGATCAGTGGTCCGGGAGACGGCCAGGTCGAGGTAGCCATGGCCGAAGGTCGCGTCCGCGTCGGGCAGGCAATCCCAGGTCGTCTCGGTCGCCACGAACCGGCCGTGGAGGCTGTCGTAGACCACCCGTGGATCGCGGTCGAAGAGCCCCGTCCCAAGCTCGAAGAGCCCCGGTACGGACCGGGTCAGGGCCGCGCTGCCATCTCGGGCGGTGATCCGCAGGACGAGGTTGGCGATCTGGACGACCTGGTCGGGACCGACGGCTACGCTCGAGTCGGCGGGCTCGAGGCCGGGGCTCGCCTGGTCCGTCTCGGCCACGCCGGTGAAGCCGGCGACGTGGTTGTCCGGGGCACCAGTCAGGCTGGCCTGGACCGGAGCCGGCGCGACCGCGGGCCGGATCGCTCCGTCGCTGCTTGCCGGGCGGGGCGGCGCCGATCGACCGGCCCGTCCGAGCGCGTCGGGCGTGGCGACGTGGGCGCGCAGCGCCGGCTGGCCGCTGCCCGCGGCCGGGCTCAGCTGACCGGCCGATGGGCCGAGCGACGTAAAGGGCGACGGGGTCGTGCGAGCGACGCCTGGTGAGGCCGCCGCGGCCGTTGGCGCGAACGCCGCCGCGCTCGAAACGAGGAGCAGCGCCGCCGCGGCGAGCCGGACGAGGACCAGGCGAGCGGAGCGCTTCACCCGACCAGCGTAGCAGCGGCGCCGAGGCTCCAAGTAGCCGGCAGGGGCCGGAGGATCGGTGGGACCCGCGCGGGCCCGGCTACGATGGTCGGGCGTACGACCAATGTACGCCGTGACGGAGGCTGGATTGGATCTCTGGGGCGGCCGGTTCCACGAGGGGAGCGACGAGCGCGGTGCGGACTTCACCCGATCGGTCGAGGTCGACTCGGCGCTGGCCGACGACGATCTCGTCGGTTCGATCGCCCACGTCCACGGATTGGCCGCCGCGGGCCTGCTGACCGCCGAGGAGGGCAACGCAATGGTCGCCGGCCTCGAAGCGTTGCGGACGGAGGTGGCGGCCGGCGCGTTCGCCTGGGATCCCGCCCTCGAGGACGTTCATCTCAACCTCGAGGCCGCCCTCACCGAGCGGATCGGGCCGCTGGCGGCTCGCCTGCATACCGGCCGATCGCGCAACGACCAGGTGGCGACCGACCTGCGCCTGTGGTCGCGGCGGGCCGTGGCCGAGCTCGACGCCGCGATCCTCGGCCTGGAGCGCGCCCTGGTGACGCTCGCCGAGCGTGAAGGCGAGGCGATCCTGCCCGGCAGCACCCACATCCAGCCGGCCCAGCCGATCCTCTTCGGGCATCACCTGCTGGCCTACGTCGAGATGCTCGAGCGAGATCGCGGCCGCCTCGCCGACGCGCGCCACCGGCTCAATGTCTCACCGCTCGGCTCGGGGGCACTGGCCGGGACCGGCTATCCCCTCGATCGGGCGGCCATCGCGGCCGAGCTCGGCTTCGACGGCCCCACCGCGAACTCGCTGGACGCCGTCAGCGATCGTGACTTCGTCGTCGAGCTGCTGGCCGCGATCGCCCTCGGGATGGTCCACCTCAGCCGCCTGGCCGAGGAGCTCACCTGGTGGTCGAATCCGCGCTTCGGCTTCGTGCGCCTGTCCGACGCCTTCTCGACCGGCAGCTCGATGATGCCCAACAAGAAGAACCCTGATCCGGCGGAGCTCGTCCGCGGCCGGGCCGGCCGGGCGATCGGGGCGTTGACCGGCATGCTCGCGGTGCTGAAGGGTCTGCCCCTCGCCTATCAGCGCGACCTCCAGGAGGACAAGCCGCCGCTGTTCGAGGGCGTCGCCACGTATGCCGCGTCGCTGCTCGTGCTGGCCGGCGTGCTCGAGTCGATCAGCGTCGATCGCGTCCGGATGCGCGCCGCTGCCGACGAGGGCTACATCACCGCCACGGCCCTGGCCGACGCCCTCGTCCGGCGGGGTATCCCGTTCCGGCTTGCCCACCACGTGGTCGGGACCCTGGTCGCCGAGGCCGAAGCGGCCGGCACCGGCCTCGAGGCGCTCGACGATACGACGCTCATGGCCGCTCTGCGGACCGTCGGCGACCCCGCCGCGGCCGCGTTGGGCGCCGACCCGGGGACGCCGGACCTGCTGCGGGCCGCGGCGAGCGTCGATGCGGCCCTCGCGTCCTGTGACGTGGTCGGTGGCACGGCCCCCTCGCGCGTCGCGGCGGCGATTGCCGCGGCCCGGAGCCGGCTGGGCGCGTGAACCGGCCGCCGCTCGACATCGAGGTCCTCCGTCGAGCGCCAAAAGTGCTCCTCCACGATCACCTCGACGGCGGCCTCCGGCCACAGACGATCATCGAGCTGGCCGCCGAGCAGGGCTACGGCGGGCTGCCGTCGACCGACCCGCGGGAGCTGGGCGCCTGGTTCAGGCGGGGCGCCAGCCAGGGCTCGCTCGAGCTCTACCTCGAGACGTTCGAGCACACGGTGGCCGTCATGCAGACGCGCTCNNGAGGTCCGCCACGCGCCCGAGCTGTCGACGGCCGGCGGCCTGTCGCTGGACGAGGTGGTCGAAGCGATCCTCGAGGGCTTCCGGGTCGGGGCGGCGCGGGTACCCGGCCGGCCGATCGTCCTGCGGTTCCTGGCCACGGCGATGCGCCAGGCCGATCGAGCCGGCGAGATCGCGGATCTCGCCCTCCGCCACCGCGACGCCGGCGTCGTCGGCTTCGACATCGCCGGACCGGAGGCGGGCTATCCGCCGGGCCGCTTCGCGGACGTCTTCGAACGCCTGGTCCATGCCAGCTTCCACCTGACCCTGCACGCCGGCGAGGGCTATGGCCTGCCCTCGATCCGGGAGGCGCTCGACCTGGGCGCCGAGCGCCTCGGCCACGGCGTCCGGATCGTCGACGACATCACGGTCGACTCCGCCGGGCAGGCGACGCTTGGTCGGCTGGCCGCTTACGTCCGCGATCGACGCATCCCGCTCGAGCTGTGCCCGACATCGAACGTCCATTCGGGCGCCGCGGCGTCGATCGCCGGGCATCCGTTCGGGTTGCTCCGGCAGTTGCGCTTCCGGGTCACGGTCAACACCGACAACCGGCTGATGAGCGACGTCTCGCTTTCGCGCGAGTTCGCCGCCCTCGAGGCGGCCTTCGGGCTGGGCCTCGACGAGGTCGAGTGGCTGACCCTCAACGCGATGAAGAGCGCCTTCCTGCCCTTCGACGAGCGGTTGACGCTGATCACCCAGACCATCAAACCCGGGTTCGCCGCGCTCCGCCGCGAACAATCGGAGGCGGCTGGTCCGTCCGTCCGTGGCTGAACGTCCGTGGCTGAACCTCCTCCGGGTGTGCGACGGGCGCCTGACCGGAACCGCGGACCGGACATGGCAGTCCGGGCCCGCGGATCCATCGCCGCGCACCCGGACTTGAGCCGAGGCTAGGACGGCATGGCCGAGTGGGCCACCCCTGCCGCCCGGAGACTTGGTTGCGATTTGGCGCGATCGGCCCTAGTAGCGCTTGAGGTAGGCGTCGAGCTCCCACGGGGTGACCTGGCGGCGATAGCTCGCCCACTCGATCGCCTTGGTTGCCTGGAACAGGCTGAGCACCTCGCTGCCGAGCGCCTCCGCGACCACGTCGTCGAGGGCGAGGGCGTCGAGGGCTTCGCCCAGCGACCCGGGCAATGGACGGACGACCAGCTTCGAACCGCCCTGGTAGCCGTGCTCGATCTCCTCCATCGGCGGGCCGAGCTCCAGCCCCCTTTCGAGGCCGTCCATGCCCGCGGCCAGCATCGCGGCAAAGGCCAGGTAGGCATTGCAGCTCGGATCAGGCAGGCGCAGCTCGAGGCGGGTCCCGAGGACGTCCATCGGGGTTTCCGGCTCGTCCGGCGCGGACGGCACTCGGATCAGCGCCGATCGATTGCGCCGACCCCAGCTGCCGGCGATGGGCGCTTCGTAGCCGGGCACCAGTCGTTTATATGAATTGACCAGCGGCGCCAGCAGGGCGCACATGCCCGGCGCATGGTCGAGCTGTCCGGCGGCGAATGCCCGTCCGGCCCTCGACAGGCCGTATGGATCGGCCGGGTCGTTGAAGACGTTCTCGCCGTCATCGCGGCAGGCCACCTGGTGGACATGCATCCCGGAGCCGGCTGCGTCCATGAACGGCTTGGGCATGAAGCTGGCCTGGAGTCCGAACTGCTGGGCAAGCTCCTTGATCGCGGGCTTGAGCGTGGTCATCGCGTCTGCTGCGAGGAGGGCGGGCTGGAGCGGCAGGTCGACCTCGAACTGGCCTGTCGCGACCTCGTGATGGCTCGAGTCGACCGCGATCCCCATCCGCTCGAGGGCGGCGACGATCTGCAGCTCCACCTGGCGGGTCCGACCTCGACCGCGTTCGAAATAGGACCCGGGGTCGTCGCCGAGGAGCCCGACCTGGTCCGTGTCGGCCGGGAACAGGAAGAACTCGACTTCGGGCGCGACGAGGTAGTCCAGGCCGCCTTCGTGCGCTCGGGCCACCACCCTGCGCAGGACCGAGCGGGTGTCGCCGGCGTAGGGCCGCCCGTCGGGCGTGACGATGTCGCAGATCAGTCGTGCGCAGACCGGCTCCGTGGTCGGTTCGCTCAGGCTGAACGTCGTGGGATCCGGGCGCAGGTACATGTCCGACTCGAGCTCGCGCGCCGATCCTTCGATCGCCGAACCGTCGAACCACTCGCCGCTGGCGAGGACGTCGCGCAGCCGGCGAACGGGGATGAAGACGCTCTTCAGGGTTCCGGTGATGTCCGCGAACTGGAGCTCGGCCTGGACGGCCCCGCCCTCGATGCTCTTTCGGACGACGTCCTCCGGCTTGGGTCCACGTCCGGTGTGGTGCGGCTGCGCAGGGGATGGGCTCATCGGCGGGTCACCTGGTTTGCTGGGGCCGCGAATGGAGGCTGGTCACTTCGCCCAATGGACGAGCACGTAGTAGACGACAACGAGGAGCGTACAGGCGACGAGGAAGCCGATGCTGATCCCGGCCACCAGGAGCCACAGGCCGCGCTGCGTCTCGGCCTTGACCGGCGCCTCAGCGGCGAAGACGAAGCTGCCCAGGTCCAGGTCATGCCAGCCCTCGAGATCGGACAGGAGAGCGGCTGCGTCCTGGTAGCGATCGTCGGGGTCCTTGCGCAGGCACTTGCGGACGATCCCCTCGACGGGTGCCGGCACGTCCGGGACGAACTCGTGGATCGCCGGGAACGGCGCGTTGAGGTGCTGGCTCATCACCGCCAGCGGATTGTCACCCTCCCAGGGCACCCGCCCGGCGAGCATCTCGTAGAGGATCACGCCCAGCGCATAGACGTCCGTCCGGGCATCGCCGCGCTTGCCCTGGATCTGCTCGGGGGCCATGTAGTCAGGGGTGCCCACCGCCGAGGTCAGCCAGCGCCAGGTCAGGCGGCGGGCGCCGGTCAGCAGGGCGATCCCGAAGTCGGTCACGACCAGCTTGTCTTCCTTGGTCACCAGGATGTTCTCGGGCTTCAGGTCACGATGGAAGACCCCCTGGGCGTGGGTGTAGGCCATCGCCGCCGCCAGCTGTTTCGCGAAGTCCACTGCCTGGTCCACGGGCAGCCGGCCAGTCCTGGCGAGGCGGGCGCGGAGCGTCTCGCCCTCGACATACTCCATGACCAGGTACGGCCGGCTGCGGTCGCCGCCCACGTCGTACGAGTGCTGGATCCCGGGATGGTCGAGCCGCTTGGCGATCTCCATCTCGCGCCGGAAGCGGTCGAAGGCCGAGACATCGCCCAGGATCGACTCGTGGGGACACTTCAGGACAACCCGCCGCCCGTCCGGGCCCTGGGCCAGGAAGACGTCACTGAATGCCCCATGACCGATCTCCTCGAGCAGGGTGAAGCCATCGAGCTTCTCGCCGACGACGAGGTCGCGCGCGGTCACGTGCGGAAGAACCGCTTCCAGCCCGATGCCGCCTCGGGTGGCCGGCCGGCAGCCTGGACCCGGAGGGCCAGGGCGCTCGCATTGTCCTCGCCGCCACGCTCGACGGCCAGCTGGACGAGCTGTTCGCAGGCGGACTCGCATCCGTCGCGCATTGCCGCTGCGATCTCGTTGGCATCGACCTTGCTCCACAGGCCGTCGGAGCAGAGCAGGTAGGCATCGCCGTCCAGCAGGGTCTCGCGGCCAATGTCGGCCCGCACGATCAGCTCGGCGCCGAGCGAGCGGGTCAAGGCATAGCGAGCCGGATGGTCGGCGGCCTGCTCGGGCGTGATCAGCTTCAGGCGCAGCATCTCCATGACCTGGGTATGGTCCGTCGTCAGCAGCTCCAGCGTGTCGCCGCGCAGGCGGTACGCCCGACAGTCACCGACATGGGCGACGTGGACTTCGCCGGGACTGAGCAGCAGCGTCGTCAACGTCGTCTGCATCTTGCGCGTCCCCTGGCCGGAAATCGCGGCGTCGAAGACGCGCTGGTTCGCGGCACTGTACGCGCGCCGGAGCACCGCCGCGGGCCGGGCGTTCGACTGATCCGTCTGGCCGGCCTGCTCGAGCAGCTCGGCGAGGGCCAGGCTGCTGGCCACATCGCCGCCGCCGTACCCCCCGAGGCCATCGGCAACGGCGAACAAGAGACCTCGTCCCGGCCGTTCGTCTCGAACGCCGCCGACCGGACCCCACGTCTTCCGATCAGGCAGCGGATCGGAGACGAGGTCCGCCCGGCTGCCGAGAATAACGGCCCCGGATTGCGTGGCGAAGCCACCCCAGCCGAGGTGGTCCTCGTTGCGGTCGCGAACCGGACCGGTCGTCGACAGGGCGGCGTGCTCGACCAGCAGGGCTCCAAGCCCCGCGTCGACGAGCTCCGAGGGCCCCTGCTCGATCGTCAGCGTCGCTACCGCTCCACCCGTTGGATCAGGTCACAGGCTACAGGTCGAGGGCGGCGGCGAGGTCCGATCAGCGACACGGACCTCGCCACGGCCACGGCCCGAACTCCCTTAGCTGCCGGCCCGGGCCTGGGTCAGGAGCGGCTTTCGCTGCCTGGCCGAGTTGACCAGCAGCCAGAGCGCGCCGATCACGATCCAGGCGATCACGAAGCCCAGGGCGATCAGCGTGTCGGTCTGGGTCGAGCCGCCGGCTGAAACACTCTCGAAGATCACGGCTCCGAGCATCGCGATGTTGGCCAGGAAGCCGATCACCGGGATCAGGATGTGCTTGACCACGCTGCGCTGGCTCTTGCCGGCGAAGGCAACCAGCACGACCGCGTTGGTCAGGCCGTAGACGATGAACGTACCGGTGTTCGAGGCGAGCGTGATCTGGAGCAGATTGTCGGCGCTCAGCACGCCGTAGGCTCCGAAGATCGCCGAGATGATGGCCAGGGCCAGGACACCATAATGGGGCGTAGCGTACTTGCCATGGAGCAGGCCAAGCAGGCTGGGCATCTCCTTGTCGCGGCCCATCACGTAGGTGATCCGGACGCCCGTGTTGAGGCAGGCCAGGGTCGTCCCGATCAGGGCGATCAGGACTGTCGCGGCCAGGATCAGGGCGAGGATCGTGCCCGTTCCGCCGAGCATGGTGTCGCCGATGAACTTGATCATGTCTCCGATCGGCGCGCCCGACGCGGCCGCAGCCGCATACCCGGTGGCGGTCGTCGTCGCGCCGCCACTCGTGACCTGGGCGGTCACGCTGCTGTTGACGAAGAAGTTCGTCGCCACGTACTCGATCAGGTAGGCGAAGATTCCCTGGATCGCCAGCGAGAGCAGGATGGCCCGCCGGACGTCGCGCTTGGGATTGATCGCCTCGGCGCCGAGGGCCGTGACCGACTCGAAGCCAACCAGGAGCAGGATCGCGATCGTGCCCTGGAAGAGGACGTTCGTCATGTTGTGGGGGAGCACGACCGACAGGACGTTGGCGTGCTCGTACTGGAGTTCCGGATGCGTCAGCCGGAAGATGACCGCCAGGGCCGAGAACACGACCAGGGCCGTCAGCTGGATCACGTTGATGATGATCGCGGTCAGGGTCGATCCGGCGATCCCGCGGAAGGCGATGAACCCGCTGACCGCCGAGAAGACGACGACGGCGCCGATCTCGAGGGGCGTGCTCACCGACACGCCGAACAGGCCCAGGATGTACACGAGGAGCGTGCCCGTAAAGGCCACCATGATCCCCGGATAGATCCAGTAGTAGAGGTGGGAAACCCAGCCGACGATGAACTTCGAGAGGCGGGCGAAGCGGTAGTGCTCGCGCTTCTCCTTGTCCAGGAAGGCGGCCTCGGCGAAGTAGTACGACGAGCCGGCCCCCGCGTCGGGGTACAGGTTCGCCAGCTCGGCGTACGAGAAGGCGGTCAGGAACGCGAGCACGAGGACGAAGAGCAGTCCAGGCACCATATCGCGGGCCGTCGTGCCGCCGGCGTTCTGCTGGACGACCTGGGCCTGGAACGTCGTCCACAGGAAGGCGCCCGGGGCGATCAGCGCCATCGCGTTGATCGTCAGCCCGGTCAGGGACAGGGTNNTAGAGCGTGGACACGGCGCACGGGCGGCGCCACGGACGGCGGGCGGAGGCTGGACGTCGAGTCGGTTGCCGGCCGGTTGCGGTTGCGCGTCGATCGCTCACGGCTGACCCGGCCGGGTTCGACCTGGCCGTTCACCGGGCGCATGCCGATCAGTCCTGTGGGACGTCTCCGAGGTCGCCCGCTTCGACCCGCAGGCCATAGCCCCGGCCGCGCACGTTGCGCAGGCCGGGGTGGCCGGCAGCGACGAGCTTCTGGTTCAGGTGGTTGAGGTGCGTCCGGAGCGTCTCCGGATCGACATCCCGATGATCGGGCCAGCCCGCCCGCAGCAGCTTCCAGTGGTCGACGATCCCTCCGCGCCGGGCCGCGACCACCGCCAGCAGCTCGAACTCCGTCGGGGTCAGGGCCAGGGGCCGGCCGGCGACCCGGGCCTCGTGCCGGCCGCCATCGACCTCCAGCCCGTCGAGGTTCCCACCGATGCTCGTCGTTGCCGGCGGCCGCTTGCGCAACGCGGCCTGGACGCGAGCCAGCAGCTCGAGCTGGCGCACGGGCGCTGGCACGACATCGGCCGCCCCGGCGTCGAGCGCGGCCACCACCCGTTCTTCGTCACGGGTGTCGGTGACCACCAGGATGGGCGCATCGCTGCGAGCGTGAAGCCGGGCGATCAGCATCGTCACGTCCGGCGATCGGGCCGGCAGGCAGATGACGACGTAGTCGGGCTGATCCTCGACCAGGCGGGCGACGGCGGTCTCTACCCGGTAGGCCGTCACGATCTCGTGGCCGGCAGCGCCCAGGGCGCTGGCGATCGACCCGACGTCGGCCGGGTCAGGGGCCGCCACCAGCGCCCGCAGGCGGGCAGACGGCAGCCGGGGGCTGTCGGGCATTGGTTGACGGTACCGGGCCCCATTCCGTCCGCCGAGGACGCGACGGTCGCGGTTTGGTTGCCGGCTGGTGACGGGCCGGTGACCGGCCCATCTCGCAACCTTGGCGCGACCCGCCTGTCGTCGAACCGGAGCCTGAGCGTTACCGAACGACGTTGGCCCGATCCCTACGGTCAGGGTCCAGCCGCCGCGAGCTCCGAGGACCGCCCGAATGGACGACCCAGGCCGCATCGATCAGTACCGGGATGAGGTCATTCCCGACGCGCCCCTGTACGACGCGCGCTGGGAGCATGACGCCTGCGGCGTGGGCTTCGTCGCCNNCGATGCCCCTCTCCGAGGGGTTCCTGCGCCGGGTGATCCGGCGCCTGGACAAGCCGCTGCCGCCCCTTGACCGGCTCGCCGTCGGGATGGTCTTCCTGCCATCGCCGGCGGCGGACCGAGGTTCGGCCCTTGGCCTGGTCGAGCGGGCGATCCGGGCCGAGAAGCTGGACGTCGTCGGCTGGCGGCCGGTGCCCATCGACCCGTCCGTGCTGGGCGACCAGGCGGCGGCGTCGCTGCCGGTGATCCGCCAGGTGGTCGTCGCCCGGCCGGCGGCGCTCGCCCCGGAGGCGTTCGAACGGCGCCTCTTCCTCGCCCGCCGGGCGATCGAGCGCCAGGCTGTGACGATGGCCGGGCTCGAGG
>PNAZ01000040.1 GCA_003169655.1 Chloroflexota bacterium
GGCTCTGAGAGGCGCAGGCTGGCCGGCGTCCCGGGACCCAGCGGACATGTCTGCACGCCTTGCAGAGGCCGGACACCAAGCGTGATCGTCACGGTCGAGGCGGCATAGGCGATGACCGGAGCGGACATCCGCCCCGATACAGGCGACCCGCTCGAACACGACTCCTCCCAGACGAGGATCTCGAGGATCGTCGTGTCAGCGGTGGGCGCCGGGAACGCCGGATTGAGGGCCCAGCTCGCCGGTCCGTAGCCGGCCGCCTGGACGACGCGCAGGTTGCACTGGCCGATGCTCCCAGGCTGCCAGCCATTCGAGCCCATGGTCAGCTCCACGGCAACCCAGCCGTTCGCGTCCAAGGCATCGGTCTGGGCCAGGAAAACGGCGTCCGTCTCGTCCTCGAGGGCCAGCCGCCACGACCAGCCGGCGGCGCCCGGGAACTCGCTGGCCGTCGCGGTGAGGGTCGCGCGCAACGCGTCGAATGCCGGACCCGACGCCTTCTCGGCGCCGGTCGGAGCGTTCAAGGCGGCCGCCGGGAGCGTTGGTCCGCCGCAGGTCAGGCCCGCGTCGGAGCCTGCGGACGTCGCGTCCGGGAGCGGTTCGGGCGACACCGGCCAGGTCGATGGCGTGGTCGTCGAGACCGGAGCCGCCGAACAGGCCAGCAGGCTGATCAGGGCCAGCGCGCCGAGCAGTCCCGGCAGCAGGCCGGCCACGTGCCTGCGTCCCCATTGACGATTCAACCTTGTCCCCCAGTCGCCGACTCGGCCTGAAATCTGGATCGGCCGCGGGTGCCACGTTCGGCCACCTGGACGACGCCGTCAACTACCCGCGAGTCGTCCCAACCAGCCCCGTGCTGCTCGCCGGATCGCCATCTCGCGACGTGGACGACATCCAAGTACCGTCCAGGCGCCCAGCGCGGGCGGTAGCATCGTCACAGCGACCCCTTGGTGTGGCGGGAGATGAGCAGCATGCGACGTGGATTGGCACCTTCGGATCTCGGCGACCTGTTCGACCAGCCGCGCGCGGCCGTGATCTCCATGAGCCTGCCGGACGGCCGGGTCTTCAGCCGGCCCATCTGGCATCGGTTCGTCGCTGGTCGGTTCGTCTTCCAGTTCCCCGCAGGCGATCGCAAGATCCCGATCCTCGAAGCGGATCCCCGGGCAACCGTGGTGCTCGCCGAAGACGCCCACCCCTACAGGGCGATCGAGGTCCGCGGTCGCGTCCGCATGACCCAGGACGGCTACCACGACATCGGGCTGGGGATCTGCCAGCCGTACGTCGATGCCTTCGACCCCACGACGGACCCGTCGGCGTACCTGAGCGTCGACCCCGGGGTGATCGCGGAGCTCGAACCCGACGTCATCACCTGTTGGGACTATGCGGACGACGCGATGATGCCGCCGTCGAAGCCACGGCTCTGAGCTCCGGCTACGACTCCCAGATCGTGCGTCTCGTGGCGACATTCGTCCCAGGTCGGGTCACGACCGCGTCATGGATCGCCGATCGCCGGCGCGCGACGGCCGTGACGCCCGGCGGATCGCCATCTCCCGGCCGGCCAGGCCGGGGATGATCCCCCGCCCCGCCGCGACGCGGAGCAGGAAGCAGACCCACATCCGATACGGCGCGTACAGGTCAGTGAGACCCGCAGCCACATCAGGATCCGGCCGATCCCCCAGGCCATGGAGCTGGCCCAGGGCGGCGATCGACAGGGGCTCGTCGGGGAAGACATCGGCGATCCCGCAGCCGCGCAGGTAGATCCCGGATGACCAGAACGGGCCGATTCCCCGGATCGAGCGGAGTGAATCAGGCCCGCCAACGTCGCCCAGCTCCCGCAGGCGGGCGGGGTCGAGTCGACCGTCCAGCGCCGCCTGGGCGACGCCCTGGAGCCGGATCACCTTCTCGGGCGCCGCGCCGGGCAGCTCGCGCAGCTCGAGCAGTCGCTCGGGGGTCGGGAAGCTCCAGGCGTCCTCACCGGCGACGTGCAGTCGTTCGCCGAGGTCCGCGATGAGCCTGTCCTGGACCCGGGCCGCCTGGGCCATCGAGATCCGGGCGCTCAGGATCGCCCAGGCCGCCGTCTCGTACGGAGAGGTGAAGCAGACCGGCCGCAGGCCGGGCAAGGCGGCCATCACCGGCGCCAGGGCTGGATCCCGGCGGGCAAGGTCCGGGTAACCCGAGCCATCGACGTCGAGCGAGAAGATCCGGGCGACCTGGGCCGCCACGGCCGCGATCCGCTCCGTTCCGGCGACCTCGCCCCATAGCGCGCCGTCCTCGAGGCGGAGGGCGACTGCGACCGGCTCGAAGTCCCCGTCAAGCGGGAATGCGAGCCGCAGGACGGACGACGCGGCCGCCGCCGGACCCTCGCCCGCCACGTGACGGCCGGTCGGCCCGAAATGATCGAGGACGTCGACGGCCAGCGGCCACGAGAACGGCCCCCTGGGCTCGATCCTGAACGATCGCGCGTTGACGGTTGCTGCGTGGAGTGTGGCAAGCATCCGTGGTTCCCCATGCGACTTCTGATCGGCCCCAGCCTCGCACCCAATTGTGCGACCATCCGGCAATGTGGCAGCTCGGCCTCCCACCGCTCGAGATCGTTGCCCGGACGGCGATCGTATACGTCCTCTTCCTGGCGGCGCTGCGCCTCTTCGGCAAGCGCGAGGTCGGCCAGTTCACTCTCTTCGACCTGGCCCTGGTGCTGCTCGCCGCGAACGCCCTCCAGCCGGCGATCACCGGCTCCGACCAGTCGATCCCCGGGGCGGCGATCATCATCACCACAATCTTCGTCCTGAATGGGGTCGTCGCCCAGCTCCGCCGGCGGGTCCCCCTCGTCCGCCGTCTCCTCGAATTCCAGCCGACGGTGATCGGCCGCGACGGCGCCTGGCTGCCCGAAGCGCTCGATTCGCAGGGCCTCGATCCGGACGACCTCGGTGCTGCGCTGCGCGAGCACGGCCTCGATTCGATCAAGGACATGAAGCTGGCCGTGCTCGAGCAGGATGGCTCGCTCAGCATCGTGCCCACCGACGGCAACGGGGTCCGGATCCGGGCCCGACGGCGGCTCTACAAGCACCACGGCTGAGGCTCAGGCGGCGGGTCCCGGCTCTCCTCGCGCGGCCGCTAGCAGCGGCTCGAGGCTTGCGTTCCAGCTCGGCCGGAGCTCGTGATCGATGGCATAGCCAGCGTAGCCCTGACGGGTCGCCAGCCAGCGCAGGCCGTCGCGACCCATCGCGAACGCCGCTGTCGCATAGGCATCGGCAAGGGCCAGGCTCGGGCCGACGACGGTCATGCTCCGGAGCTCGTCCGGGATCTGGCCAGTCCGTGGGTTGACGATGTGCCCGGCCCGTTCGTACTGCCCCGAGGTCGCCACGGCGCGCCGGCCGGAGCCGGGCTCGAACGCCAGGCGGGCCACGATCTGGTCGGCTTCGAGCGGGTGGCGGATGCCCACGACCCATGCCCGCCCGGCCTCCGGCGAGCCCCGCAGGACCACGTCGCCGCCCGCGTTGAGCGCGTAGTTGCGGGCGCCGGCCGCTTCGAGGATGAAGGCCGCCTCTTCGACTGCCCAGCCCTTGACGTAGCCCGACGGGTCGAGGCCGCCGAGGAGCTGCGGGCCGCGAACGTTGAAGTAGCCGTCGCTCTCGAGCCGGAGCGCTTCGCAGCGGGCGAGCACGAAACGGACGTCCGGCGGGCAGTCGTCGAGCTCGACCTCAGAGCGGGCCAGGCGGCTGATCTGGCTGCCCGGACGGTACGGGCTGAAGCGCGCGTCGACGTCGGTCAGCCAGGCCAGCGCGTCATCGACGGCGGCCTCGGACAGGTCGGGATCGCGCAGGTCGAGCCCGATGACCGTGCCCATCGTGGCCAGGATCCGCGGCCGGCCGCGGACGAGGGCGTCAACCATGGGACTGGTCGATCGCACTCTGGAGCGACTGGGTGTACGCGTCGCTGGTGTAGGTGGCGCCCGAGACCGTGTCGATGCTGGCGCTCTGGGCCGACAGGGCCTCGCCCTGCAGGATCGGGGCGGCGTCCTGGGAGATGAAGCCGGACCGGCCGTGGCTGGGCAGCTGCAGGGCGGTGACCGCCGTGATCTTGCCCCCGGCCAAGGTGATCTGGACCTGGACCTCGCCGAAGGGATTCTGGACGGCCGATCCGGTAAACGTTCCGCTGCCGTTGGTCGCGGGCTTGGACGTGGCCTTGGTCGGAGCGGGCGTGGTCCCCGGCGCCGGGGTTCCGGCCGCGACCGGCGGCGGACTGCTGCCGGCCGGAACCTCGCCGACGGTGCCCGGCCCAGTCGAGGCCTCGGGTGCGGGCGAGACCAGGCCCGGGGCTCCGAGCGCCGCGCCACTCTCGGCGGGCGTCTTGAAGCTGAACAACAGGATCAGGGCGAGGACTGTGGTGACAATGGCGGCGGCGGCACGCTTCGGCATGGGCTTGGCTCAGAACTCGAAGCGTTCGAAGTGGATGTGGCGGCGCGGGATGCCCAGGAGCTGGAGGCCGTCGCGAACCGCCTCCATCATCGGCGTCGGTCCGCACAGGTAGACCTCTCGCTCGCGGACGTCGGGGACCAGCTGCTTGAGCGCCGGCGGCGCCAGCGGGTCGGCCGGCATCGCCCGTGAGCCACGGGCGCCGATCAGGTAGTGGACGATCGCGCCGCGGGCCCCGGCGAGGTGATCGAGCTCCGCGCGGAAGACGATGTCCCTGGGCCGGCTGGCACGGTAGAGGAGGGTCAGGTCGCCGGGCCCGGCGGGTAGCTCTTCGAACAAGGCTCGGAGCGGGGCGATCCCGATCCCGCCGGCGATCAGCAGGACCCGGCGCCGCTTCCGGCGGGCGCCGGTCAGCAGGCCGTACGGCCCTTCGAGGTAGACCCGGGTACCGATCGGCAAGGAAGCCATCGACGTCGTGTCGTCGCCAAGGTCCTTGACGGTCAGCCGCAGCCAGCGCCCGTTGGGGGCGGCCGAGAGCGAGAAGGGATGGCCCCGCCACCAGCCGTCCCAGCGCAGGAACCGGACGATCACGAACTGGCCGGCCCGGATCGCGAAGCGATCGAGGTCGCGCCCGCCGAGGTAGATCGAGACGACGCCCGGTCCCTCCCGCTCGACGTTCACGACCCGGAAGCGGTGGCGGAGCGACTGGGCCAGGGGCTGAACGAACCGGAAGGCGAGGATCGCCGAGCCGGCGATCAGGTACAGGGCCACCCAGTAGGACCACGCGATCGGGTCATGGGCGAAGTCGGTGCCGGTCACCAGCTGGTGGCCCAGCCCCAGGGCGATCGCCAGGTAGGCGTAGAAATGGATCCCGTGCCACGTCTCGTACGACAGGTGCCGGCGGGCCAGCTTGACCGAGCTGATCGCGACGGCCACGAACAGGACCAGTGAGACGCCGGCCATCAGCATGAACTGATAGGTCGTGAGCAGCGTCCACAGCTCGACGATCACGTTCGATCCGTCGGCCAGGGCAAAGCCGAGGGTGGTCAGGACCACGTGGGCGACGATGAACCAGACGCAGGCAAAGCCCACCCAGCGATGGGCGGCGGTCAGCGCGTCCTGGCCGACGACCTGCTCGAGCCATGGGCTGCGCGACATCAGGACGAGCTGGATCAGGGCCAGATAGCCGCCCAGCAGCGCCGTCAGCTCGCCGGCGGCGATGAACCAGCCGCTCGGCGAGTCGAGGAGGTCCAGCCCACCATGACGCAGCCACATCGCTCCGATCAGGACGCCGTTGCCGATCAGGACTGCGACGATCTCGCGGGTGCGCAGGCTCCAACCCCGGGGCACTGGAACGGCGCGCCGGCTACCGGCCATTGTGGTCATCGAGTCGAGTCTGGGCCGGGCCACTGAGAAGACTCTGACAGCCCGGCCGGCACCCACTCTTCTCAGGCTCGAGCCGGCGGCGTCGTCCGCGCCGGCAGCTCGACGTCGAAGCGCGCCCCGCCGCCAACCCGGTTGACCACCGCGATCCGACCGCCGTGGCGCTCGACGATCCACTGGGCGATCGCCAGGCCCAGCCCGG
>PNAZ01000056.1 GCA_003169655.1 Chloroflexota bacterium
TGCTTGAATCGGGCGTCGTCATGGCGTCCGTCGGACCGTCGGGCCGGAGCCGCCCTCCGGGCTAGAGCCGCTTCCTCAGGTAGGCGGTCAGCTTCGCGTCGTAGCCGAGCGAGTCGTACAGGTGGCGGGCTGCCGGCCGATGGTGGCCGGCGGTGATCTCGACGAAGGCCGACGATCGGTCCCGTCCGATCCGCTCCGCCTCGGCGATCAGCACCCGGCCGATCCCCCGGCCCCGGACGCCGGAGTCGACGACCAGGGCGACGATCCGCACGAACGAGTCATCGTGCTCGAAGCGGGGCACCACGTGGAGGGCGATGAAGCCCAGGATCTCGCCGTCGTGGTCGGCCACGATCACGGTCGAGTCGCCGGTGCCGAAGTGGCCGAGGCGGGCCTCGATCGCCGAGGCGCCGGCCGGATAGCCCTCCTCGGTGAACAGTTCCGCGATCCGCGGGGCGTCGGCGGCCGTCGCCGGACGCAGGGCAACGTCGGTTTCGATCATGGCTCGGATGGTACCCGGTCGGCGCTCGCCGGCGATTGGTCCGCGACGAGGATCACGAACGGACCCCATGGCTGCCCGCCGAGAATCAGGCGGGCAGGTCCGAGCGGCCCGCTGCCGGCGCGGATCGAGAGACGGCCCGGCAGTTGCTCCAGGCTCGGAACCTCCAGGTAGAGCGCGGCCGGGCCCTCTCCATGCCTGGCCAGCGCCCCGGCCAGGCGGCCTTCGGTGTCCGGCTCGAGCAGGAGGATCCCGGGTCGCCCGCTGGCTGAGCGGCGGACCGAGGCGCCGAGGAGCGCATCCCGCGCCGCGGGCATGAACGTCGAGCCGAACTCGGCCCCCAGGCTTGCCTCCGCCCGGTCGAGCTCGACCGTGGCCCAGCCGATCGCGGAGACATCGACCGAAGCGTGAATCTCCGGCCTTGGCCCGGGCAAGAGTTCGACGCGTGGCCCCTCCGCTGGGGCCGTGGCGCTGGTCGTGAGTCCGAGCTCGATCCTGGCCGACGCCAAATCGACGACACCGTGGTCCATCGACACGCCGAGCGCTTCGAGGAGCAGCCCAAGGCCCGTGTCGGTGGATCGAATGAGAAGGCGCGAATCTCGCATGCGGCTCGAAGGATACGGCGCACCTCGCGGTCGCATGCCACGCACGGCTCGGAGGCGATTCGGGCTGGATCAAACCCCGGACACGAGGCGGTTTGGTCCTTACGGCGCCGCGGCCCCCGGAATGCTCATGCAGCGAGCGTCACGAGCCTCAAGGGCTCCCACCGCACCCCCCGCGACCCTCAGCCGCGCTGGGCGATGAAGATCGTTGCGCCCGAGGGCAGGTCCACCACGCCAGGTTCCGCGATCCCGACCGCGTGGAACAGGCTCACGAAACCGGCGTGATCCCACAGGCGGGTGCCCTGGAAGAGCTGGTCGAGCTGGATCCCCCACATCATGGCCCCGTGGAGCGAGCGCGACTCCTCGATCGACTCGGGCAGGCACCAGTCGAGGACGACGAGCCGGCCACCGGGCCGGACGCAGGCCCACGCGGCCGTGAGCGAGGCGACCGGATTTGGCTGGTCGTGGATCGCGTCCTGGAAATAGACGAGGTCGAATTGGCCGGGCCAGGGCAGGTCCTCGCCGGGCCGGCCCTCGATCGAGATTCGGTCGGCAAGGCCCGCCTCCTGGACGTGACGGATCGCGCGCGCCAGCGAGTCGGGTTCGAGCTCGACGCCAACCAGGTTCGTCTCCGGAAAGCGAGTCGCGACCGCGATGAGCCACTTGCCACCGCCGCAGTGGATGTCGAGCACCCGCCCGCCTCCGGCCAGGCTGGCGGCCAGGTCGGGCAGCGCCGACAGCCCCTCCTGGAAGAAGACGGCGATGTCCTGGGCGGTGAGCGCCTCGATCGCCCGGTGATAGCGCGGCGGCCGAACGTCCATTGTGCGCCCGGTCCGGGCGAACTCGACCAGGCCGTCGTGATCCAGGCTGCTGACCACGGTCGACACGAACTGGCCGCCGAGGTACTCCGGGCGCTGGTCCTGGAGGAGGACCGCGGCGATGTGCTCGTCCATCGTCGCCCGCTCGCCGTCGAAGTCGACCAGGTCCACGGCATGGGCCAGCCGGACCCAGGTCTCGATCACCTCGGGCTGGCAGCCGGCCTGGGTCGCCAGTCCGGCTGGGGTCAGGCCGGATGGCGCAGCGGCCCGGATCCGGCGGAACAATCCCAGCTCGAGGCCGAGGTAGGCCGCCCAGGTCCGGTAGAACCCATCGAGGCTGGCGGCCAGGTCGTCGAAACGGTCGTCGATCGACATCGGCCCGATTGTCGCACGAGCCCGGCCTGGGTCCGCGGCCGGATCGGGTTGCGCACGGCGATCTGAATTACTGGCTAGTGCGAAGTAGCCAATGACGGTCGAACCGGCTAGGATTGAGGTCGACCGCAGCAGCTCCGAAGGAAGCACCGAACGATGTCCAGCCTCGCCCGTCCGATTGGCCTTGGGCTTGCCGCCCGCGACGACGTGGGCGATGTCGTCAGCTGGGCGCGCCAGGCTCGGGACGCCGGCCTCGATTCGGTGTGGGTCCACGACTCGTACTTCGAGCGCGACGCGATCACCTTCGTCACGGCGGTCGCCCGGGCCCTTGAGCTCGATGGCGAGTCCGGCGACGCCGGCTTCCGGGTCGCGCTCGGCGCGGTGAACCCAAATACCCGCCACCCGGTCGTCCTGGCGATGACCGGCTCGGCCCTCGACGAGATCCTGCCCGGCCGGATCGTGATGGCGATGGGCACCGGATTGCCGCTCCGGCTCAAGCAGATGGGCATCCCCTACGCACCCGACACGGCACTCGAGGACGTCTCGAAGGCGATCGACACCCTGCGCCTGCTGTGGCGGGGCGAGCGCCTGCCCTCCGCGACACCCGGCCTGCCGCCGATCCAGCCGATGTTCCCGCCCACCCACCGGATCCCGATCCATGTCGCCGCCTACCGGCGTGAGTTCGTGACCCTGGCCGGCCAGAAGGCCGACGGCTACCTGTCCCGACCGGCCGAGTCGATCGCCTCGTTGCGCGGAATCCTCGAGCGCCTCGACCAGGCCGCCGTGGCCGCCGGACGCGACCCGGGCGAGATCGAGCGCGAGGGCTATCTCCTGTCGCTCGTCGACTCGACCCGGCGCGAGGCGCTCAACCGGGCGAAGCGCGAGCCGTTCGTGATCTACATGATGTCGGTCCTCGGCGACGTCTCGCTCAAGCGGGCCGGCTTCGAGCCCGAGCTGCGCGATCGGATCGCGGTCGCATGGCGGGCCGAGGACTACCACGGCGCCGGCGCCCTGATCCCGGACGAGCTGCTCGACGCCTACATGCTGTGCGGGACACGCGAGGATGTCGCGGCCAGGGCGTTGGCCTTCCACACGGAAGCGGGCCTCGGCCTGCCGCTCCTCCAGCCGGTCCTCCAGGAGGATCGCCAGATCAACGAGCTGATTGCCGCCGCGGCCCTCTACGCAGGTCTGCCCGAGCCGGCGACGAGCCGAGCCGCCGCCCGGATCGCTTCGCGAATTGCCGCCACCGCGGGCGTTGAGCCGGCGGCCGGGATCGCCGCCGCCGCAACCGGAACGCCCGAGACGGACCAGAGCACGTCGGCACCGGCCGCGGTCGGGCTGGCCGACGATCGCCACCTGGGGCTGGGCGACCGGGCCTATCGACGTGTCGGTGCCCTTTGGGAGATCCTGCGGCCCTTTGCCTACACCGCCTCGGTGATCCCGGTCCTGACCGGCGGTGCCCTCGCCGCGGTCGACCACAACTTCAGCTGGCTACCGTTCGTGGCCGCGCTGCTCGGCGGTGTCCTGCTCCATTCCGGGACCAACATCGTCAACGAGATCTACGACGTCCGGAAGGGCATCGACACGATCACCTCGCCACGAGCGAGCCACGCCGTGCTCAAGGGACGCCTGACCGAGCGTCAGGCCTTCGTGGCCGCCTTCGTCGCGTTTGCGCTGGCCGTGGCGATCGGGGTCTACCTCATCGTCCTGCGCGGTCCGGCGATCATCGGCCTCGGCGCGGCCGGCCTGCTGGGCGGCTACTTCTACACGGCGCCGCCGTTCGAATACAAGTACCGCGCCCTGGGTGTGCCGCTGGTCTTCCTGCTGATGGGCCCGCTGATGGTCGTCGGCACCTTCTTCGCGATCACCGGGACGTGGAGTGCGACCGCCCTGGCGGCGTCGGTGCCCGTCGGCCTGCTGGTCGCCGCGATCCTCGATGGCAACGAGTGGCGCGACATCAGCGAGGACAGCCGGGCCGGGATCTCGACCCTGTCGGCGCGGATCGGCCGCGAGCGGGCGCACTACTTCTACGTGGCCCTGGTGCTGGGCGCCTACATGGCCCTCGGGCTGACGGTCGCGATCGGCTGGCTGCCCCCGCAAACCTTGATCGCGATCGTGTCGCTGCCGTTCCTGGCCCAGGTGATCCGCTCGGCCGAGCTGGGTGCCACGGGCCAGCAACGAGCGATCGCGATGATCGACGTCCAGACGGCCCGCCTCCACCTCACCTTCGGCTCGCTGCTCGTGGCCGGGATCCTGCTGTCAGCCCTGCCCCTGCATGGTTGAGCGCGGCCGGGCCGTAGCGGCGCCTCAGCGGGCCACGGCGACTGGCCCAGGCGCGGTCCCCCTGCTCCTCGGCCTGGGCGGTGCCGTCGCGGCGTTCAGCGCCACGTTCAACGGGCCACGCAATCGGTTCTGGAGCCGGATGACCTGGACCGGTGTCGGCCTCGGCAGCTTCGCCCTCCTCACGTCGCGCCCGTCACGCCGGCTGCGGCCGCGCTGGTGGCACCTGCCCCTGGGCCTGGCCTCGGCCGGGGTCCTGTACCTGACCTTCCGCGGCGGCGATCGCTTCGCCCGTCGGTTCGTACCCGGGGGCGATGCCCAGATCCGCGACATCTACGCCCTGCGGTCGCTCCGGCCGAAGCCCGAGATCGCGGCCCGCCTGGCGCTCCTCGTCGGGCCAGCCGAGGAGATCTTCTGGCGGGGCATGGTCCAATCGGCCCTGATGGGCCGCTATGGGCGCTGGCGGGGCGCGGCCCTGGCCGCGATGGCCTACGGCGGCATCCACGTGGTGACCGGCAACTTCACCCTGATGGGTGCGGCGGGGGTGGCCGGCGCCCACTGGTGCGGGCTGTATGCGGCGGGCGTGCCGCTCGGCGCGCTGATCGTCAGCCACACGACCTGGGACATCTGGATCTTCCTCGTCCAGCCCACCGGCGAGATCGACGCGATCGATGGCGACGGCTGGATCTCACGGCTGGACCTGGCGGCCGCGACGGCCTGAGGCCCGCCGGAGCCGGCCCGCCGGATGCAACGAACCGGCCACGGGTCGTGTTATGAACAAGTGATGGACGTGACGACCCGAGCCGAGGCCACCCCGGACCTGCGAGCCGCCCTGGCCGCCAACCTCGATGCCGCCTTCCCGGCCTTCGTGGCGGCCGAGACGTCGCGGATCTACGGCGTCGCACTACGGCTCACCGGTCGCCCCGCGGACGCGGAGGACCTGGCCCAGGACACCCTCGTCCGGGCCTACCGGGCGCTCGCCGGTTGGGAGCCGGCCCGCATCCGGGACCTGGCCGTCCGGCCGTGGCTGGCGAGCATCGTGATCAACCTGGCCCGCAACCGGGCGCGGGCCCAGGCCAGCCGCCCGGCGACCGTCAGCCTGCTCGATGAGCTGGCCCACCCCCGGATCGCCCTGCGCGAGACACCCCACGGCCGGCTTGAACGGCGCGAGATCGCCCAGACGTGGGCGGCCCGCCTGCTCGCGCTGCCGGAGCGCTATCGGGCGCCGCTCGTCCTGCGCCACGTGGACGGCCTCTCGTACGAGGAGATCGGCGAAGCGCTCGACCGGCCGGCCGGCACGGTCAAGGCCCAGGTCCATCGCGGGCTGGCCCTGCTCCGGATTGCCCTCAACTCGGAGGACCCGGTCGAACTCCGACCAACCACGGCACCAACGCTCGAACCTGCGCCCCAGGAGGCCGCCCGATGACTCCCACCCACACCGATTTCAACGACCCGAACGAGCGCCCGATCGAGGCGGCCCTCGACGAGCTCGGGATCGACGCCCCCGACGGGCTGGCCGAGCGGACCCTCGTGGCGGTCGGCCTGGCCGATGCCTACGCCCCGATCGACACGGTGATCGGCCCGATCTGGGTCGCCTTCAACGGGCGTGGCGTGAGCACGGTGGAGTCGGCCGAGTCGGGCGCCGCCTTCGAGGCGCGCGTCCAGACGACCCGCGGCCGAACGGCGCATCGCCTGGCTGCCCTGCCGCCCCGCCTGGCGAGCGCGATCCAGCGCCGGCTGGCCGGCGATCGGCGGGTCCAGATCCCCCTCGACCTGCGCGGTCATTCGGCCTTCGAGACCGATGTCTGGATGAAGGCCCTCGAGATCCCGCGGGGCGAGGTTCGGCCGTACGGCTGGATCGCCACCGAGATCGGCCGGCCGAAGGCGGTCCGGGCGGTGGGCAGCGCGCTCGGCCACAACCCGGTGCCCCTGATCGTGCCCTGCCACCGGGTCGTCCGGAGCGACGGGATGCTCGGCCAGTACTCGCTCGGCGGGCCGGCCAATAAGCGAGCCCTGCTCGCCTGGGAAGGGCTCGACCCGGACGGGATGGAGGATCTCGCCCGGAGCGGGGTCCGCTACGTCGGCTCGGACACGACCCGGATCTACTGCCTGCCGACCTGCCATCACGCGCAGCGGATCAGCGCCAGGCACCGCGTCCTGTTTCGCTCGGCCGCAGCCGGCACGAGCGCCGGCTATCGCGCCTGCCGGGTGTGCCGGCCGGCCGTTGCCGCCGCCTGAAGGACGGCAATGCCCCGAGCTCGCGCGCGCGGCGCCGGTCGATGTATGCTCCGCACTTGGACCAGCCAACTCAGCCAAGTGCAGTAACCGGCGCCGACGGACGAGTCAGCTCGACGGCCAGCCCGACCGCGATCTGGCTCGGGCTGCTTGTGCTCTACTTCGTGTGGGGCTCGACCTACATCGGCATTCGCTTTGCCGACGAGTCAATCCCGCCCTTCCTGATGGCCGGCGTCCGGTTCCTCGTCGCCGGGATTGCCCTGCTGGCCTGGGAGTATGTCGCGATCCGGCGGATCCCGCGGGACGCGGTCGCGCCCGACGACGTCCGGCCGGGCCTGCCGAGCCGGCGCCAGCTGCGCGATTCAGCGATCGTTGGTGGAGCACTCCTGCTCGGCGGGATGGGCCTCGTGGCGCTCGGCGAACGAACCGTGCCGGCCGGCATCGCAGCCTTCCAGATCGCCCTGCTGCCGGTCTGGATCGCGATCCTCGGCAGGATCTTCTTTGGGGATCACCTACCCCGGATGGTTGTCGTCGGAATCGTTGTCGGCCTGGTCGGAGTGGCCATCCTGGTCGGCCCGGTCGGCGGCAGTGGCTTCGCCTTCGACCCGTTCGGCCTGGCCGTGCTCTTGTGCTCGCCGATCTGCTGGGCGTCGGGCTCGCTCTTCTCGAGCCACAAGGCGGTCCTGCCCCGCCGGCCGCTGACCGCCACGGGCCTCCAGATGGTCATCGGTGGGGCCCTCCTGCTGCTGGCCGCCCTGCTCACCGGCGAGTTCGCGAACTTCGACCTGGCCGCGGTCACCGGTCGATCGTTCCTGGGCCTGGCCTACCTGACGACCGTGGGCAGCCTGGTCGGCTTCACGACCTACGTCTGGCTGCTGCGAGTCGCGCCGCTGTCCAAGGTCGCGACCTACGCTTACGTCAATCCGATCGTCGCCTTCGTGCTGGCCGGCCTGCTCCTGGGCGAGACGATCGAACCACGGACGGCCGTGGCCGGGGCGGTCATCGTCCTGGGCGTGGCCCTGATCGTCACCGCCCGGGGCCGGCCCGGTCGGGGCAGCGGTCAGCCGGCCGGCCACCCCGCGCGGCCCCAGCCGGTCGAGACCCCCGAGATCGTCTCGGCCTAGCTGCCCGGGCTCTCGGCGGCAACCGTGCGGGCCACCCGCCGGGCGAGGGCCATCACGGTCAGCATCGGGTTGGCCCCGATCGCGGTCGGGAAGAGCGAGGCGTCGGCTACGTACAGGCCGCCGATCACCGCTTCGGAGGTCCCTGATCGAACGCGGCCGCCCGGGTCGCACGGATGGAGCCGCGGATCTGCGCCAAGCCGGACGGTGCCCATCTGGTGGGCCGAGAAGACCGCGCCGCGATTGGGACTGAAGTCGAAGGACCCCAGGCGGTCCAGGTAGACGCCGAAGGCCCGTTCCTCGCCGCCCGGACCGGACGCCTGGCGGCCGTGCCAGGCCGGCGGGGTGCCCATCGCCACGATCTCCCGGGCGCCGGCGGCGCGGCTCATCCGGGCCATCTGACCGATCGCATGGCGGAGCGTCGCGACGCCGCTCGGATCCAGGCGGTAGTCGACCCGGACCGAGCCCGACCGCGCCAGGCTCACGCGACCTTCGCCGCCGTCGCGGGTGATCGCGATCAGCGGTGCGAATGAGCCGATCTGGTCCATCAGGTAGGCGTGGGCATCGGCGCCCTCCCACGAGAACGCCAGGGCGATCAGGCCGGGATGGCCCGGCGCCGACTCGATCACGTAGCCGTTGCGGCCCGGCCCGCCGTCGACGTACTCGGTCGAGCGGGCGGCCTGCATCACCCCGCTCCACATCTCGATCGGCTCGCCAAAGCGGCCCGCGACGAGGGGCACGGGCTGGAGGCGCAGGTTGCGACCGGTCGCCGGGTGGCTGAGACCGCTCCGGATCAGGATCGCCGGACTGCGCAGGGCTCCGGCAGCCAGGACCACCTGCCGGGCGCGGACGGTCAGCCGGCGCGATGCAGCCGGCGCGCCGTCGACCGCCCCGACGCTGACTGTAGCCTCCACGCCGACCGTTCGACGACCCTCGACGAGGACGCGATCCACCCGGGCGCCGGCCACCAGACGGGCGCCGCGCAGGGTCGCATCGGCGAGGTGGGCCTGCAGGCCCGAGCGCTTGGTCCCGGCCCTACAGCCGAACGGGCAGGAGCCGCAGCTCGTGCAGCCGGCTGCGTTGCGCTCGGTCAGGGCGGCCTCGATCCCGAGCACCCGGGCACCAGCAATCAGGGCAGCGTCCTTGGCCGGCATCGCCGGCGCCGCGGTCACCCCGAGCTCGCCCTTGATCGCCGCGTAGTCGGCATCGCCTTCGGCGCCGTCGAAGCCGGCCAGGCCGTGCTCCTGGGCCCATTCCCGCCGGACCGCCGGCGGCGCCGCGAGGCAGGTCATCCAGTTGATCGTCGTGCCACCGCCAACACCGGCCCCGGCCAGGATCGAGACCGAGCCGTCCCAGGTCGAGGCGAGGCCATGGTCGAGATACAGCTGATCGAAGGCGGCTAGCTCGTCGGTCGGCATCTCGGGCTCGGGCACGAACGCGCCGGCCTCCAGGACCAGCACCGATCGTCCGGCGCCCGACAGCTCGCGGGCGACGACGCCCGCCCCGGCACCCGAGCCGACGACCACGACGTCCGCCTCGAGACTGAGCTCGCCGTTGGCGGGCAGGCCGAGCGGCCGGATTGGCGTGGGCCGGCTGGTGAGCGGGGCGACGTCCGGCCGATAGCCCATCCGGGCCCAATGGGGGTTGGTGACGCCGCCCTCGCCGGGGTCCGCGTAGGCCAGGAAGCAGAGCAGCTTGCGCAGGGCCTGGTAGGCACTCCGACGCTGCGCAAAGCGGGACGTGCTCCAGGTGAGGAGATAGCGTTCGCGGGCCGCCGGGCTGAGGTCCCGAAACCTCCGCGGGCCGGCGCCCAGGGCCATGTTGACAATGGGGCGCTCGAGCAGCCGGAGGACCAGCCGGAGCTGGGCCACCTGCTCCCGGTCGGCCGCCAGGTCGAGCGCGGCGGACGCCATGTTGGCCCGCCGGGTGGCCGCTCCGCGCACGAACGTCTCGGCGATCGCGGCGAGGGTCGCGAGCTCCTCGACCGACCACTTCCCGGGCGAGGGGGCCGGCGAGGAGGAGCCCGCCGCCGTCATGCCGGGCTGACCGCCGGGGCTGGCCGCTCGAAGCCCTGCGCCGGCCACGGTTCGCACCGGAGGGGCCGGTCCTCGCGGTAGCCCAGGGCGTAATCGGCCTGGATCAGGGTGTGGAGCTGGCTCGTGCCTTCGTAGATCACGGCAGCCTTCGAGTTGCGCAGGTAGCGCTCGACCGGGAACTCGTTCGAGTAGCCGTTGGCACCATGGATCTGGATCGCATCGAGGGCGGCCTGGACGGAGTGCTCGGTCGCGTGCCACTTGGCCAGGCTCGTCTCGCGCGTGTTGCGCAGGCCCTGGTTCTTGAGCCAGCCGGCGCGCCATACGAGGAGCCGCCCGATCTCGGTCCCGGCGGCCATCTTGGCGATCATCTGCTTGACCAGCTGATGGCGGCCGATCTCCTCGCCGAACGTCTCGCGCTCGTGGGCGTACTTGACGCTGGCGTCGAGGCAGGCCTGGGCCAGGCCGACGGCGCCGGCCGCGACCGTGTAGCGACCCTGGTCGATCGCGCTCATCGCGATCAGGAAGCCTTCGCCCTCCTCGCCCACCCGGTTCTCGACCGGAACCAGGCAATCCTCGAGGTTGATGATCCCGGTGTTGCCGGCATGGATCCCGAGCTTGCCGTGGAGGGTGCCCGTCGACAGACCCTTGAAGCCGCGCTCCACGATGAACGCGGTCACGCCCTTGTGCTTCTTCGCCCGATCGACGCTGGCAAAGATCAGGAAGTGGTCGGCCAGGTCGGCCAGGCTGATCCAGATCTTCTGGCCGTTGAGTCGATAGACGTCACCGTCCCGGCGGGCCGTCGTCTGGAGCGCTCCGGCGTCGGTCCCAACGCCCGGCTCAGTCAGTCCGAACGTGGCCAGCTTCTCGCCCCGGGCCTGGGGCACCAGGTACTGCTGGCGCTGGGCTTCGGTCCCCCATTGCAGGAGGGTAAGCGAGTTCAGGCCGACATGGACGCTCTGGACCACCCGAAAGGCGGTGTCGGCGCGCTCGAGCTCCTCGCATAGCAGGGCGAAGCTGATGTAGTCCATGCCCAGCCCGCCGTACGACTCCGGAATCGGGGCGCCCAGGAAGCCGAGCTCGCCCATCCGGGCGAAGACCTCGGGATGGGTCTCAGCGTTGCTGTCCCACTCGCGGATGTGGGGCAGGATCTCGGCCTCGGCGAAGGCCCGGGCGCTGGCCTGGACCAGCCGGTTCTCGTCGCTCAGGCGGAAATCGATCACGAAGGGGGTCCCTCGGCGTTCAGGGGGGGCGAACCCGGCCATTGTGCCATCGCGATCGTGCCGCTCGCGGTCGCGCCCGGTATCCTCGCGGGATGGACCCTCAAGCCAGCGGCATCGACCTGGGCGCGATCGCCGGCCCGAACTTGACCCCCGTTCTCGGCCGCTATTTCGAGCGCAGCTGGAGCCACGGCATCGGCCATCGGCTGTACGACACCGACGGCAAGGCGTACCTCGACTTCGCCAACGGGATCGCTGTCTCGGCGCTCGGTCACCGCCACCCGGCGGTGACCCGGGCGATCCACGAGCAGGTCGACCGGCTGATCGTGCCGACCGCCGCGATCGGCTTCTCCGAGCCAGTGGTCCGCCTCGCGGCCGAGCTCGCCGGCACGTTCCCGGCCCCGCTCGACACGGTCATGTTCCTGAACTCCGGGTCGGAGGCGATCGAAGCCGCGCTCAAGCTCGCCCGGCGGACCACCGGCCGGGCCGGGATTGTCGCCTTCCGGGGCGGCTTCCACGGTCGGACGTTCGGGGCGGCTTCGGTCACCAGCTCGGCCCTCAACTACCGGGCCGGCTACGAGCCGCTCCTGCCCGGGGTCCACCTCCTGCCCTTCCCGGCCGCCTACCGCGACTTTGGGGGCGATGAGGATCGGGCCACGACGACCTGCCTGGCGGCGCTCGACGAACTGGTCCGGACGACGATCCCGGCGGAGGCGATCGGCTCGATCCTGATCGAGCCGGTCCAGGGCGAGGGTGGCTACTACCCCGCCCCGATCCGGTTCCTGCAGGCGCTTCGCGAGTTCAGTACCGCCCACGGGATCATCCTGATCGCCGACGAGGTCCAGACCGGCTACGGGCGAACCGGCCGGATGTGGTCGTTCGAGCGCGCCGGGATCGTGCCCGACGTGGTCTGCGTGGCCAAGGCGATCGCCAACGGCCTGCCCCTCTCGGCGATCGTCAGCCGGCGCGAGCTCCAGGTCCGCTGGGGCCGGAGCGCCCACGGCAGCACATATGGCGGCAACCCCGTCGCCTGTGCCGCGGCCCTTGCCGTGCTGGCCACGATCAAGTCCGAGAACCTGGTCGAGAACGCTGCCGCTCGGGGCGCCGAGCTCAGTCGCGGCCTCGGGGCGATAGCCGCCGAGGATCCCCGGATCGGTGATGTCCGCGGCCCGGGCCTGATGATCGGGATCGAGCTGGTCAAGGACCACGCGACACGCGAGCCGGACGGCGACCTGGCGTCCGCGCTGATGGCCGGCTGCGCTGACGCGGGCCTGCTGGTCCTGAGCTGCGGCCGGGACCACAACGTGATCCGCCTGATCCCGCCGATCGACGTCAGCCCTGAGGAAGTGGGCGAGGCGCTCGGGATCCTCGACCGGACCCTGGCTTCGCTACCCCGTTAGGAGTCCTCATTGGGCTTCGCGCCGGAGGGTCGCGGACAGCGGAGGGTCGCGGACAGCAACGTGCGCCCGCCAGCGGCGAGCGCTCCAGGACCATCGCGGAGGCTGGCGGCTTCAGCCGCCGGGGACTTATCGGTTGCGGGCGAGGAAGGCCATCACGTCGTCCAGGCGAAAGCGCCGATCGCCTCGCTTGCAGACGCGATAGAAAGGGAGTTCGCCGCGGTCCCCGAGTCGCTTCACCGTGTTCACGTGCAGGTGGAGCATCTCGGCAACTTCGCTCGCGGTGAGCATCGGTCCCAGGTCGGTGGCGGCCATGGATGCCATCGGTCGAGTTTGCCTCACGTCGGTGCGTCTTCGGCCGTTCCGGACCCGTCCGGTTGCGACGGGTAGAGTGCGGCCTGCTGCTGGGTGGACTGTAGGGGTGGGGCCTGTTCACCGCCAAGCCGTACATTCGTCCCGTCCGGGAGTACCACGGGGCCCTCTCACGATTGCCCCGGTCTCCCGTGGTTGCCCGCGGCCGGCCCTTAACCAGCGAGCACGGATCTGCGTAAGCCAGTCCGAAGCTGCGCTCAGAGGCGAGCGGCGATCCCGAGGGCGATCGCCTTGAGCAGCGCGGTGTCGCTGTTGCCGCTCATCCGGAAGAGGTAGCCGTCCTTCGTGAGGTGCGGATCGCCGCCATCCCCGGGTGCGTCAAATGAGACGGCGCCGGCGGCGGCGTAGTCGGTCGTGTTGTCCGGCGAGCCGCTCTGGATCTCGGCCAGGTTGCTGTACAGGTCAAACGTGACGATGACCGGCTCGCCACCCTGGCTCTCCCGACCCGAGCTGTCGGTCGTGGTCCAGGATTGGCTGCACGCCTTGGCCCCGGGCAGGCCCGTGTCGGCGCCGTCGACGGCGACATGGGTCGCCTTGAGGGTCCCCAGGGCGGTCGGGTCGCCGGCACTGTCGGTGATCGCCTTCACGAGGTCGGTGTCGCTGACGACCGAGCACGGGTCGAAGCTCGTGATGTCCTTGCCGGCGGCCGCCGCCGGAGCCGCGCTGGCCCCAGCGGCAGCATCTGGCGTGGCAGCACCGGCCGCCGGCGCAGCACTGGCCCCGCCGGGATTGCCTGCGGAGGTTCCCGCAGGAGTGCCCGTCGCGGTGCACGCGCCGAGGAGGAAAGTCACGCCGATGGCGAGCCCGAGGTGCCTTGAGCCGAGTCTGGTGGTCATAGGATGGATCTCCTGGTCATGAGCCGGCCATGAACGGCCGAGCTGGGACGACCATGCGTTGCGCTGCTGACCAAACGCTGATCAGCGCGAGGTGGAGGTGCTGTCTCGGCAATGACGGACCGTCATGACTCGATGAGCGGCGCGGGCCATGCTCGACCCTACCCTCCGAGGCGGCCGCTCGGCGATCGCCAGCTCCGGAACCCCTAAACGATCGAGGAAGGGACGGCATCTACAATGGGCGAAGTCAAGCGGACCTCTAGAAGCGTCGAAACGAATCTCAAGAAGACCGCCAGGGGTCTAGACGGCACGAGTCTCAAGGATCGTGTCGGGAACGCCGGTGACGAAGTGCGTGAAGGCCTCGGGAACCTCGGCGATGATGTTCGGACTGCCGACCGGGACGAGAGTGCGCGTTCCGCCAATGCTGCGCCAGCTCCAAAGCGCAGCTAAAGCTCAGCCGAGGAGCATCGTTGCGATCAGCCCGATCGCAGCGATGCACATCACGCCGGTGGTGATCCACCCGATCACGTTCAGGACCCGGCCATTCGTGCGCTCGCCCAGCACCTTGCGGTCGTTTGAGACGAGCATCACGAGGATCAGCAGCGGACCCGCGATCAAGCCGTTCAGGACGGCGCTCAGGACGAGCGCCGTGATCGGATTGATCCCCAGGAAGTTGATCGCCATCCCGACCAGCGTCGCAGCGACGATGACAGCGTAGAACTGCGGCGCGCGGCCCGGCTTGCTATCGAGGCCGGACTTCCAGCCGAAGGCCTCCGAGACGCCGTACGCGGCGGACCCGGTCAGCACCGGAACCGCCAGCACGCCCGCCCCGATCAAGCCGATCGCCAGGAGGAGTGCGGCCGCATCCCCGGCGATCGGCCGGAGCGCCTCGGCAGCATCCGTTGCTGACGTGATGTTCGTCTTGCCGGCAACGAACAGCGTTGCGCCTGTGGCCAGGATGATGAAGTAGGCGACGACCTCGGAGAAGACCATGCCGGCGATCGTGTCCCAGAGGGCGTACTTGAGTTCGAAGGTCGACGCACCCTGACGGTGCCGGAGGTGGCGCCGGCCAATGCTGATCTGCTCCTCGACCTCCTGGCTTGCCTGCCAGAAGAACAGATATGGCGAGATCGTGGTGCCGAGCAGGGCGACGAGGATCCCGATGTATTTGGGGTCGAAGCGAATCGTCGGGATCAGCGTCCCCATCAGCACGTGGACGATGTCGGGCCGGGCAAACAAGGCGGCCGCGAGGTAGGCCAGCAGCGCCAGGGCCAACCACTTGAACACTGTTTCGATCAGGTGGTAGCTGCCAAAGACCTGCAAGGCGATGATGAACAGGCTGACCGGCACGATGAACACGACCGCCGGGATCGGCACCAAGAGGTTGATCGCCGCGGCGATCGCCCCGATGTCGGCACCGGCGTTGAGCGTGTTTGCAACGATCAACGCCAGGACGGCCGGGAGGAGCAGCCTTGGATGGTGCTCGCGCAGGACGCCGGCCAGGCCCTTGCCGGACACCAGGCCGATCTTGGCGCAGATGTACTGGACCGCGGTCATCATCGGGAGCATCACGATGGTGACCCACAAGGTCGCGAACCCGAATTGGGCACCGGCCTGGGCGTACGTCCCGATGCCCGACGGATCGTCGTCCGACGCGCCCGTGATCAGACCCGGGCCGAGGATCTTCCCGAAGCGCTTGACCGGGTTCTTTTCAGCCTGGATCGCCCGTTCCTTTGGATCGGGCGGACGGCTGGGGTCGACCCGGGGCTCGGCACTCGCTGTCGACTGATTCAAGTGGCGGCCGGACACGCCATGAATCCTATTCCGGGCGAGGCTTGTCCGGATCGTTCTTGGAGCGCATCTCAAAGACGCCAGGCAGGACCGACCGTCATGATGCAGGCCAACAAGTCGCCGCGTCCGGATTGGCGTCCCCGGAAGGGTTCGAACCTTCGACCTACCGCTTAGAAGGCGGTTGCTCTGTCCACTGAGCTACGGGGACGTTGTAGGCCGCTCAGTTTATGCACGCAACGGTCGGTTGACGGGCTCCGGTCCCCGCGTCTCCGGGCTGGACTGGCTACTTCTCATCGTCTGTGGCGTCCTGGCGTCACCCCTGACCGTACGTAAATGGATCGGGCGTTGGCCGACCGCCCTCATCCCGAGCGAGAGGGTGAATGACGCACGCGTCATGACAGCGTCTCTCCGAGAGCACACGATCACCCACACGTCGACGTGCGTAGACGTAGTCGATCGGCCGCATCTCCGCCCAACCTCGTCATCCGGCACGGGGCCAATGAGCCAAGAGCGACCCAAGGTCGGCCGGGNNNGGCACCTGGGATGCGACTGTGGCGGGCGCGAACGACACGACGAGCGAGTTACAGCGTCTGCCCGACACGACCCTCCGCCTGCTGGCCGCGGGCTCCTTCGGCCTGGGCGCCGGGTTCTACTTTGCCGGTGCGCCGCGGGTAATGGTCGCGGCAGGAATCGCTCCAGCGTTGGTGATGGGGGCGGCGATCATCCTGCGTCCGATCGTGCCGGCACGGTGGCCGACACGCACACAGAGAAGCCGAGGCTTGAAGGGAATACCCGACATGACAGACCAGCACACCAAAGGCTCCATCAGCAAGGCCCAGGGCAAGGTCGAAGAAGGGCTCGGCAAGGTGACCGGCGACGAACCGAAGCAAGCCCGGGGCAAGATCAGGCAGGTCCAGGGGGAGGTCCAGCAGGGCTTGGGCGACGTGCAGGACACCATCCGACGGACACCATCCGATGCTTGAACTCCCCGTTCAGGACGTCCATCTGCCGGAGCTCCATGTGCCGGAGCTTCATATCCCCAAGAGCGTCTCGAGCTTCGAATGGCCGACGATCGACCTGTCGTCCACTCATGTCGGCAAGGCGGTAACCGGAGCCGCGGCGGCGGTTCACATCGGACGTCGTCGTTCACGGCCACGCTGGCCTTTGGCTGTCGGCGGGCTCCTCGCGGCGGGCATGTTTGGCTGGGTCCTCCTCGGCAACGCGGCGGCGCGGGCCCGGATCGTAGGTGCGCTCCGCGCTATGGGCGAGCGGGTCTCGGCTGCGCGATCGAACCGGCGAAACGGGCGCGAGATCGATGCTCTCGATCCGATCGCCTTCCCCGCGGCGGAGACCGCCCTGGTCGAGCCCACCGAATTCGACTATCCGGCGGGCCTCGGTTCGAACAACGGCGACGGGACTTCCGTTCTCGAGGGAGCCAACAGCCCGGCCTGATCAGAGGTTCGACGAGCGAGCCTCCAAGTGCACTCGCCACGAAATCGCCCGGAGGGGCTCTTGGGCCGCTCCGGGCGATTTCGTGCAGAAGCGCCGCGCTGGGCCTATGCCCGCTGACGACTCCCCTGCAGGGCTCGCCAGACGACCAGGACCAGGATCGCGCCGAGCACCGAGATCACGATGCTCTCGATATTGACCCCCGTCACGTCGCCCTTATGGAAGACGGCAGCGGCGATGTAGCCGCCCACAACGGCGCCGACGATGCCCAGGATGATCGTGCCGATCACCCCCTCACCACCGCCAATAAGCATGTTCGCCAGAAACCCGGCGATCGCGCCAAGCACGATCCAACTGATGATGCCCATGGCTACCCTCCGTATCTGAGTCGACCCCCTCGCGCGACTATCCATGGGCTGGCGCGACACGTCATTACGTGCTCGTCATTAGGAAGGAACGGCCAGATGAGCGAGGCGCGGACACGTTGAGTGCCCGGCTGGGTGAAGCCGGGCACTCTCGGATGATGGCCGCCGGGTCCGACTTCTCCAGAGCATCAGGCCCGATGGCTGAACGCTACTCCACAATCGCCGCTGCAGCCCATGCCGATCGTCCTGGTTCATGCAGACGTTTGGTCCTATCGGCCGTTCTGCTCCTGTCCGACCCGTCCGCGGAACTTCGGAGCTGTGCGGCTCACCATGTGGCCAATAGGAATGCCCCCGGCGCCCCAGTACGGGACAGTGCACCATCGCCAAGTGGGAAGATCCAGCAAACCGCTTCGAAGCCCCGGCCTCTGGCCGGGGCTCTTCGAATCCCTGCCCTTGGACCGAGATCCAGATGACGTGCCGTCATGACCAGGCCGAGCGAAGACGAAACACTGGCAGGCACGCTATTGGAGACGATACCGAATGGATGAGCTGCGAGCCGACGACCGGCTCCTATCGAAGACCGATCAAACCGCGAGCGATGCCGATCAGGGACGGTCCGACACCGATCAAGCGCTGTCTGACATCGACCAAGCGAATGCGGATCAGGATCAACTCGCGGCGGACGGTGAGCAGGCGATTGCGGACGGCACCCACAATGCCAGTTCGAACCTAAGCGTCGATGAAGTGGCGGCCTATGAGCAGGCTCGGGCTGACCGAGAAGCTCGGGCAGACGCCCGAGCGGCGACCCGGCGCTCACGCGTGAGGACGGCCAGCGAGCGCGATGCATCGGCCGAGCAGCGGGACCGCATCGCCGAACTTCGCGATCGCGTCGCCGATCAGCGGAGCGCGGCCAGCTTGGCGAAACTGATGAGGCCCGCTCCGGCACAAGAGTCGGGAACGATTCCCCAGGATCCTGCTCCTCGCCACAACTGAACATCGGCACCCGATGGCGCCGAGACAAACATCACCAGCGCCGATCCGTCGCCTGGTAGCAAGCGCCGACGACCACCACCGACACGACCACGACCAGAGGCGTCAGGTTCGGAGCGTCAATCCGGCAGCCGTGACGGTTGGGCGAGGCTCGGCAAGAACCGGTAGCCCTCCCCGGGCACGGTTGCAATGAAGCGCGGATGGCGATAGTCGTCCTGAAGCTTCACGCGCAGGCTGCGGATGTGGCGGTCGACGATGTTGCTCTCGGC
>PNAZ01000137.1 GCA_003169655.1 Chloroflexota bacterium
TTCTCCCTGGTTCGCCGCGAGACCGCCGGCCTGATCGACTGGTGCCGCGACCACGGCGTGGGAGTCCTGGTCTACAGCCCGATGCAGTCCGGGCTCCTGACCGACTCCTTCACGGCCGATCGCGCTGCACGCCTGCCCGCGGAGGATTGGCGGCGCAACGATCCAGAGTTCCAGGAACCCCGCCTCGGACGCAACCTGGCGCTGCGTGATGCACTTCGCCCGATTGCCGAGCGCCACGGGGTGACGATCTCCGCGGTCGCGGTCGGCTGGACCCTGGCCTGGCCGGGTGTCAGCGGAGCCATCGTCGGCGCCCGGCGCCCGTCACAGATCAGCGANNGTCCGCCTGTCACTTTCCCCCGCTGACAGCGCACAGGTGGCCACGGCGGTCCAGCAGGCGGGAGCCGGTCAGGGCCCAACCCGTCCCGGCTGATCATGCTCGCTGCCTTGGCGGCGATCGGCCTCAGGCCGACTGAGCGTCGGCGCGATCCGCGGCGGCGAGCGCCCACTCGACCTGGGCTCGAGCGGACGGGCCGGNNGAGCCTGGTCACGGCCCGGATTTGCTCGTCGGTTTCGATGCTGCCGGCCACGACCACCGGTCCGGCGCAGGCCGCCACCACGGCGGCGATGATCGGTTCGGCGTCGGAGGCGTGGCGATATGCCAGCAGGTCGAGGCCGTGGACGCCCGGGCGAGACGAGAGGTCCGCTGCGGACGATGCGATCTCCTCGACGCTGCCTTCGAGGATGCTCGGGTGGCCGACGATCCGGCCCGGGAACGGATAGTAGCGCAGGCCGCTCTCCGCGAGCACCGGTAGGGCGGCGTCCACGTGGGTGCCGCCCATGACGACGTCGACTCCAAGTTCGCGCGCGGCCATGATCGATCGCAGCTCGTCCTCGGCGGACACGCTGACGACCTCGAGGTAGACCGTGCGACCATCCTCATGCATCCGTCGGACCAGCTTCTCCAGGGTCTCGCGGCTCGCTCCGATGTCCTTGAAGCCGACGTGTTGGAGGTCGGTATCGCGGATCTCGTCGTAGACAGCCAGCGCGTTCGGAACGGTCGAGTCGTGGTGGGTGAGCATGAAGATGAACGCTGACATTGGGTCTCCTGGTCCTGCAGCTGGTCAGGCTCGCTCGAACATCGGGCGCATCGCGTCGTAGAGCTGGCGGTATCGCGCGTAGACCTCTTCGTAGGCCGCGTGTCGAACCGGGTCCGGTTCGAGCCGCTCCTTGATCACGACCATCCGACCCACGGCCTGATCGAGATCATCGAAGATCCCAACGGCCCGACCGGCGAGGATCGCAGCGCCAAGACAGGCGGCTTCTTCGTTCGCGGTCCGGATGACCGGTTTGCCGGAGATATCGCACTTGATCTGATTCCAGACGCGACTGCGAGAGCCTCCGCCCAGCACCCGGACTTCCGCCACCGGAATCCCGAGCTCCTCGATCACTTCGACGTTGCGCCGAACCACGCAGGCGACGGCCTCCATGATCGAGCGGACGAAATGGCCTTTACCGTGGCGCAGGGTGAAGCCGTAGAACACACCCCTGGCTTTCGGATTTGCTTCGGGCGCCATCGCGCCCTGGAGATGGGGCAACATCGAGAGACCCTCGCTGCCCGGCTCGATCCCTGATGCCAGCTCGCTGAGAAGGTCATAGGGATCCCGGCCAAGCCGCCTTGCCTCCTCCACCTCTGAGTCACAGAAGGTGTCTCGGAACCACTGCAGCACCACGCCTCCGGTGGTGAACGTGTGTTCCATGTAGAGACCTGGAACCCCGTGGTAATGGCAAGGCATCTCGCCGGCCGGGTCGAATAGCGGCTCCGCGACCGTCGCGCAAATGGCCAGGGCGGCGCCGGTGTTCTCCGAGAAGACGCCCGGCCGGATATTCCCGACGCCGATCGCCCCGGCAGCCTGATCGAGCGCCCCGGTGCACACGATCGTCTCGGTAGACAGGCCGAGCTCGCGTGCCACGCTCGGCAGGATCGTAGCCACCGGAACACCAGACTCCATGATCTCCGGCAATCGACCTTCGCTGATCCCGAGGAACGCCAGCATCTCCGGCCACCATTGTCGGGTCCGCAGGTTCCAATACATCGTCGAGGTGGCCAGCGAGCCCTCGCACACGACGCGGCCTGTCAGGCGCTGGATGAAGTAATCCTCGATCAGCAGGAAGTGCGCCGTGGCGGCGAAGACGACCGGTTCGTTGCGCTTGAGCCACAGGATCTTGGCCGCCGGCCAGGTCGGAGCAAACGCAACCTGACCAGTGATCTGGTAGGCCGGGCCATTGCCAAAGGCGGAGGCCAGGATGTCGGACTCTTGCTGAGCCCGGTTATCCAGCCAGACGATCGCCGGCCTCAAGGCCCCACCCTTGTCGTCAACACAGATCAGCGTCTCGCCCTGCGCCGAGATCCCGAGGGCGCGGATCTCGCCGGGATCGGCCGCGGCCGCGTGCAATACCTCAGCCAGCCCACTCTTGAAGGCCTGCCAGTAGATCTCAACGTCAAGCTCGACGGCGAGCGGCGCCGGAGTGGACAGGGTGTATTCCCGAGTCGCGATCGCCAGCATGATCCCCTGGCTATCGAACAGGGCGGTCTTGATGGCGGTCGTCCCAAGGTCAACGCTGAGGAGCTTGTCCACGGTGCTCTCCTACGGGCTTGGCGCGGCGCTCCAGCTAACGAGGGCAGTCGTGTCGCCGACGTTGATCAAGGTGTGGGGGACCCCTTCCGGCATGACGATCGCGTCACCGCTGCGCAGCTCGAAATACTCGCTGCCCTCGGTCTGCAGCTGGACGTGGCCGCGGATGACAAAGAAGACTTCATGTGAATCCGGATGGCCGACGTCGATCGCTCCGCGCTGGCCCGGCTGCAGCAGCGACGTGCCGAAGGTGATCTTGCCGGTGCTCACGTACCGCCTGCAGAACTCGTCGCCCTCCATGAAGGTCGCGGCGTCCGCCTTGCGGATCACGGTCGGCCGCAGCGAGTCAGCCATTGATCACCTCCTCGATCCGATACCGACGAAGCCACTGATCTGCGAGGATTGTCGGATAGTCAGACGCAGGAGCCATTGTCAGAGGCGTCACAGGCCCGTGTCAATTCACGGGCTCCATCCCCAGCGCCTCACCGCCGCCGATGACCACCGTGACCACTGGTCTCGGCATCGAATTCGCACTACCGTAGGACGACAAACAGCCTGGCTAGGACTCAGCGAGGCGACCGTGTTCTCGCAACATCACGCAGATCCTGTCCGCCGTGTCCTCCGGCAGCTCGGCGGTCGTGACGGTGAAGCCGGGCTCAGACGGCCCCAGCGATTCCAGGAGTTCGAGTTGACTGGGCAGCAGTGAAGACGGCATGAAGTGCCCGCTGCGGTGAGAGAGCCGCAGGGCGATCACCTCCGGCGGCGCGACGAGGTGCACAAAGCAGACCGAGGGATGGTTTCGTCGAAGGACGTCGCGATAGGCCTGGCGAAGTGCCGAGCAGGTCACGATGCAGTCGGTGCCGGCCGATTCCTGAACACCGATCCAGGCTGCGATCGAGTCCAACCAGGGCCAGCGATCGCCGTCAGTCAGGGCAATTCCCCTCGCCATTCTTGCCACGTTGGACGCAGGATGGAAGGAATCGCCTTCAGCAGACAGCCACCCGAGCCTGCGCGACAGCACATCTGCAACTGTCGACTTTCCGGCTCCGGAGACGCCCATCAGCACAAGAGTCGTTGTCAAACAGTCCTACCTGGTCCGCTTCTGGCCCGTGGCCGCAAGGTAGCGCTGCAGATCGTCTGCCCCGGTCCGACGATTGTGGCTCATTACGGCTTCGTCCTTGTACATGACATGGAGACTTAATGGAGATCGAGCGAGCTGAGGTCATCGTCACCAGCCCCGGACGCAATTTCGTCACGCTGCGCTTGACGACGAGCGAGGGGGTCCAGGGCGTCGGCGACGCGACGCTCAATGGTCGCGAACTGGCCGTGGCCTCCTACTTGCAGGACCACCTCTGTCCGCTGCTGATCGGGCGCGACCCGCAGCGGATCGAGGACATCTGGCAGTACCTCTACCGCGGCGGATATTGGCGCCGGGGGCCAGTGACGATGGCCGCCATTGCGGCCGTGGACGTCGCCCTGTGGGACATCAAGGCCAAGCTCGCCGGGATGCCCCTGTACCAGCTCCTGGGCGGCGCGAG
Source organism: Chloroflexota bacterium (assembly GCA_003169655.1). GTDB lineage: Bacteria > Chloroflexota > Limnocylindria > Limnocylindrales > CSP1-4 > Palsa-1033. Next base: position 4,172 of record PNAZ01000137.1, read on the forward strand.
CCGGAAGGGCCTCCTCGCCTACGGCCACGCCAGCGGCCCCGACGTTCCGCGCCTCTTCGAGTCGATCGATGAGCACCTCGCACTCGGCTATCGCGCGATCCGGATCCAGACCGGGGTTCCCGGCCTCGGGTCGGTCTACGGCGTCGCGTCAGGTGGCGGTTCGGGACCCCGCTACGACTACGAGCCGGCCCGACGGACGGCGGTCCCGACGGAAGAGTCGTGGGACACGCGAGCCTACCTGCGCCACGTGCCGGCTGTGTTCGAGGCGGTCCGCAACAAGGTCGGCCCCGAGCTCCCCTTGCTGCACGATGTCCATCATCGATTGACTCCGATCCAGGCCGCAAAGCTCGGCAAGTCGCTGGAACCATTCGACCTGTTCTGGATGGAGGACTGCACGCC
>PNAZ01000121.1 GCA_003169655.1 Chloroflexota bacterium
TCGCTGATGTCGATGTCGGATGCGTTTTTCGGCCGGGTTTTTCATGCGAGGGGCGAGCTGGTGCCGTTCGGCACAGTATCGCTGACCACCTATTTCCACGCCGCTGCGGAAGAGCTCGCGGCCGAGGACATCAGCCGGGTTCTCGCCGTCGCCGACGCGAAAATCTTCCACAAGAGCTACGGCGATCAGAGCGGCGAGCTATGGTCACCGAACGGACGGCTGCTCGCGACCACGACGCAGATCGCGTATTTCAAGGCATGATCCGTGGCATCAGAATGCGCATCTTGTCGGCATTGTTGTCGAGTTTGCTGACGGTGCTATCGCCTTCGTGCGCCAAAACAGGCGACGCTGAAGCCTATCGCGAACGCTCTCTCGACCTTGCGAGTCACTATCAGGAGCTAAGTTTTGCCGGCTCTGTTGAGATTGAGGAGAGCGACGACGAGTGCCTGTACCAAATTTCTGCGCTGACGATTCGCTTCCTCAAATCCTATCGCCCATTCCCAACGTCTGTTCATCTCGATCAGTTCCGTACCGTTGTTGTCGCACCGGGAGCAGCCAACAGAGCCAAGAAAGACAGCGGGTATTTGCTGGAACGATACTATCCTCTAAGTGCATCGCTTTCATCTTCTGCGAGCGAGTTTCATACTCCAGTGATCAAGTTCACAATTTCGAAGAGATTACTGCGAGACGCCGAGTATTTGTCCTTCAACGTCAGCGGGCAGCTAATTCGGGGGAACGATGGACGGTATGATTCGCTTGATCCGCTCGAGCGAGCCAAGCTGCTTGAGGGAAGCCACGTAGCTTGGCCGATACCGGCGAGGTCCAACATCGTTTCCACGATTACAGACCCGAACGGCGAGCACGGCCGCACTATCTACCGTAGGCCGCGCGATCCGAACGACGACTGTTCTTCTGCGAAGATTCGATAGTTGTCGCGCCCGCGCCACAACTTGTTGGGAAGAGCGAAGCGTCGAAGACCCAATCTCATGAATAATAACACTACACAAAACCGAGAGAGGCGGCCTGGCGGCAGAATGCGTATTTCAAGGCGTAGCCGCCGGCTCAGCTCTGCAGGGCGGCGTTGCCCTGGACTAGGCTGGTGTTGCCGGTCACGGGGTCGGTTACCGCGTTCGCGATCTGGGCCGTGCCGGTCCCCGTCAGCGAGAACTTGGTGTCGCCGATCCGGAACGAACTGTTCCTGATCAGGACCTGCTGGTACTGAACCGTCCCCCCGCTCTGGTACTTGACCTGGGCGCGGAAGCCGTTGACCTCGGAAATCGTGAATTCGAATTTCTGGTTGTTCGAATAGGTTCCCTGCCAGCTGCCCTGGTAGCTCTTGGGATCGACGGCGGTGTAGGGCTTGCTGGATTGCGGGGTCAGTGGCGCCGAAGTGTAGGCCGACTGGAGAACGCTGAAAATATCCGACATGCCGATGCTCCCTGCCGACAATCCTGCCGCGGCACTACAGGCGCGTTCGGTTAATCAAAGGTTAAGCGGCCGGTCTGGATGGCTTCGGCTTCCGTCACTCCGCCGCAAGCTTGAGGTCGGGCGCCGCGGCGCGGACGTCGGCCGCCGGCTACCCGCCACCTTCCAGCAGCCTGGCCTGGTCACTGCTCGTCGGCCACGACGGCGTCTTCAAGATCGCCCTGCTGGCCCTCCTCGACCTGCCCCTCGAGCGGTTCTGGTCATTCTCGTTCGGCCTGACCGGGATCACGATCGTCGGGATCCAGGACGGGATGGCCGTCCTGCGGGCGCACAACCTGCAGGATCATCTTGGCCCGCTCCAGGATCCCGAAGCGTCCGCCGGCAAGGATCCTGACCGGAGCGCATCAGGGGCGCTGTAGCTGTCCGGGCGTCTCAGGGCCGGTCAGGGCCGGTCAGGGCCGGAGCGTCCGCCCCCGGCGCCGGGCGCGCCGCTCGGAGCGCCGGAAGATCAGGCCCAGGAGGAGCACCCGGAGATGGCGCTGGGCCCGATGGAGAGCGTCGAGCCGATCCGGTCCAAGCGTCCGCCGGCCGTAGGCGACCTCGACCTTGGCCACAGCCACGGTCTGCAGGTCGGGCCGCGCCGAGGGCAGGATGTCGCCCAGCCCGCCGGCATACTCGTAGACGGTCTGATTCGGACGGGGCCCGAAGCCGAAGCGGCGGGCCAGGCCGACGATCCCGCCGTAGACCCGATCGGGCTCCTGGGCCGTTCGTGGACCGCGCTGCCAGGCCACGACCACCAGGACGCCCATGATCGCGATCAGGAGCAGCCCGATCAGGACGAAACCGCCGGTCGGTCCGCCGGAGCTCTGGATGGTGGCCGACGAGGTTTGGTTGGGCGGTGGTCGGAGCGTCCGGCGGAGGTCGTCGCCTCCGCTGCCGGCCGGCGCCGCACTGATCGTCGGGCGGGGCGTGACCACCGGGCCGGGCGGCAGGGTCACCGGCACGCCGACGCCGCCGCCGGTCGGATCGAAGGTGATCCAGCCGTAGCCTGGGAAATAGACTTCGACCCAGGCGTGGGACGCGCTGCGGTCGATCGTCTCGATCCCATTCGCGTCCGGGGTGCTGGGCAGGAAGCCTTCGGCCATCCGGGCCGGGATCTTCTCGAGGCGCAGGAGGACGACCATCGTGCTGGCGTAGTACTCGCAGTAGCCGACCTTCGACGTGGCAAAGCACTCGACTACCCCGGCGCCCTTACAGTCGACCCCCTGGACGTTGGCCTGGTAGTGGAAGCCACCCTCGTCCTTGAGGTAGTCCTGGACCGTCTTGCTGAAGTCGTACGGGTTGGCGAGCGCGCTCGGGTGGGCGGCGTTGATGTCTGCCAGCAGCTTCAAGGTTTGCGGGCCGGTCTTGACGGCCTGGGTGAGCTGGAGGTAGTACTGCTTGGCGGCGGCCGGATAGTCGGTCCCCGCGACCCGCAGCTGGTTTTCAGTCAGGCCATGGACCGGGTCCTTGGCGTAGTCGATCGGCACCTCGGCGGTGACCGAGTAGTCGGCCGACGACGACTTCGTGATCGCGCCGATGAACGCGTTCGGCGCCTGGCCGAGCAGCGCGACTGTCGCGTCGGCGGTCGTGCTGAGCGGCGCGTCGGGAGCGAAGACGTTGGGCGGGTCGTCACTCAGCTCGTGGACCGAGATGGTCACCTTCTGGCGCTCGGCGGCTGTGCCGGGATCATCCAGGGTACCCGCCAGGAGCGAGCCGCCGGGGGCGACCGAGGTCGTCGTCGGCTTCGTGATGCTCCAGTTCTGGCCGTCGAAGAAGTCGTAGGCCACCGCCCGCCAGTGGTACTGGCCGGCGTCCCCGGCGGGCACCTTGATCCGGAGGATCTGGGTGGAGTCCGTGGACCACGAGCCGGTGATCGAGGTCGAGGTCAGGAAGTTGACAGGATTGATCCGCGTCCCAGACCCGCCCGTCCGGAAGATGGCTTCCAGGCCATGGGTCAGCTCAACCAGCTTCTGGTCCAGGCCGCGGCCAATGCCGTTCAGTGGTGCCGAGGACGCCGTCGATGTGAGGGCCAGGGCGCCCAGCACGGCAATGGTCACGAACGTGCTGCCCGCTCGCAGGTATGTTCCCGACAGCGAGCCCGCCTCGCCCAGCCGATGGCGGAGCCAGGTGGACCGCTCGTCGAGGGCATGCAGCCGGATCAGCACGAACAGGGCAGCCAGGCTGAACCAGATCAGGATCCCGAGCTGGTCGTCACGGGTGATGCTCATGTCCAGGACGAGGGCCAGGCCGGAGATGATGACGGCATTGAACGGCCGGTGATGGCCGAACACGGCATAGCTCGTGAACTGGCCGGTCCCCCAGCACAGGATCCCCAGGAACAGCATGAAGTGACCGTACTGGAGGGTGAACGCCAGGCCCCGGAACGCGAGATCGAGGTAGGCCTCGATGGCCGAATTGGCGGTCGCCATGAAGGCCGGCCCGGGCGTGAAATTGCCGTTGAGCAGGATCCCGCCGACCGCGATCGGCAGGAGCAGGGCGGCGAAGACGGCGCCCAGCAGGTGGGCCAGCCAGCGCGGCCAGCCGGCCTTGGCCGAGATGAAGCCCCACAGCGCCCCGCCCACTGCGGCGTACGGCAGGAACGAGGTCAGGACGGGTCGACCGAGCACCCAGCGGGCCTCGTTGATCGACCAGGCCAGGCAGACGGCCATGGCCACGACCAGGACGAGGGTCAGCCAACCCTCGACCGGGGCGAGCGGGAGGCGGGCGGGCCGGCGGACGGTCATCGGGCCATCCGGGCGAGCTGCGCGCCGAGCGGGCGCTCGGTGACGATCGTGTAGCTGGCGAGCTCGTATTCGGCCAGGGCGTGGCCCAATGCCCGCGCCTGGAGGGCGCGGTCGGAGCCCGGCTCGGGCAGCACGGCCTGGATGGCGACGACCACCGTGGCGATCCCCCGGGCGCGCAGGCTGGCCAGGGGCCGGACCCAGGCCCGATCCAGCGACGGGGTGACCACGACCGCGGTCATCCCCCGGCGCAGGCGGGGCAGGCTGGCGAGGAGACCCTCGACCAGGGGCGTCGAGCCGTCGCCCTCGACGGCCGCCAGGAGCTGCATCAGCTTGAGGTACTGGCGCCCACCCCGGTCGGCGGGCAGGACGGCCAGCCGATGGCCGTAGGCCGTCAGCCCAACCGCCCGGTTCTCGCCCAGCGACTTGTCGGCGATCGAGGCGGCGACTCGGACGGCCAGCTCCACGCTCGAGGCCTGGCCGGCACCCTCCTGGACGCGGGTCTCGAGGTCCACGAACAGCCACACGTCGGCGGTCTGCTCGAGGTCGAACTCTTTGACCTGGATCTCGCCCTGCCGGGCGGTCGACTTCCAGTGGATCCGGTTGAAGCCGTCGCCCGGCGCGTAGGGCCGGACGCTGGTCGCCAAGGGGCTGGTCTGGATCGTCCGTTCCGGCGCTGCGTGGCTGCCTTCGATGTTGGCCGACGGCAGCCGCCACAGCGGCAGCGGATCCACCCGCGGGTAGACGACGAGGGTGATCGGCTGGCCGACCACGGCCGACGCCTCGAAGAAGCCAAATGGATCGCCGGTCCGGACCTGGAGCGGCTCGATCCGGAAATGGCCGCGACGGGTGAGCGGCACGCGGGCGATCCAGGAGCGCTCGGCCCGCGATCCGATCCCGATCGCCCGACCCGGGATCGCCACCGGCAGGCTGGTCGGGTTGTGGACCTCCAGCCAGGGCTTCGGCATCCGGCCCGCGTTGCGCAGGGTGTAAGTCACCTTGAGCTGCTCACCGACGTGACCGGTGACCTGTCCGACGGCGTAGCCGGCCTCCAGGTCAGCCAGCCCGAGGCGGGTCAGGACGTAGCTCCCGCCGATGACCAGGATGCCCAGGTAGAGCAGGTAGAACAGGAAGGGCAGGCCGGACGAGAAGGCCGCCAGGACCAGGATGATCGCCAGTGCAACGATCGGCAGCCGGCGCAGCATCGAACCGCGACCTCAGCGGGCCACGCGCTGGGCGGGGTCATCCCGCGTGCCGGCGGCGATCTCGCGCGGTCCATTGAGGGTGGCCGACGGCGGTCCGACCGGCAGCGTGTCGAGCAGCTCGCGCACGATCTGGGCGGGCAGCACATCGTGGATCGTGGCGCTCGTCTTGATGATCAGGCGATGGGCCAGGCACGGCTCGGCCAGCGCCTTGACGTCGTCCGGGATCACGTAGTCGCGGCCCATCAAGCCGGCATAGGCCTGGCTGGCCCGATAGAGCGCGATCGAACCGCGCGGCGATGCTCCGAGATAGACGTCGGCATGGTTACGGGTGCCGTTGACCAGCCGGACGATGTACTCGCTGACCGAGCTGTCGACATAGACCTCGCGCACCGCGGCCTGCATCTCGCGCAGCTCGTCGTTCGAGCAGACCTCGACCAGCTCGTCGAGCGGATGGGACCGCTTCTGCTCGTCAAGGATCACGATCTCCTCGATCGGCTGGGGATAACCCAGGCGCAGCCGGAGCATGAACCGGTCGAGCTGGGCCTCCGGCAGGGCGAAGGTGCCCTCGTACTCGATCGGGTTCTGGGTGGCGATCACCAGGAACGGATCGGGCATCGGATAGGTCGTGCCGTCGATCGTCGCCTGGCGCTCCTCCATGCACTCGAGCAGGCTCGACTGGGTCTTGGGCGTGGCCCGGTTGATCTCGTCGGCCAGGACGACCTGGGCCATGATCGGGCCCGGCCGGAATTCGAACTCCTGGGTCTTCTGGTTGTAGATCGACAGGCCGGTGACGTCCGAGGGCAGCAGGTCCGGGGTGAACTGGATGCGCCGGAAGGTGCAACCCAGGCTGCGGGCGAGGGCCTTGGCCAGGACGGTCTTGCCCGTGCCCGGCACGTCCTCGATCAGGAGGTGGCCACGGCACATCAGGGCGACCATGGCCAGGCGCACCTCGTGGTGCTTGCCCACGATCACGCGTTCGACGTTGGCGACGACCTTCTCGCCGGTCGCCTGGATCTTCGTCATCGGGCTCCCTCGGTGACGGGCGCCGACCGCGCGGCGATCGGCTTGGGCTGGACCGGCGCGGGACCGGCGGTTGGGCGTGTCGGGAGATCGTACGCCAGGGACGTGCATCCGGTTCCAATCGTGACGCGGCCCGGAGGATTCAGCACGCCATCGGCAGACGGCCCACGATAGGCGGACATGAGCGCCAGACCTAGGTCGGAGTCGAATCACGAGCGGCGGCGGCTGGCCGAACGGGATGCCGGCAGCGTCCACTGGCAGCGCTGGGGTCCCTACCTGTCCAGCCGCGAGTGGGGCACCGTCCGCGAGGACTACTCGGCCGACGGCCAGCCATGGACGTACCTGACCCACGATCAGGCTCGCTCGCGCGCCTACCGCTGGGGCGAAGACGGCCTCCTGGGCATCAGCGACGATCACGGCCGGCTGTGCTTCGGCCTGACTCTCTGGAACGAGCACGACCCGATCCTCAAGGAACGGCCCTTCGGACTGTCCGGACCCGAAGGCAATCACGGTGAAGACGTCAAGGAGCTGTACTGGTTCCTCGACGCGACGCCCAGCCACAGCTACCTCAAGGCGGCCTACGCCTATCCCCAGGCCGCGTTTCCGTATGCCGACCTTGTCGCCGAGAATGCGCGCCGGACGCGCGCAGACGCCGAGTACGAGCTGGTCGACACGGGGATCTTTGCCGACGGCCGCTGGTTTGACGTCGGCGTGGAATACGCCAAGGCGGGCCCCGACGACATCCTCGTCCGGCTCACGGTAAGGAACATGGGGCCCGATCCCGCGCCGATCAGGCTCCTGCCGACGCTATGGTTCCGCAACAGCTGGTCCTGGGGCCGCGACGAGCAACGGCCGCGCCTGCAAGCTGGCCCGGCCGGACCCGATGCCTCGCGCTCGACGATCGTCGGCGAGGACGATCGCCTTGGTCAGATCCGGCTCGACATCGACGCCGCCGGCGAGCTCATGTTCACGGAGAACGAATCAAACGCTGAACGCCTGTGGGGCGTGCGGAACGCCGGACCGTACGTCAAGGATGCGTTCCATCGGGTCCTGATCGACGCTGAAGCCACGGCTGTAAATCCGGGCCTGGTCGGATCGAAGGCCGCCAGCCACCAGCGCCTGGTCATCGAGGCAGGCGCGAGCGCCAGCCTGCGACTGCGGCTGCGCCTGGGGGCAGCGGCCGAGGGGGCCGGCGACACGGATCCGTTCGCCGGGTTCGCGGCCACCTTCGCCGATCGGATCGCCGAGGCTGATTCGTTCTACGCGGACGTTGGCGGCGAGACGCTGACCGAGGACGAACGGCTCGTCCAGCGGCAGGCCTTCGCCGGGCTCATCTGGTGCAAGCAGTTCTACCACTACGACGTCAACGAGTGGCTCGACGGCGACCCCGGAGATCCTCCGCCGGCCTCACGTCGGGTCGGTCGCAACGCCGAGTGGCGCGAGTTCAACTCCAAGGACATCCTGTCGATGCCCGACAACTGGGAATACCCCTGGTTCGCCGCTTGGGACCTGGCCTTCCACTGCGTTGCCCTCGCGGTCATCGACCCGAGCTTCGCCAAGGCCCAGCTGCTCCTCCTGACCCGCGAGTGGTACATGCACCCGAACGGCCAGCTGCCTGCCTACGAATGGCGCTTCGGAGACGTCAACCCACCGGTCCACGCCTGGGCCGCCTGGCGCGTCTACCAGATCGATCGGCGGGTCACCGGCAAGGCCGACCTGCACTTCCTGGAGCGCGTCTTCCACAAGCTCCTGCTGAACTTCACCTGGTGGGTGAACCGCAAGGACCTCGACGGCGCGAACGTATTCCAGGGCGGCTTCCTGGGCCTCGACAACATCGGCCTCTTCGACCGTGACGCTCCGCTGCCCGGCGGCGCCCACCTCGGCCAGGCCGACGGCACCGCCTGGATGGGGATGTTCTGCCTGAACATGCTGGCGATCGCCCTCGAGCTGGCCCAGGACGACCTGGTCTACGAAGACATCGCCACGAAGTTCTTCGAGCATTTCCTGTACATCGCCGGGGCCCTGAACAATCTGGGCGGCAGCGGCGTCTCCCTGTGGAACGAGGAGGATGGCTTCTACTACGATGCGATTCACTTCGACTCGGGCGACGTCGTGCCCCTCCGGATCCGCTCGCTCGTCGGACTGATCCCGCTGCTGGCCGTCTACGTCCTCGAGCCCGGGGCGATCGCCGCCCTGCCCGATTTCCGGCGCCGAATGCGCTGGTTCCTGACCAACCGGCCGGAGCTCGCGCGGCACGTGGCCAGCTGGACCGAGCCGGGCGTCGGCGAACGGCGCCTGCTGTCGCTCGTCCACGGTGATCGGTTGCGCAGGATCACCCGGCGGGTCGTCGACCCCGACGAGTTCCTCAGCCCGCACGGCATCCGCTCGCTGAGCCGTGAACACCTGGCCGATCCGGTCAGCCTGACCCTGCCGGGCGGACAGGGGTACATGATCGGCTACGAGCCGGCCGAGTCCCAGTCAGGCCTGTTCGGGGGCAACTCGAACTGGCGCGGACCGGTCTGGTTCCCGATCAACTACCTGCTGATCGAGGCGTACCTGACCTTCCACCACTATCACGGCGGGAGCCTGAAGGTGGAGATGCCCTACGGCTCGGGGCAGTTCCGCGAGCTCGACGAGCTCGCCTGGGACCTGTCGGACCGCCTCGTCGGCCTCTTCGTGCGCGACGCCGATGGCCGCCGCCCGGTCCTCGGGGCGGCCGACCAACTCCAGCCCGATCCGAGCTGGGCGGACCGGATTCCGTTCTTCGAATACTTCGACGGCGACAACGGCCGCGGCGTCGGAGCCAGCCACCAGACCGGCTGGACGGCCCTCGTCGCCAAGCTCCTCGAACAGACGGCCAGGCGCCGACGCGCCGACCTGGGTGAGATCCGTGGCGACGATCCAGATCCCTGAACGCGGCCGGCCGGAGGCGACTGCGCCCGAACGGCTGCCACGCGACCACTGCCACAGGTTGCGTGACGCTCGCGCCGGTGATCGCATCGAGGTCGAGGATCCGACCTGAAGGTCTGCGGCCGATGAGCCGCGATCATCACGACGTTAACGTCAGCCCCAACGCGACGCCCTCAGCCCCGGATGAGCGTCAGGCCGCCGACCCACAGGGTCATCGCGCAGCCGATCCCACCCATCACCGCCAGGAACAGCTCACCGCCGATCCAGGCTGCCACGGCCATCCCGCCGAAGAGCGCCCCGAGGACCAGCGCGATCAGGGCCAGGCCGAGGCGTTCGAGGATCGGGCGCCGGGCCGGTGGGCCGCTCATGGGTTGAGCGTCTTGAGCCACAGGCCCATCAGCGAACCGGCGATCGGCGCGGCCCGGGCCGAGCCGTGGCCGCCCTGTTCGACGACCACCGCGATCGCGACCTGGGGATTGCTGGCCGGGGCGTAGCCGATGAACCAGGAGTTGGGCTCGGCGCTGCCGCCGATCTGGGCGGTGCCCGTCTTGCCCGCTGTCTGGATTCCGGGGATGGCCGCCCCGCTGGTGAAGATCCGGCCCCAGCTGCTCTCGACGGCAAGCCGCATCGCATCCCCGATCGTGCCCGCCACGCCGGGGGTCATGACTGAGCCCAGGGCCTCCGGATTGATCGTCTGCCGCCCGCCCGGCCCGGCGATCGAGGTCACCAGCTGCGGCTTCATCTCCACGCCGCCATTCGCGACGGTCGCCGCAACGAGGGCCATCTGGAGCGGGGTGACGAGGGTCTCGGCCTGGCCGTAGGCGGCGTTGGCCAGCTCGACGTCGTCCTTGAACCCGCCCCCGAAGCTGCCGCCGCCGTTCGTCACCTGGCTGGCCGCCGTCGGCAGGTCGAACGGAATCGGAGCCCCGAAGCCCAGCCGGCCGGCGTAGTCGGCGAGGGCGGCCCCGCCGGTGCGCAGCCCGGTCAGGGCGAAGTAGATGTTGCACGAGACCTCGATCGCCTGGTCGTAGTCCAGGGCCAGCGAGCCGGTGAAGTCGTGGTGGCCGTCGTGGATCCGGAAGCCCGACACGAGCAGGCCCGTCTTCTCCGCGGCCGGTTGCTGGGGGTAGGTGGTCGAGGTGCTGATCGCGCCCGAGCTGAGGGCCGCGATCGAGGTCACGATCTTGAACACCGAGCCGGGCACGTACTCGCCCATCGTCGCCCGGTCGAGGAACGGCTGGCCAGCGGCCGCGGCGGTCCGCTTGAACGCGGCGACGGCGGTCACCGGGTTGGCGATCGCGTTCGCGTCGAAGGTCGGCGTGGAGGCCATCGCCAGGACCCGGCCGGTCCGCGGGTCGAGCATCACGATCGCGCCCCGGTCCGAGCCAAGCGCCTTGACGGCGGCCTCCTGGAGCTTGAGCGAGAGACTCAGGGTCAGGTCGTCGCCGCGGGTATTGCCGGGCGCCAGCTTGGACAGCAGGTCGTCCAGCGAGTTCGGGCTGCCGAGGCCGCTCAGCTCCGCGTTGTAGGCCCGCTCCAGGCCGGCGGTCCCGTAGACCGGCGAGGAATAGCCGATCAGGGGCGCCAGCGACCGGTCGGCGTAGATCCGGTACGGCTCGCCGTTGGCGTCGTTCCGGCTGGTTGCCAGGACCGCCCCCGAACGGTCGAGGATCCGGCCCCGGATCACGTCCCGGGCCGCGGCGATGACCAGTGGATTGTCGGGCGCGCGGCTGAGGTCGGACGCCCGGGCGACCTGCCAGTAGCCGGCCCCGACGGCGATCAGGCCGAACAGGAGGCTGAGGATCAATCCGACCCGGGCGATCCCCTGCCCGATCGGCGCACGGTCGCGGGCGTTCATCGGGCGCCTCGCGCTGGTCCGCCCAGGAACGCCGGCCGCCGGCTCCCTGCCGGCCTCGGCGGCGGGGGCGCCTCGACGCCCCGATCCGAGAGGGCCAGCAGCAGGCCGACCACCACCCCGTTGGCCAGCAGCGACGAGCCGCCGTAGCTGATGAACGGCAGGGTCACCCCGGTCAGCGGGATCAGCTTGAGGTTGCCGGCGGCGATGATGAACGCCTGCACCCCGACGACCAGGGTCAGCCCGGCCGCCAGCAGCGCCCGGAAGTCATCGGCGGCCGAGGCGGCAACTCGGAGGCCGCGCTCGATCACGACCAGGTACAGGCCCAGGATCGCGAGGACGCCGAGCAGGCCCAGCTCCTCGCCCAACGCCGCGAGCGGGAAGTCAGTGTGGATCGCGGGGATCGGCAGCCGGCCCGCAACAAGGGGCAGGCCGGCGCCCAGGCCCGTGCCCAGGATCCCGCCCCGGCCGAAGGCGTACAGCGACTGGACGACCTGGTAGCCCTTGCCGCTGGCATCGATGAACGGGTTGACCCAGATGTCCACCCGGTCGCGGACCGTTCCGAACAGCTGGTAAGCGATCAGGCTGCCGGCCACGAACATCAGCAGGCCCAGGACGACATAGCTGGCCCGCGCGGTCGCGATGTAGACGAGGGCCAGGAAGACCGCGAAGAAGAGCAGCGCCGCGCCGAGGTCGCGCTGGATGACCACGATCCCGAGGGCCATCGCCCACATCGCCAGCATCGGCAGGAGGTACGGCACCGGTGGCAGCCGGAGCGGCCCGAGACGCATGCTGGCCGACACGAGCAACGGCCGGAAGTCGGACAGGTAGCCGGCCAGAAAGATGACCAGGATCACCTTGATCAGCTCCGTCGGCTGGCCGCTGAACGGTCCGACCTCGATCGTCAGGAGCGCACCGTTCACCTCGTTGCCGAACAGGAAGGTGAGCAGCAGCAGGGCGATCCCGGCGGCGGCCCAGGTGTACTTGTAGCGGCGCAGCCAGGCGTCGGAGCGGACCATGACCGCCGTGGCGGTGATGACCGCGATGGCCAGCAGCAGCCAGCCGAGCTGGATCGAGGCGAGCCCGAAGTTCCGGCCGGCCAGCGACTGGGTGACGAGCGACTGTGGCAGGCGCTCCATCAGCAGCAGGCTGATCCCGCCCAGCAGACCGATCGTCGGCAGCAGGACCTGGTCCGAGCGACGTCCGGCAAGCACCAGCGTGAGGTGGGCCGCGACGAGGGCGCCAAGGTAGATCGCGAGCTGGCCGGCATCGGCCGGCAGCCAGGCCAGCGGCTGGCCGGCGAGCTGGCGCTGGGTGACCCCCAGGGAGACGCTGCCCAGGACCAGGACGACCGCGACCAGAACCAGCAGGCCGGACTCCCGCCGCCGGGCGCGCGGCCGGATCCGGGATGCCGCTGCTGATCGCCGTAGGCCCGTCGCCGCGGTCATCGCCGGGCCCGTTCGAAGCGAAAGCGAACGCGGCCAATCTGCAGCTCGTCGCCGTAGGCAATCGCGCTGANNACGTACCAGGCTCGACCGCGAAAGGTGAGCACGGCGTGCTCGGTCGACGCGAAGTCATCCTCGACCACGATCGAGTTGTTGACGTCGCGGCCGATGGTGGCCACGGCGTCCAGGCCGAAGACCGTCCCACGCGGCGGCTCGCTCACCTCCGAACCGACCACGACGAGCCGGGCCAGGGCGCCACCCGGATCCCGAGTCGCGGCGCGCAGGTCGCGCAGGAGCAGCCGGGCGACCCCGAACATGAACAGGTACAGACCGCCGAGGAAGGCGATCCGGACGATCCAGATCGCGATGACATATGGATCCATTAACCAGCTGCGACGGATTCGATCACAAAGACGGTGGTCCCGATCTCGATTCGATCGCCGGCTCCCAGGGCAACCTCGGAGATCGCGACGCCGTTCACCCGCGAGCCGTTCGCGCTGTCGAGGTCGGACAGGATCAGCATCCCCTGGCGGCCCTGGAGACGGGCGTGATGGCGCGACACCCGCCGGTCGTCCAGGACGAGGCTGTTGTCCGAAGCCCGGCCGATAGTCAGCACTTTGCCATCGAGGACGATCCGCCGGCCCCGACCATCGGGCCGCTGTTCGAGCAGGGCCGCGGCCGGCACCGGCAGTGGCTGGACCTCGAAGGCCCGGGTGTTGAGCAGGTCCGGGTCGGCCGGGTCGTCGCCCGTCGCACGCTGCGCACGCCCGTGCCCTGGATCGCTGCGCGCCGCAACCACCCGGACCTCGCCCGTGGCGACCGCCCGGTCGACCACGATCTCGACCGTCGGCGCGTGGTCGAGGGAATAGCCGTGGCCCCGGGCGAAGGCAAGTGCTTCGTCGGCCAGATCGGCGGCGAGCTCGGCGGCCCGCGCACCGAGCACCCCGATGTCGGCCGGTGAGAGGTGCACGGCATAGCGGTCGGGGACGCGCGGCCGGCCGTCGACCAGCTGCCGCCGGTTCTCCATCTCGCGCTCGATCCGGCGCTGAATCTGGATCGGCTGGAGCTGTGATCGGAAGAGGCGGGCAGTGGGCCGCTCGAGCAACCGCTCAAGGAAGCGCTCCACCGCGGAGATCGGCTGCATGGTCGGCCGGAGTCTAGCAGGCGAGCCGGACCGTCGATCCGGGGCGACTTTCGGGGCATCGCCCGGCGGTACCATCGGGAGCCGGCCGGGGTACCTGCGGAGGAGGGTCTGATCGGGACCCTGCGCTATACTCTCGCCCCGCTCGGGGAGCGCGATACCCCGAGCAGTGTCCCCCGCGTGAAAGTCGCATGACTGAAATCCTGACCGAGTCGTTCTGCGAGCGTTGTGGCACGCGCTACACGTTCGAGGCGGCCATCCCGAAGAAGCGCCGGATCGGCAAGCTGAAGATCCTCTCGAAGGGCCTCAAGAACTACGTCCTGAGCGAGGACGCGTCGCTCGACGAAGCCCTCGCCGAGGCACGCTCGGAAGAGGAGCGCGAGGTCAGCGGCGGTCAACTCGACGCGTTCCACCAGACCTTCCAGTTCTGCATGTCCTGCCGCCAGTACACCTGCGCGAACTGCTGGAACGACACCGAGGGACGCTGCCTGAGCTGCGCGCCCCTGTCGGTCGGCGGCGGCCAGCTCCGTTCGCCGCTGGACGACCTGCTGGCCGGCGGCGGTGGCGCCCCGTTCGCCAGCCCGAGCCCGCTCGACGAGGCACTCGGCGCCGCGGCCGCCCGGAACGGCCATGGCCCGCTGGAGGAACCCAGCGCGGGATTCCCGGCGCCGGCCGCGCCCGTTGCCGAGCCCGCCGCAGCCGCCGACGAGCCGGCCCGGATCGTCGGCTCTGCCTGGCCCACGATCGACCTGTTCCGGGATCCGGAGGCGGCGATCCCCATGGGGCCGCCGGCCGAGTCGCTCAACGGTGCCGGGGCGCCATCCGCGCCGGCCGAGTCCCCGACTGACGAGGCCGAGCTCATCCAGGCCGCGACCCATGCTGAGGCAGTCGAGCCCGCCGAGGCCCTGCAGTCCGAACCGGGCGCGAAGGACTTCTGGGCACGGCCGTTCACGGGCTACGCTCCCGTGCCGGAGCCGACAAATGGCCATGAGCCGGCCGCCGCCGGGATCGTGACACCGCCGGATGAGCCGTCGCCGGCGCCGGTCGCCGAGCTGGCCGCAGAGGAGCCCGAACCAGCGACCGCAGTGGGTGCCCCTGCATCTGCTCGGGAGGCCGACGCTCGAGCCGTCGAGCTTGCCGAGCGGACGACCCGCCTGCTCGGGCGCTTCCGGGTCCAGCCCCGCTCCGCCGGCTCGGTGCCGGCCGTATCGCCGGTCGACGGATCGCCGGCCCCGACCCAGTCTCAGCCCGCCGAGCAGGCTCAGCCCGCGACCGAATCACAACCGGAGCCGATCGCCCAGCCGGTCTGGAAGTTCGTCCCGTCGCCGGCCCCGGAGCCGGAGCCGGTCGTCGCCGCCGAGCCAGAGCCGGAGCCGGTCGTCGCCGCCGAGCCAGAGCCCGAGCCGATCCTTGCCGCCGAGCCAGAGCCCGAGCCGATCGTCCCTGTGGCCAC